>JBLINZ010000087.1:0-16902 GCA_047639375.1 Mariniblastus sp. | reverse complement strand
AAGCCTTCCAGGCCTTTGATGGCGGCGAGGTTAATGGCCAGGCCATTGCCGGCTTGTTCGATGCTTTCGTTGAGGATTCCGACTTTGGCTCGGAACTCATGGACACGTTGATAAGTGGAAGTAACTTGTTCGGCGATTTGGTCTTTGATTTGTTGCGACTCATACTTGCGTTGGTACATTTGACTGCGGGTTGAGTCTTGTCGGGCACGCGTACCGAACCCGAGGTTCTTGACTTGCCAAGAAACGACCACATCGAGATCGCTGCGGCCATCGAGATTGGGGAGGTCGCCGCCTTGTCCGCCTCCGAACAAGCCACCCGAGTAACCAAGGTAGAGGTTTGGCAGCCAAGGCCGCCATTGCTCTGCTTGGAGGTCGGCTTGGGCTGAAAGCGTCCGCGAGTTGGCTTCCGCAATTTCGCAACGAATGTTCTGAGCCTGTTGAATCGTGGTGGCGAGATCAAAATCAACGCCTGTCAGATTCAGAGGAATCGGCTCGGCATCCAAGGCGACCAAGCCTAGTTCTGGATTGAGTTTCGAGGAGTCAAGTTGCAAAATTGTGGCAAGTCGAGCGGAGGCAATTTGAAGTTCAGATTTGGCTGTCACTAAATCCTGGCGACGGTTGTTGACGACGACGGCCACGCGGTTATCGTCGGCGGTGGTGCCTTTGCCTGACTGGACAAATGCATTGGTGATTTGAGCCAGGTTGTTGGCCTCGGACAAATTGGTTTGAGCGATCGCGAGTTGGGATTGGGCACGAACCAAGTCGTAGTATCCCAAGGAGGCTTTGAGCATCGTGTCGTTGAAGACGCGGTTTTTTCTGGCTTGTTCTGCGCCGAGTGAGCGGCGCGCGGAAAGCGGTTGAAAGATCGCGTCAGCCAATGAAAAGTCGACAAACATGCGAGGCGGGCCGCCTGATCCACCGTTCAGTGGAGAGTTTTGGACGCCGGCCCCTCCACCGAGGAATAGAGAGTTGCGAGAGACCGAGAGGACGTCGCCTTCGGTGCTTTGGATCTCGCCTTCGTGTTTGTTGTAGCCCATCGCAAGGGTAATCGAAGGCATCCATCCATTCTTGGCAGCACAATAGTCGGCGGCGGCTTCGCGGACACGCTGTTGAGCGATCTTGATACTCCAGTTGTCAGCACCGGCTAAACGTAAAACGGTTGGGAAATCGATGGGGTAGCTGGAATGATTGGTCAATTCCGGTGATTGAAATCGGGCTTGCTTGATGGGTGACTCGCCCTGGGGGGCGTCTGTTTCGTGGGAGGCTTGTCGAGTTGCGTTGGGGGTTTGACGGGCGTCAAGGTGAGTTTCACTTGGTCGTTTAGCTTGGCGTTCGGCCGGATCTTTGACTTGCTTGGCCAGGCTCTCTTCGATGGATCTTCTGGCGGTTTCTTGGGCGATTGTCGATTTGCTTTTGAACAGATTACTCTTGGTTTTGAGCGCATCGGAGCTTTTGCAGCCTGACCACGCGAGCAGCGAGCAGAGTAAAGCAAGAATGACGGATCGTTGGACAATCACGAGGGACCTTTCGGCCGGCTGAGTTCGCAGCGCAGCATGAAGCGGATTTTCGATATAAATGGCTCATCGGCGTAATTGTTAGAACATGAATAACTCGACCCAGACGTGTGCTACAACGAGATAGGTTGGGTCAATCGTGCTAATCCGAAAATCTTGCCTGACCGGGAACGCTGCGCTCGCATGGTGAGGAAGAGGCTGGAGGTGCCAAGAAGTAAACGAGATCCATGCGGCGATTCACGCGTGAAGGGCCGGACTGGTCGTTGGGGGGGGAATGTGGATGTCACGGATCGGGAGTTGTTGGTGCGAGCATTTTGCCAGCACTCTAGCCACGTCTACAATTTGTCATGGTGATACGAGTCTATGAATTGTCTAGCGCATAGAGTTGCTTAGCGCATGGCGTTGTAAATCATAAAATCAATTGTTAGCAGCAAGCCGCGAGATGGCAGTCGGTTTGGGCTTCGGATGTCAGGCTATTGTGAGTTGAGTGTTCCCGAGCCTCGACTGCATGAAGAAGTGCAATCATGAAAGTTTCTATGTTCAGAACGTTGATGGCGACCGGTGTGGCCTGGGTATGCCTGGTGATTCTTAATGCACAAACGTTAAACCTTTACATGAATGCTTGGATTAGTGTTTTCATGGGTTTGCTCACATTGCTGGCCAGGATTGGAGACGTCTTAAACATTGTTCGACTCACCTGTTCAATTTTTGTCGGAGTCGCCGTTCTTGTGATGTTGTCTCCGCCCTCTGGAAGCGTGGAGCAGATCAAAGCAGCGATCTTGGGGGCTATGATAGGGGCAGGACTTGGATTGCTGATTAACCGTTCATGTGCCAAGCAGGATGAGGGCGACTGCGATTAGCGGGTGGCGTCCGTTACCTTTGGCGCGGGAGAGCTTTGGCGCGGGAGAGCATTTGGTCAGCTTCTTCGATCAAGTCTAGAGGCGAGGGGGCGATTTTGTCCAATCCAGTGACGCCCGAGATGCCGATGCTAACCGTGATATCGATGGGGGCTTTGTGCGTCGAAAATGGAGTTTCGGCGATGACGGCTCGAATTTGATTGGCAAGCACGAGAGCGTCTTGCAAGTCGTTCTCGCACATCACGACTGCGAATTCTTCGCGACCGTAGCGGGCAAAATATTGTCGGCATCAAGTCGCGGGGCGATTCGTCTGGTGAACTCGCAAAGTACTTGGTCGCTGGCCTGATAACCGTAGAGGTCATTGGCTTGGTTGAAGAAATCAATATCCATCATCAAAACTTGCGGTGAATTCGTGACTTCAACGGCTTGATTTGGCACCCATTGATTGGGTCGGTTGTTTTGACAGGAAACGGTGGGGTTGTGAATTGAGGGACGCTCAACTTGAGCCAGGGGGCGCATGGAAAAGTTTCGCGCGAATGATGAATGATGAGAGGGGCCGCGCGAAACTAATAAATACTTGCGTTGAGACTAGCACATGCCGCCGAATTCTTCTCCGCTGTCGCCGTAGGTATCGCCTTCGCCATTGAATTCGCTTTCACCGTAGCTTTGGTCGCCAAACGATTCACGTGGCGGTTGCTGGTTTCCATCGAGCCCCAATGCGGTTCGGAGTCTGAGGAAACGTTCGGCGTATTCTTCGGATGACGAGTGAATGTGCTCGGCTTCGGTGATGAACTTCATGTCTTCCTTTTCACCTACGCCGTGTTGTTCCAGCGTAAACTCATAGGGTTCAAGTGGGCTGCCGTAGACAATCAACAGTTTGTGTTCTTCGAATTGGATTTCTTGCGGTGTGTTGGGGTTGAGGACTGCGATTCCGGTGCAACCGTCGTTCAACAGCAGGTCTTCGTAATCCCACAGGACGCTGCTCAAGACCGACATATCGATGTGTTCGCGATAAAGATCGACGTGTCCGCCTTCGGCTTGTGAATGACTGGATTCAAGCACGACATCCACGACTGAGCCCAGCCGTTGGATCAGTTGCATGAACAGCGGGAACAGTTTTTCCCGGGAAGCCGCCGCCATGATGACGGGAACTTTTGTGTCTGAATCTTCGTCAACGTAAACATCGTGGCGGTAGCCCTGGCAAGGTTTGATCTTGAGATCCATGGCCGGACGCACGGCTTCGGTGAGCTGAAATTGATCGTATTGGTCGACCTTGAGATGCTCCGCTAGTTTTTCATCCGATACGGATTCAAAACTGTTAAACTGCGATTCATTGGTCTCGTCAAAGACTTCTTGGAAAAAGCGATTCAGGTAACTCATAGTTTCGTCTCGGGTCTAGTTTAGGTGGGGAAGCTTAATGTTGAGGGGCAGTCTTCCCTTCCGATAGGAAACCCTAGGTCAGGAAACACCCCTGTATTGGGTAGGTAGTTTTCGAGTCGTTTTTTTGGCAATTGGTAATCGGTAGGACCCGGACAATCCAGCCTATTCCGACCGAATTTGAGGGGTGGGGAATGCGAACCCTATTAAAACTCGCAAATCGACTTTGGACGCGCTGCCGAAACTTGGGATACTTCAAAAAACTTTGGAGCTCGCTTGGGTCAATTGGAGGCGTCGAAGATTGTTAAGGTTCCACGACCGAGGGCAAACAGTATGAATTTGATTGATTCTTTTACGACCGACGCCGAGGATGGGTTTGAGATGCCATTAGCAACAGAACGTTTGTTGTTGCGTCGTTTTATAGAGGCGGATGCCGTTGCGGTTGAATTATTGTTGAACGATCGCGAGCTAGCGGCGAATTCTCGATCGATCGATTTCCCTTATCCCCAGGGAGCGGCCGTCAAGTGGATCGAGCGCCATCAAACTTGCTGGCAAGAAGGCACAGCCTTCGTATTTGCGGTGGAAGCCAAGCCCCAATATCTGCCGTTGGTGGGTGAGGCATCGCATGGGCCCGGCACTTCTGGCCGCGGCGCAAGCAGGTTGATCGGGGCGATAGAGATTCAAATCAACGAGAATGATCACCAAGCTGAATTGGGATATTGGATCGGGCGAGATTTTCGGGGGCTGGGGTTATGCTCGGAGGCGGCGATCAAAGTGGTTGAGTTTGGGTTCGAGAAAATCGGTCTTAATAAGATCACCTCGCATCACATGGCTCGAAATTCGGCTTCGGGAAGGGTCTTGGAGAAAATCGGAATGCATCGAGAAGGCTATTTGCGTCGGCATGTGCGCAAATGGGGTGTATTTGAAGACGTTATTTTGTACGGGATGCTGTCGAGCGATCCGCGAGCTGGGGCATGAAATCCGGAATTTTTTGCCGGCGAAATGCGAACTTAGGCGGCAATGCCGTGACTTAGGTGATGGTGGGGGAATTAATTGGAAATTCCCACAAGAAATTATTCCTTCCAACGAACAAGCCCAGAGCGGTATTCGGATAGAGTAGTCAAGCGTGGAAACAATCCAGCGAAGTAGCAACCGCGCGAATCATGCGCAATCAGGGCGAAAAGGGAAACTATGACTGAAACAGTTGAACAGCAGGGTACACAAGTTACATTTCTGGACCAAACGGGTGCCAAAAGCGTGGAGGCGGTTGTCGCTGACACGGTGACCGTGAAGCGAATTCTGCCGAATATTATTACCAAAATGAATTTGCCGATGGTGGGTCCCGATGGTCAACCAATGAGTTACAGCTTGGACCACAAAGAAGGTGGGCGACGGCTGCATGAGAATGAAACGCTCGTTCATGGCAACGTTTCGGCCGGCGATCATTTGATCGTCTATCCGGAAATCGTCGCTGGCTAACTCGCCGCATGGCAAGACTCGCCAGCCAATCCATCTGGGCTGCTATCGAGACAGGGCTGCAGCCCAATCCGCGGCTCTCTGACGGGGTTATTGGAATTCTTGCTGTGTTGGAATCGACTGGCACAGCATCGACGGCTGCCACAATGTCTGAGAGTAGGCTTGGGGCACTGGCTGCGTGGTATCCGCAATTCGAATCCAAAATTTTCAGGACAGGTATGCGTAAGTCTCCTCGAGATCGCAGGTTAAATTCCGATTTTCAATCCGTTCAGAAACTGGTTGATGAGAGCACGATTTTTTCTTTTAACGGCCGAGGCGAACCGCCCCAAAAGTACCGGCTGATGTTCAAAGGAGCTGGGTTTCAGCGCGACCGGAAGGGAGCGATCACTGTTTCCCATCATCATGAAATCCTCGTCGAACTGGGGGCTGCTTACCCGCGGATGGTCCCCAATCTGGCTTGGCAGACTCCGGTCTTCCACCCAAATGTTTCCAACAATGGCGTTGTCTGTTTGGGCGGTTACGGGACGCATTGGGTGCCCAGCCTCACGCTCAGCGAGATGTGCACGATGCTGTGGGACATGATTCGGTACAAAAATTTTGATACTGAAAGTCCATACAATCGCGAGGCGGCACTTTGGGCTAAAACGCAAACAGATTTTGCGTTACCGGTCGACCGACGTTCGATCCGTGATCGCATCAGCGGCGAAAAACCTGTGATCATCCAGCCCGAGGTCTTGGTAACCCGGGTAACGGAAAATCGCGAGCACGAACGCGTCGCTCGAACCACGTCGGACGGGATTGAGATTATAGAATCTGGAATCGAAATCGTTGAAAGACCGCCAGTCAACGATGGGATCATATTTTTGGATTAGTTGGCCGCGTCGTTGGCGGGGAAGATTTTTGACTTTGGATCGTTTTTGTTCGGCGAAGATTGTCGCTGGGCGTTCACCTCTCTTGCAACTGGATTTGGATTTGGAAAGCCGCTCAAGCACGCCCGAGACACCACGCCCCAGCCCTGAGCTAGTGATCGACGACTCGGATCGCTATTCCCGGCTCAGGCTGATTGGTTGGTGGGACCAAGAAAAAATTGCTGCGGCCAAAATCCTTGTCGTCGGCGCGGGAGCGCTTGGCAACGAAGTCCTCAAAAATTTGGCGCTGCTTGGATTGGGCAACGTTTATCTGATTGATTTCGACGAGATTCAGGACTCCAATCTCACCCGCTCGGTACTTTTTCGAGCGCGGCACAATGGTCAACCCAAAGCCAATGTGGCGGCGGAGATGGCGGCCGAGTTGAATGCCGACTGCCAAGTCAAACCGCATTTCGGAAACGTGTTGACCGATGTTGGGTTGGGGATGGTGCGTGACGTCGATCTGGTGATTTGCTGTGTCGACAATCGCGAAGCGCGATTGTGGATCAATCGGATGTGTTGGAAAGCCAATACGCCCTGGATTGATGGTGGCATCCAGGAGATCAACGGCGTTGCCAAAGTCTTCATGCCACCCAAGGGTGCGTGTTACGAGTGTGCGATGACGGAGAACGATTATCGCTTAATCTCATTGCGCTACAGCTGTCCGCTGTTGAGGCAAGAGGATATTCAGCAAGGCAAAGTTCCCACGGCGCCGACGATCGCTTCGATCATTGGGGGGATTCAGGTGCAGGAAGCCCTTAAGCTGATCCACGACTTGCCGGCAGCCGAAGGCACGGCGCTGGTGTTCAATGGCGCCGCCAATCGTTTTTATCAGACCAAGTACCCAGTCCGCGAAGATTGCATGTCGCATGAAACATACGAGGGCATTTTAGAGCTGCCGTTGAGCGCAGCGTCCTCGACACCGGCCGATGTGTTTGCGGCGGTGGCGTCGCAAGTTGGCAATGCAGCTGAGTCGGTTCAGGTGTTGTCCGATTATCGACTGCTGCTGGATCGCGACTTTTTGATTCAGTTGGTATGTCGCTCGTGCGAAACGAGCAAGCCGATCAACCAGCCACTTTGCAAAGTCGGCTCGCGGGATGGGATTTGCGAAGCTTGCAATCAGCCGCTTCAGCCGGAAACGACGTGTGAGATCGAATTTGGGTCGGAATTAGCCAACCGGAAACTGTCTGAACTCGGCGTTCCCGATTACGATATCGTAAAAGTCTCTAACGGTGAGTCTGAATTTTACGTTTTGTTGCAGGGTGATGTAGAGGTCATGACCATCGGCGGTTAATGATCTGACAAGCCCCGCGTCGCCCTCGTTTGCGGAATGGGAATGCGGGCCGAAAGTTTCTGAGGAATCAAAGTTTTAGTGAGTTCTGACATCCAGTTTGGTGATCTTGAAGAAGCGGAGCCGCAGCGTGATCTGCGGCCCGATCAGGATGCGCATTTTGCGACCACCATGGTGGGTGAGATTGGCGATGACGAGCTCTTGATCTTTGTCGACTTGGATGTCCAGCGAGACATGGAAGCTCACGCGTTGAGCAACACCCGGGTCGAGCTAGGCGGGGTGATGCTGGGCCGACAATCGATCGATGACGAGGGCCGACCATTTGTAGTGATTTCGGATAGCCTCCGGGCTGAGCACTACGAAGCCACCAAGGGTAGTTTCAAATTTACCCATGAGACCTGGAGTCAGATCACTCGCCAGCGTGACGAATTCCGACCTGATTTAGAGATGGTGGGTTGGTACCACACGCATCCTGGATGGAGCGTGTTTTTGTCTGGGATGGATCTGTTTATCTGCAACAATTTTTTCAATCGCCCTCTCGACGTGGCGTTGGTGATCGATCCCTGCGAGCAGGACCGTGGCTGGTTCCAGTGGACGGAGGAGTCGAATCCCAAGACGCAGCGAACCGGAGGGTTTGTGCTAACGACCGGCCGGTTTCGGCAATTGGAACTCGATCAATTTGCACGCATCTACAATAAAGATCCGCTCATGAATATGGACCCTCGCTATTCCGGCTCGGCAGTTTCAGGAGCACAACCCTCGGTAACTGTTATGGAAAATCGAAAACCCGTTTTCGAACTCGCCGTCGTGGGCATGCTGATGATGCAGTTCCTGCTGTTTACCGTCGTGGCTTGGGAAATCCTGACTCCCAGTCCCCTTGTTGATGACAAAAAAGACAAAGCGACGATTACGAAACTGGAGTCAGCGATCAAGCAGCTGACCGCACGAAGAGAACAATCGTTGCGAGAGGAAGCTCTCAACGACGTGCTCTCTACGCTCGTGCATGCCCAGACCGGGGATCCCAATTTGGTGGACAAGTTCATGGCGATGCAAACGGATCGCTCGATGATGGTTGCGAATTTAGAAGGTCAAATGGCGTTGGCTGACAAGCTTAAATTCGAGCGCAACTCAGTCGTCGCTGAACTCGACGCGAATGCCAAGACCTCGGCTCAACTCAAGTCGCAGCTCGTCACGACTCGCGATAGCCTGGCCCAAGCAACCAAGCGCAATCAGGAGCTTGAGGAGGGAAAATTGGGTGAAGCAGGCGATGAAGAGAGCGATGAAGAAGGCTCTAAGTCTGTTCTGGGAGGCTCCGGGAAATGGATCTGGTTAGGGCTAAGCGGCTTGGCTGTGGCGTTGATGGGGGCCGCCCTAGGTTTTGTCGTTGGCAAGCGTGAGGAAACGTTTGAGTCGACTGCCACTCCCTCAAGTGGCGAGTTTTCACCTGGCAACGTCGAAGAGGCAGTCTCCAGAGACTCTGCCTTTACGCCGCCTCCTGAACCGACGAACGATCCACTTGGCAGTGTTCCGATGTCGATCGATGGTGCCCCAGACGATGCGTCTAAGAATTGAGGGGTTTGTGCGGGGAGTTGCAGCATACGGTTGCTATCGTGTTGAGTAGGAACCTGGTTTGAAAAAGACTTTAGGAGTCTTGGAGATGGAAGCAGTCATCGTATTCGTGTTTGGTGCAATCCTAGTGTTTGTTGTGGGACTGTTCTTGCTGTTGGTTCGGAGTTTCAGCCGTTGGAACCGGAACTATGACCGGTTGGCTAGCCGATATGCCGCAAAAAAAGGCGGCGGCGGAGTCATGTATGGGCTTGGCCTGTCCAAGCCGAGTTTGCGGTTTGACTATGGTCGCACGTTTTGTACGCTGAAAAATCGCAAGTCATTTCGATTTGCAAGTCGCCGTCAAACAGAGCTACGGATGATCTGGCCCAATCGAAGACTGCGATTCGAAATCTCGACGTCCCAGCCGCGGTCGAAGAACTGGATGCAGCAAGTTGAAATCGATGACCCGCAGTTTCAAGCTGACTTTTATGTCTCCAGCAACGATCCTGTCAAGACGCGGCGGATGTTGAGTGCGGGTGTTCAGTGGCAGATTCAACAGATACGCCGACACATGGGCGACGACGAAGTTGTCGTCTCGCTTCGCTACGGAAACTTGGTCGTCAGGAAGCCAGGCTACATCAAGTCTTATGTGCCTCTTGAAGACTTTGTCCGGTTTTCACTCGAGTTATTTGATCAATTCATGTTGATCAACGCGGATGGAATAGAGTTCATCAATGTTGGCCAGGCAAGTGTCGTCGAAGACGTGAAGTGCCCTATTTGTAGCGAAGAAATCACTGCCAATATGGTCGTCTGCTCGCGATGTAAAACGCCCCACTGCCAGGACTGCTGGCAATACAATGGACAGTGCGCTACATTCGCCTGCAGTGAAACCCGCTGTATTTACGCGGGTGCTGTTTCGGGGTAGATCTGGCGTTGGTGTCCCCGTTGATTGCGTCTAGGTGCGTCAACGATGGCGATCGAGTTTGGGGTTTCCTGACACGCCATTGTTTACAGGGCGGCGGGGCCCGGTGTTTAGCCCATTGTGTGCGGTTTTGGTAATGGTGCCTTTTGCTCGTGCTTCCCAACGCCGTCGCGTGCCGGCTAATCGTTAAACGATCTGCCTTCTCCCAGGCGGCTGAGCTTGCGACGTGTTTTCTAATCCACGAACAGTGACACGAATCCAAATTCATCGACATCAAATAGGCCTTGATCGCTGAGCTTGAGCGACGGGATGACGAGGAGCGGCATGAACGAGAGCGTCATGAGTGGCGAGCGCAATGGCGTGCCCAGGGATTTAATTCGGGCGTCCAGTTCGCTGTATTTTCGTCCTACCGAATCGCCGGATTCCGTTGACATCAAGCCAGCCACGGGCAAGGGCAAGACTTGGGTTGAACCGTCGTCGGTCACGGCGAGACCGCCGTTCGATTCAATCACGGCGTTGATCGCTGCGGCTAAAGATTCATCCGTGGTGCCCACGGCCACCACGTTGTGTGAATCGTGGGCGACGGAAGAAGCGATGGCGCCTGAACGCAGGCCAAACCCCGTCACAAAGGCGATGGCGGGTGGCGCCGGTTGGTAGCGATTAACGACTACGATCTTCAGCAGGTCCGTCTCAACATCGGCCACGGCCTGGCCTTCCAAGGCAATGCAATCGCGAATTTGACAGCGTGTGATCAATTGTCCCTCAATGGCTTCGATCACGCGAATTTTATTGCCGCGTACGGGGACCGTCAGTTGAGCGGGAGTGATTGGGGTGGCGACGAAATGGTTCAGTGTTTCTGTGGAGGTGGTCGGCATCAAACACCGACCGTGTTCGGCTGCCAGAGTGCCATCGAGGTAGGTTTGAGCGACGCGAAAATCGACTAGATTGTCGACCACAATGAAATCTGCTGGATCGCCCACGCGCAGCTGGCCGACGTTTAGGGCGTAGTGCTCGACGGGGTTCAGGCAGGCAGCGCGAAGGACATTCATCACGTCCCGTCCGGCAGCGACTGCTCGCGCGACGAGTTGATCGATATGCCCCAAGAGAAATTCGTCCGGGTGTTTGTCGTCGCTACAGAGCATGATTCTGTCAGGGAATTCGTCGATTAGCGATTCCAGGGCGTCAAAATTCCTAGCCGCCGATCCTTCCCGGATGGCGATTTTGCAGCCCGCAGCAAGTTTGTCGAGGGCTTCGGCTTTGGTGAAGCATTCGTGGTCGGTTGAGATGCCTGCTCCGAAGTATCGAACTGCATCGTCGCCTCGCAGGCCTGGGGCGTGACCGTCGACGGGCTTGCCATTGGCTTGAGCCGATTTGATTTTGGCGATGATCTCAGGCGACCCGTTGAGGACACCCGGAAAATCCATCATTTCACTGAGGTAGCCGATTCTAGGATCGGCGAGTAAGTTCGCGACGTCGTGCGTGTTGAGCGTGGCCCCAGCTGTCTCAAAAGTCGTGGCCGGGACGCAGGCCGGAGCTCCGAAGCAGAATTTGAAATTCGTTTGGGAAGCGTTTCGAAGCATCAACTCCACGCCATCTAGCCCGCATACATTGGCGATTTCATGGGGGTCCGAAACCGTGGCAACGGTCCCGTGGCGGACAGCGACTCGCGCGAATTCACTGGGCAGTAGCATCGAGCTTTCAACATGGATATGGGCATCCACAAATCCCG
Source organism: Mariniblastus sp. (assembly GCA_047639375.1). Lineage (GTDB taxonomy): Bacteria > Planctomycetota > Planctomycetia > Pirellulales > Pirellulaceae > Mariniblastus. The sequence goes on along the minus strand of JBLINZ010000087.1, from coordinate 5,280 downwards.
GCAACAAAAAATTACTCGCTTTTTCGACACGTTGGATTTCTTCGATCACGCCGTCGCGCACCGAGACTCGGGCTGGAAAAATCGAGTGGTTGGCGACATCGACCAAATTGTGTGTGAGGGAAAATCGATCGGGTTGGTTCAAGCGAGTTCCTTTTTTCGAGCCCAAAAATCTGCCAATTCGGTCAACACAGGGTCAATCGTTTTTTCTTGAATCTGGTGCGGGGGGTTCCACGGGATCCATTCGAACCCTTCGTGTTCGGTAAGCTTGATTTCCACGTCGCACGTCAGGCGAGCGAGATAGATCACAAGCTTTTTCTTTTTGGGCTCGCCGTCGCTTTTCTTGTATTTGACCGTGTACTTGTTCTTGTGCTTGAACTCAGGATCGACTTCGATGTCGTCTTGCGTGATCCCCGTCTCCTCGAAAAGCTCCCGAAGTGCGCATTCCAGATTGGTTTCACCAGGATCAATATGACCTTTGGGGAGGTCCCAGCGGTCGGGATGTCGCATCAGTAGAAATGATGGAGTAGGATCTTCTCTGAAGATAAGAAAACCGCATGATTTTAATCTGGCCATCCTAGCAGTCTTTCTTAAGCAAGCCGAATCCATGATGAATGCAAACATTAAGATAGTTGATCCTACCACGACGGACTAGTTCATGAAGATTTATACCAAGACTGGCGATAAAGGCGAGACGGGACTTTTGGGCGGGGTCCGGGTTTCCAAATCACATTTGGCGATTCAGACCTGTGGTTCGCTCGATGAAACCAACTCGCTGTTAGGAGTCGTGCGATCGGAATCGGTGTCGCCGCGAGTGGATGCGATGTTGGTTCAGATTCAGCATGACTTGTTTGACATCGGCAGCCGAGTTGCGGCTTGTTTGGGGGCATCCAACCGAGTGCCTGAGTTTCCTTTGGATCGAGCGGTCGAACTGGAATTCGTGATTGATGAGTTGGAGACCAGTTTGGTTCCACTTGAGGCGTTTATTTTGCCGAGCGGCAGTCGTCCGGGGGCTCACTTACATTTGGCTCGTTCGGTCTGTCGCCGCAGTGAACGCGAACTGGTTGAACTGATGGAGTCGGGTGTCGCAGCCGATTTAACAAGCGAGCTCGTGTACTTAAATCGGCTGGGGGATTTGCTGTTCGTGTTGGCCCGATTCGTGAATGTCGAGAACGACGCTCCAGAAACAAAGTGGAATGTTGGGCGGAAAACGGCTTCGGAAGATTGAGAGCCTCTTGATTCATTGACCCCAAGTAAGCCAATCTTGGATCGGCCACAATTTGGGCGTTCAGCGAACGATCGTCAGCCGTTTTGTCGCTTGTCACAGTGACATTGGCTGGCGCTAAAATGGCAATCGGTCTCGATGGAGCCCCTAGTCGAGGCGTTTTGAGCCCTTGGTTTCCGGAGGCCAGGAAAGCTGAGGGGAACCTGATTTTCGATTTCAGATCACAGAAATCCTCGGCGTTCGCCATTAATTGGCCTTAACGCAGCAATGGTTGGCTTTCGAGTCAACAAATTTTGCAACGGGATTAGTTTTTGTCGACAATTGGTTACAATCCAAGATGCCCGTTCGAGTGGTCGTCGGCATGGGGCCGATCGCGGGCAACTCGTCGTCGAGGATCGATCAAGTGAGATCCAACGACATTCAACGGAAAGGTGATCGAATCACTCGTTCCGCTGAAGTGATTGGATGACGAGATATTTTACACGCTGATTCAGGAAAACTGTCAATGAAAAAAATCGAAGCCATTATTCGCCATTTCAAACTCGACGACATCAAAACCTCACTGACCGAATGTGGAGTTGAGGGAATGACGATCACTGAGGTCAAAGGTTTTGGGCGCCAAAAAGGCCATACGGAAATGTATCGTGGCAACGAGTACGCCATCGATTTTGTGCCCAAGGTTAAGGTGGAAGTCGTTGTTTCGGAAGAGAAGCTTCGCGGCGTTGTCGAAACGATTATGGGCAAAGCACAAACTGGCCAGATGGGTGACGGCAAGATATTTGTCTCGGACCTGGCAGAAGTGATTCGAATCCGGACAGGTGAAACGGGGCAAGACGCGGTTTAGAATTTACCGTTGGGCAATCAGATGATGACAGGCGAACAACTGCGTTTGACCACGCGCGTTGTTCGCTTGGAGTTATCAAATCGTCTATTTGGTCCCGTTTCCATGGCTTCTAACTAACTGACCGATCATGAATCCAGGCGTCGGAATTCGTCAGAGTGTGCTTGACGTGCGAGAGCGGTGGCGCCATGAGCGGGTCAAAATCCGGGAAATGCATGATGCCGGCGGGTTAGGTGTTGACGTTTGTCATGCCATGAGCGACTTGTTGGATTCTGTCTTGCTCCAAATTTACGAGCAAGCGTTGGCTGAAATCTCGCCGGGGCTGGTGTCTCGAATTGCGTTGGTGTTTCTGGGTGGCTGTGCTCGCCGAGACATTGCGCCGTATTCCGACGTTGATTTGATGTTGCTCTATCAAGGTAGTTTAACGGACGACATCGTCGAATTCTCACGGCGAATTTCTCAGGACATTACCGATTCAGGCATGCAGTTAGGGTATAGCCTTCGCACGCCGCGAGATGCCTGCAGCATGTCGCTCAAAGACGCTTATATCTTTTCATCGTTGACGGAAGCCAGGTTGTTGGCGGGCAGCGACGAGCTGTTTCAGTACTTCAAGGGCCGTTTCAAACGGATCACGTCTCGCAAAACGTCGAGCATCGTCAAGGCAATCATTGCGGCTCGGGAGCAAGAGCGAGTTGAGTTTGGAGAGACGGTTTATCTGCTCCGCCCGAACGTGAAAAAGTCTCGAGGTGGACTGCGTGATATTCACTTGATTCGTTGGTTGGGGTTCGTGCAATACGGCGAAACGGAAATCGATCGATTGTTGGAGAAGGGGGCTCTTTCGACGGCTGATTCAACTCAGCTCCAGGAGTCTTCTGAGTTCCTGCTGCGGGTTCGCAATGAGATGCATTTTTATGCGGACCGAGCCAATGACGGGATGGGTCGCAACGAGCAGGTTCGATTGGCTGAACGGTTTGGTTTTTCGGGCGACGACGCGTTGTTGTCGGTAGAAGAATACATGCGGCAGTATTTTCGGTTCACCAGTCGAATTCATTACATTTGCGAGCATTTTGTCTCGAAATGTCTTAGTCGTAAAAAGGCCGTGGCGGTGGCCCTTCAACCGCTGGTGACTCGGCAAATTGACGACCATTTTCGGATGGGGCCGACTCACATTGGCGTCATCAAGGGAGCCTTAGAGACGGTCAAGAAAGACCTTGAGCAAGTGTTGCGGTTGATGCAACTGGCCTGCTTGCACGACAAGTCGATCGAGCATGAGACTTGGATTGCGATTCGGCACGAGATGCTTAAAAATCCCGACGTGAAATTCACCCGCGAGTGCGCGCGACGGTTCATGGCATTGCTGTCCAATACGCACGGCTTGGCACCCTTGTTGCGGCGATTGCACGAGATGAAGGTGCTACGCAAGATCATTCCGGAGTTTGAGCACGCCCGCGGATTGTTGCAGTTCAATGAATATCACAAATTCACAGTCGATGAGCACTCGATGCAGGCCTTGGACAATATTACCAAGTTCGAGCACGAGTCTTCCGTCGTGGGGGAAACGTACAAGAAAATTCGCGACAAGAATATCTTGCACTTAGCGATCTTGTTGCACGATCTGGGCAAGGGGTTTCCGGAGGATCATAGCGAGGTCGGTCGGAGAATCGCCGCCAAGACCGGCGTGCGGTTTGACTTGACCGAAGACGAAACTGAGACGATTAAGTTTCTGGTGCACAATCATCTGGTGATGTCACACTTGGCGCTGCATCGGGATATCAATGACCAGACGATGGTGGCTGAGTTTGCCTCGAATGTTGGTTCGGTGCAAATGTTGGCTATGCTGTATGTGTTGACCTGTGCCGATATCAGCGCTGTGGGGCCAGGCGTGTTGAATTCCTGGAAGGAGGGGTTGCTGACGGAGTTGTTCTTGAATGCAAAAGAGTTGTTGACGGGCGATTCTGATGGAGTTGTAAAGCAGCAGTACGAGCGGATTTACGAATCGGTTGCGAGCTATAGTGAAGTCGAAGAGGAGCAACGCTGGTTGCGAGAAAAAGCCGAGTCGCTGCCGAACAAGTATTGTGCTTTGCATTCCGCGGAGCAGATCGGGGAGCAGCTCATGGAACTGCGGGCGATTGGTCCTCAGGAAGCGGTCTGTCACGTCAATGCGATTGAGAACACGTGTTTGTTTGAAGTCTGCATTGGTAAGGTTTCGAGTCGGCGAACCGGAATGGTTTATAAGATTTCCGGCCTGCTCCGGAGTTTGGGTTTGCAAATCCGGTCTGTCGACATCAAGCCGCTGGGTAATTCGATCAACGGCGAACGTTTGATGTGGTACTGGATTCAGTACGAAGACAAAGGATTTGTTGATCCGCCCCAGCATCGGTTTGACGACATCCGGCAGCGGTCATTGGACTTGGTTTTGGGCAAGGATGACGGCCCTCCTCGCTTTCCGAGCGTTTGGAAAAAAGAAGATAGTGTCGCTCTGAAACTGTCCCGCCCTGAAATCAGGGTAAAAATTGACAACGAAACGGTTAACTCAGCCACAATCATTGATGTTTTTGCCTTCGACAAAATGGGTTTGTTGTATAAACTCGCAAAGAAGATTCATCGGCTTGGGCTGGATGTAACTTACGCCAGGATCTCGACTTATGCTCACCAAGTCATCGGTGTGTTTTACGTTACGGACGAGCACGGCAACAAAATCCGAAATCGAAATCAGCTGCAAATCATCAAGCGAGAAGTGCTAAAGGCTGCCTTGGATTTTCTTGGTTCTGAGCCGGATGGGTAGAAAGAGCCGTGCGAGAGCTGAGTCAGTGGTTGAATGGGCACGGCGAGCTCGGCGACCACAAGATTTGGAATTGACGGGCCACTTGGCCGTTGGGTATTTTGTTATGATTGAGTAACTTCCGTTTCAGCCGTTGTTTCGATGCTACGAGTTTTAGAACCCTTTACAGGCGAATCACCACTTGAACCGAGTCGATCCTAAACTAAGTATTCGTCAATGGGCGGGCGGTTTTTTCGCGGGTGGTGCGGCGATCGCATTGATCCTGGCGATCGCATTTTCAAGCTTTGGTTCGGGGCAAGCGAAATGGAAATTTGCGCGAGCGAAGATACTTGCCGGATCCGGCGAAACCGAACAGGCGATTTCGTTGATGGAAGAGGCCTTAGTTCAGCTTCCAGGCAATGCCGAAATCAAGTTTAGTCTCGCCCACCTCCTGGC
>JBLINZ010000086.1:0-16924 GCA_047639375.1 Mariniblastus sp. | reverse complement strand
GACCTATTGATTTACATCGACAATGGCGAAACAGCGGGTGAGCTATCAGAGTCCATGGATCGAGCCTCAAATGAATTGCAGGCTAGGGCGGAACTCAATTTGAAAGCCATCGGGACCATTGGGTTCATCATGATGATCCTCTTCGTGTCGGTGATCGTCCTCGGAATCGTTGTGTTCGCAGCCCAGCAGTACATCAATATTCTCAACGGAGCCTTAGACTGGTAGTCCGCTCCAAGTGAACCGAATGGAGCAATCTGACACGATAGTCAGTGAGCTGATTTCACGACTAGCAATACCTCGCAGACGCCAGTCACAGCAATCGCTTGCCTGAAGGGTCGCGGTTCAATCTCCCCCAGCTAGTCAACAGGCTTGATGATGTTAGTAAGCCGAAGGCGAGAATGGTAATCCGCCGCGTAGGCATCGATGCATGACGATCGAAGCCAAGCCACTAACGAGGGCTCTGCCTCGCTTACGGATTCGGGCTATGACTGCCGACCTAAACGGTCATCATATCAACAAGGCTCCAGGCTCCAGGCTTTGACGCCTAGATCTATTCCAACCCTTGGCCCCGAATCGACGTCTCGTAGGTTGCTCGGTAAAAGAAATACTTATACTGAGCGTCGAGGAGTTGCATCTCAGCATCGGCCAGATTGGCTTCGAAAATATTCAGCTTGATCAGATCGATATCCCCCGCTTCAAACGAAAACCGTCCCAACTCCAACACTTGACGCGTGAGCCCGACATTCTTTCGCGATTGCTGAATTTGAGCGAACGCTGCGTTCACAGCGGAGGCTGAATCCAAAACTTCGGCACGAATCTTATCGGAGGTCAGGCGGATTTTGGCGTCAATTTGAGTCGCTTTCCCGCGGGCCGATTGGATTTTACCCAGCCCTTCCCGACGCTGCAAAGGAACTTCAGCCAGCACCCCGATTTGGAATTCGAAAGGTGTCTTGTCGCCCTTGGAGCTTGCTGCTCCCCCGATGTCTTGGCCGGCAAAGCCCTTGAGGTCCAGCTTGGGCAGCATCAAGTTTTGACCGTATTGCAAATCGACATCGACTTCTTGGCGAGCCGCATTGAGCTCCACCAACTCGGGACGCTGCGACAACGCTGACGCGACGTCCGTGCGTAACTGCTCCGTCGAAATTTCAAACGATTGGGGAAACGTCTTTGGCAATTGCTCTTTCGTCGCAATGACTGGTTGGCAAGCTTCGTCTCGCCAAAACAGTGACAGCTTGATGGCTGTTTTGTCGAGAATTCGTTGGGCCTTGATCAAATCATTGGTACGTTTGGTGATCAATTGGTCGTTTCCAAGCTGAGCGATCGGTGCCAAGTCTCCGCTCAGGACCCGTTCCTTGATGGCAACCACTCGAGCGAAGGCCAATCGAAAGATTTCTTCTTGGACTCTCACCGCCTGACCGGCCGCTACCCAATCCCAGTAGGCTTGAGTTGCGAACCTCTGAAATAGCAACAGCCTGGATTGCACGTTCGACTCGACTTGGTCACGCTGCAAACCTGCCGCCAGCAATTTCGCTCGACGCAGATCAATTGCCCGGTTCTTCAACAACGGCAACGAGAAACCTGCTTTGAACTCGCCACCTTCGTTCGTTTCGCGTTCTCCATACCAGGGTTCGAAATCACCATCGCCGATTCGATAGGTTCCATAGACTTCGCCACCGCCGTACAACGGTTGGCTGAGCCCGGCACCGTTACGATACGTTTGGTAGAAACCTAGCGGTTGCGAAACGCTATGTGCCGAGAAGATTTGGTCGAATTCCCCCCAAGATGCGAGCAATTTTCCGTTCGCAGTTTCGATTTCGCCGATGGCAATGTCCACCTCGGGATAGCACTGCTTGACCGACTCAATAACTTGCACCAACGAAATTTGTAAGTTGGTAAAACTGTCCGATCGCGACTGAGTCTCCTGAAACCCAACCAGCTGAACTTGGCTCGCCTCTGCATCTTCAGATTGGATCGAACCCGTCGTGCCCAAATCATCCGGTGAACCCGTCGACGTCAGGCGATCGGCATAAGCCGTTTGCAGATCTGAACGCGCGTCCGAAGTTTGGCCGCTGACCGAAGCCGTGACTGGTTGGATGGCGGAGCGTGAATTGATCAGCGGTGCCTGGCGTGAACGCCCAGTTTGGCATCCTGAAAAAGCCACGACCGCGACGCAGAGACCTGCGGCGAGCCAGCGGTTTGGCGATACGGGCAGCAACCTGATGGCGTCTGAACTCAATGCTATTTGGGCAGCTTCGGTGTTTTTACTTTGTCTTTTTTGGGCTCGGACTCCGCAACGATCACGGGGAAACCATTGAGCTGTCGCCAAATTTCGTAACCAAGTGAGACTCGTCGCAGCATCACCCAGCCATTGGCACGGACGCCTTGTCGGAGGTAGCGATCGGATGGCCATTCTTGTTGGTTTTCGTTTGGAGTGATAAGAATTCTAAACTCGCCTTTGCCATTGTCAGTGGCATCCACCGTCGCAACGCTTCCACTGAACGTTCCCACCGCCACCGACGGCCAACCGGCAAACTGAACCGCCGGCCATCCTTCAAATTGCAAACGAACTTCTTGTCCGAGTTTCAATAACGGCATATCGTTGCCATTGACGTATAGCTCGACCGCTTTTTGGGATGTCTCAGGGATCAAGGTCAGTAGGTTGTCGCCTTCCTTGATAGTGGCCCCCAACTCGTTCACGTTCAGTCGAAACACCGTTCCGTCCCTTGGAGCTTTCACGGTTCCTCGGTCAATTTCTTTCTGCTTCATCTCTAAGTCAACAATATCTTTGCGAATCGACGACGCGCTACTCAAGGCATCTTGTTGCATCGCTCGAGCCGACTCAATCTTGGTTGACGCGAGACTTCTTTTCTCTTCCAGCTCTTCTTGCTTGGCTTTTAGTTCGTTCTTGAGACCAAGCACATCTTGCAGGCCTGATTCAAATTCGGCTTCCGAAACGTCTAGCTCTTTTTTGAATTTCTCAATTTCTTTGGCGGCCTTGATTCCTTTTTGGAATAAACCTTCTTGTCGATCATAATTAAGTCGAGCCTGGAGTTTCTTGGCCCTGAACCCGTCGACTTTTTTCCCCTGGCTCTCCAGCTTTGCCTCGGCCGCAGAAACCATTTCCTTTGCTGCGCTCACCGCAAACTCTCGGGCATCCGTGTATCCTGCCACGTTCAACCCGTAGGCCTCTGCCTTGGCGTTGGAAGCATTTTCCTTGGCTTGTAGCTCGCGTACCTGTTGCTCCAATTGCAAAATCATTTCGGGTGCAAAGGGTTGGATCTGAAGTAGGAAATCTCCCTTTTTGACCTGTGCCCCCTCAAATAATCCTTCCTTGATTCTTATCACCACTCCCTTGAGCGGAGCTTGGACCGATTGTTGTCTCTCTTGAGGAGCAAACGCAATCACCTGGCCCGTGCCTCGAGACGTCTGTTGCCAGGGCAAGAAAGCCATCCCTGTAATCGATGCGACCAATCCCACCAAAAGCCATTTCGCCAATCGCCTCGCGAACCGAGACGATTGAACCAAGTGGATTGCTGCCGTTCGTTTGTTAGAAGGCACAAGTGCACTGAACCGATTGCGGACTCTATTTGTTATCATCGTAATATTCGTAAAAGATACTCAGAGGAATGAGACCAAGAGGGTTTCGCAGCCTAACCGTCAAACTTTGCCAAGACCCAGTTTTGGCTTTCGATTTCTAGCGTTTTTTCGGCCCAACGTGCAATCGCACGGCGGCCTGTTGAGATCACGATGGTGGTGTCTTCGGCAAACGTGTTCAAACTTGCCAGCACTTCGCCAGTGTCATCATCCGAAAGTCGGTCAAGCAAACCATCCACAAACAGAATACCCGGCTTGGAAATCAACGCCCGAGCCAAAACTAACCGAATGGCCTGCCCAGAAGAGAGTGGGTATCCGCAAATCGAGACGCGTGTCCCTAATCCGTCTGGTAGCGCAGCCAGCGTCTTTCTCAAGCCCAACCGGCTGATCACATCATTGGCTTGGGCGGAGCCAACATTCTCACGACCCATCCGCAAGTTTTCATCCACCGTCCCCTCGAACAATTCAATTTCACGCACAAGGCTGATCTTCTTCTGCAACGATTCAGCACTGATCGCATCCACGCGATAGTCGTTCAATAGAACATGACCAGCTTGCGGTTTCGCTTGTCCAACCAACGTCTCAATCAGCTTCTCACGACGGAGTTCGGACGAGCCATAGATCGCGTAGGTCTTGCATGGATCAAACGAGACAGTGGTGGCCTGTGAAGTTTGAGAATCCAGTGCGATATCCACTAGCTGCATGCCATAGGCCCCCGGTTGTCGCGCAAGTTCGAGTTTATCGATCCGCTCAACGGGAAGGTCGAACAGCTTTCCAAGCTTGTCGACCGAGGCCATCAAGTCATAAAAGCTTTCTAAATCTTTACCAAGTTTCGCGAACGAGCCGAGAATGACGGTCACGATCAGCTCTGCCGCGACAAGTTGACCGAGCGTCATCTGGCCATCGATCACGAGGTATCCCCCCAGCGCCAACAGAGTTGTGGCCGCGATGACTTGCATGACCATGGCAAACGATATTTGCTTGATCAAAATTTTAAAATGCTGCTGCCGATGGAAGATGTATTGAGCTGCCAACTCGTCTGCCCGATTGATCGCAAACCCTAATCCGCCATTGAATTTGAAGGTGGTTGGATGGCGCACGATTTCTTGAAGCCACGCCGCTGTTTCGTATTTGAGCTGTGATTCGTCTTTGGCCGTTTTGATTGCTCCGCGCCCAATGAAAGTTAACACGATGGACATCATCGCCAACAAGCCGATGTCGTATCCCAGGAGAAATGGATGGTAAAAAGCGAGTACGGTCAGCCCGATGATCGTCTGGAGACCGAGCATCAACGAATCCAACAGCAGTTTTGCCGTAATCTTTTGGACGCTGACGATATCGAAAAAGCGATTGACCAATTCCGGTCCGTGATACTTTTTCCACGTTGACAAGGGAACTCGCGTTAGTCGGTACGAGAGGTCTTCGACGGTTCTGACGAAGATTTTTCGCTGAATGATCTCGGTGACGATCGTCATGAGCACGTTGAGCCCAGCCCGAAATCCCAAAAATACCAGGACGATGAGCGAAAGCACGATTAGAGGTTGCAGGTAACGCCCAAACGCGATCGTGTTCACGACGGCTTCTACCGCCAACGGTGTGGTCAGACTCAGCAGTCCAATGATGATCGAAAACACCAAGATCGCCCGCACGTCTGGAGCCTCAGGCTTGAGGAACGCCACGAATCTGCGAATGGGAGTGAGAGGTTCCTCCAGAGTCCCGCTTTGGTAATGGAACCGAGACGCTTGCTCGGCCGCCAAGATCGGCTGGATCAAAAGCCAATGGTACCGCTGCTCTTCGTCTTGCTCCAGGTTCTTTTTTAGCCAACTGAGTGGAACGGTGCTGTCTTCGCCGTGTTGATTGATCAGGAATTTGCTGCGACTTTTGGCGGTTAAAACCAAGATTGGCGCTTCCGGCTCGTCTTCGCTCGTAAATTTTGGCCGTACAAGAATCAGGCCCGAATCACTGACCGTATGATTCAGGTCACGAAGCGAACCGACCATCTCTCGAAATCGAATGCCGAAGTGTTTGCCGATCGCGTTGAGCTTGGCGACCTCGCTGACCTCCTCGCCTCCTTGGTTCAAGTCTGCAAGGCTGGGGAAAACGCGATTCGCGGAAAACGCGATCCCAAGATGCTCGCAGATGCGCTGCATCAAGGCCGCGGTCTCGCCGCTCGATAAACGTTCACTTGAGGAAGAGATTGTCATTGTCGTAGGTGATGTATCGTGGGTTAAATTCTCAAACTAGAAATCTCAGGCTTGCGCTGGATCTGCACGCAATACCCTAGGTCCAAGCCGCGTCTCAGACCGATAAAACAACTCGACGTTTTCCCCGTTTCCATGATTGGACGGTGACTGAATCAATCGAATCAGGCGGATCGCTGCGATAATCCAAAAAAGGCTTACAACCAACATGACCGGCCGGTACACGATCGCCGCCCCCATGAAGATTACACACGAGGCTGCGACTTCCGATGTCGGTTTTATCAACGCGCTATTGAATGCGATCACCGAACGACGTTGCTGCCGACGAATTTTGGTGTACAGCGAATTCAACGTCGTATCGTGTACGCTTCTCCGCCAGACTTCCAACGACTTGCCAAGAGTCGCTGCGACCAAGCCCGCTAATACCCCCGCTCCCACGACCAGTATCAACCCGACGCCCAACAACACAAAGGGCATCAAGAGGATTGAGATCGAAAGATTTCGACGCATGAGTAAACGTCGAGTCAAAAAGTACTGGGTCGCCACCGTCGCAATTCCGACCAGTCCGTAGTAGATTCCAAAAAACCGCACTAGTCGATCGGGATCACTCGAAAAGTAGCTGTTAACGGATGATTTCCATTCAAACGAAACAAACGTCAAAACTACAACTTTGCAAGAGATCAGGATCGCGATCCACAGCCGGAATTTGTCGGAACAAACATAGGCCTTGAATGACGGCGGTCGAGTCCGTTGCAACACTGGACGCTCACCTGATTTGGTCCCTTTTCCCGTTCTTAATTGCGCCAGACCAGATTTTACGTCGTCCGTTCTGCCCAGCAACCAGCCAATCGCAACCGACACGAGATCCAGCCCGCAGCCAATCAAAAGCCAAGTCCGCAATTCGATTGCGTTCGATTCGAAGGCCAAAAGACTTCCGACGACAACCGCAGCGACTGGCGCCGCCAATCCGACGGCCGCCCATGATGTCTTACTCGCATCTCGACCTAGCTTGGTGTTGAGGGCCGAGACAATATTGATCGCGTTGATACAGCCTTTGATCTCAGCCAACAAATAAATTGCAGCCAACAACCAAAATGAGTGGTGATAGCTCGGGAGCAACGCCCAGCACAAAAACGAGCCAGCCGCAAAGAGAACCCCGGAAAACTGAATCGACTTGGATATCGATACTTGCCGTGTCAGCAAATACCAACAGCTGGCAATCAATGCCGTTGAACAGCCTGCCAGCAAAAACACAACCGCCAAGTGTTGATTGCCGACCCGAGAAAGAAACAAGCTGTCACCGACTGTCCGAGCGATGATATACGACGTCGCAATGGTCAACGAATATAGGGAAAGTCTCTGGACGACGTCGCGTTCGATCTTAGGCAAATTCATCATGAATGATTAATCTCGATTTCGCTCTCAACGACATCTACGTTCTGACGGGTGTAACCGGGTTTCTGATAAGCAATTCACTCCAGATGCGATTTCTATCTATAAGCTTACGACAGAATGGCTGTATAGATCCAATAGATAATCAAGCGAGGTTTCATGCAAAAACCAAATAGTAAGTCGGCTTCTCAATGTCGTTGATTCATGGTGCAGATCATTGGTAGGCTCGATTTGATCAAGGTTCAATCAGGGAAGACGCTTGGCATACCGGGCCGTCGCGTTGTTTGTGGTCGTTAAGAGCACCATCGGTTGTCAGGCAGGCGGCCAAAGATCGCTTATCGAAGCGAGTTTCGGAACTGAATCGTCAGGATATTCTGGATGGTCTGACCTATTCGTTTTATCGATTTGAATCGCTTGTTTTATCTATTGGATCTATTTTAGTCGTAAGCCGTATATTAATGAAATAAATGAGATCTGGACCCACGTTGGTCCAGATTCAAAGAATAAATTTGGACGAAGTTTACAATTGATTGGAACACGATGTCGGATCAACCTCACGGCTCACCGACGGAGTCGCCAGAAGTGGCCATTATTATGGGCAGCAAATCTGATTGGCCCACGATGAGACATGCGGCCGACATTCTCGATTCGTTTGAAATTCAATACGAGGCAAGGGTCGTTTCGGCTCATCGAACACCCGAGTGGATGATTTCGTTTGCCAAATCCGCAGCATCGCGGGGGCTTAAAATAATCATTGCCGGTGCCGGTGGCGCAGCCCACTTGCCTGGAATGGTCGCTTCGATGACACGGCTTCCCGTTCTGGGTGTGCCCGTTCAGAGCAAGGCACTTAACGGGCTGGATTCTTTGCTGTCGATCGTCCAGATGCCAGGCGGGGTTCCTGTGGCGACTCTCGCGATAGGCGATGCGGGCGCTAAAAATGCGGCCTTAATGGCCACTCGGATTCTCGCTATTAATGACCAGAACCTTTGTGAAAAACTGGACGCGTTCATCCTTCAGCAAACCCAATCTGTTTTAGAGGAAACTGAGCTATGATTGCAAATTCTCAGTGTTCAGATCGCGTCATCCAGCCAGGTTCAACGTTGGGGATTTTTGGCAGCGGCCAGTTAGGGAAAATGACGGCGATTGCAGCCAAGCAGATGGGTTATCGAGTTCACGTGTTTTCTCCGTCCTCCGATACACCTGCCGGGCAAGTCGCAGACTTGGAAATCCAAGCGTCGTACACGGACGCGGAGGCCGTCGCGGATTTTGCCAAAAATGTCGATGTGGTCACGTTGGAATTCGAAAATATTCCTGTGGAAACACTCGAAATTGCTGGCCAATACACGCTGGTTCATCCTGGTGTCAAAGCGCTTAAAACCATGCAGAACCGATTGCTGGAAAAGCAGTTCCTAACCGAGAACGGCATTCCGACGTGTCAGTTTAAGGTCGTTAGATCGCTCACAGAACTTCGCTTGGCGTGCCAATCCATTATGCCGGGTGTGCTCAAAACAACCAAAGATGGATACGACGGGAAAGGTCAAGCGATCATCCGCACGGAAAGCGACGTTGAATCCGCCTGGGAGTCGCTTAACACCTCAGAAGCAATCCTCGAGGAATGGATTGAATTCGATTTTGAGTTTTCGGTGGTTGCCGCCCGCAATTCGGCTGGCCAATTCGCAGCCTATCCTTCGATCCTCAATGAGCATCAAAATCAGATTTTGGATGTCTCCATTTCTCCATCTGGACTTGCCGAGCATCTTAATCTCGAAGCCACTAAGATTGCCCACGAGGTCATGGATAAAATGAGTTCCGTGGGCGTAATGTGTGTCGAGTTCTTTTGCTGCGAAGGTAGGATCCTCGTTAATGAGGTTGCGCCCCGTCCTCATAACTCTGGGCATCTTACGATCGAAGGGCATTTTACCAATCAATTTGAGCAGCACGTTCGTGCCGTCTGTGGGCTGATGCTCGGCTCTACCCGCCAAACCAATCCGGTCGCCATGGCCAATCTACTAGGCGATCAGTGGAGTTTTGGCGAGCCAAAATGGCATCTGGGGCTGTCGATGTCTAACATCAAGCTCCACTTGTACGGCAAAAAAGATCCGGCCAGTGCCCGCAAAATGGGGCACATGACCGCGATCGCCAACTCGGCGGAACAAGCCAGAGAGCACATCATTGCCGCGCGAAATTTATTGAGTTTTAATCAACTGCTTGCCGGTCCCGTGAGGGTCAAGGCAAAGCAAGGATGAACTTGATCATCGTTGGCCTGGCTTGATCTCCGAAGCTACCAACACCGGCCTCACTTGAAGTAAAAGCTGCTGTGAAGTCGGTTTGATAATTGCTTTAGTGTTTTGATTTCGCTGTAGTTATTCCCGCTCGGGTGATTTACTCAATCGAAACCTCGCCACCATTGCGAGTCGCGAGTGCTTGCCAAACCGCGAGGTTGACTGAGTCGGAAACGAAATGCACCGAGCCATCCGCACGAACGGAGCTGACACCGCCCGGGTGATGACTTCGTGAGGTAACTGCGGCATAAGTTCGAATCGTGTTTGATTTTCCCTCTTGTTGATTAGTCCAATCGACGTCGTAAGCAACGCCATCGACGATGTGTGGCACGACGGAATTGGGTGCAAACGTCGCGGTGAATCCGGTTTGATGAGCACGACCATCAACCCATTCGGTATGGCCGGAATTCGTTTTGAAATCGCCCCCCAGAGAAGCAATTGAATTGGGATCGGAAGGCATCTCGAGTTCTCCTGCGATTGCTGCATTGCGAAAATAGGGCGTGTAAGCTTTGACTTCGCCGTAAAAGATCGTGTTACTCGTTCCATCAGAAATTCGAGCAATCGATATGTTTTGCAACGTGACCAACGTTCCACCGCCCACTTTTCTTGTCGCTGGATCGAACACAAACCACGTCCCCGCGTTGCCGCCGTAATTCAACGGGTAGTGATACAGCTCACCTTCCTTAAGGCGTGGCTCATCTTTGTTTTCACTTGGACAAAGATAAGTCGCAATCCGCGCCGCTTGCAAGCGTTGCTGCTCGCCTCCGATGTTGATCAACGGTTGATCCGAGTAGCTGCGCGTAAAATCAATTTCATCGTGCAAATTGGCCTGCTCAAGGAAAGGCAAAATTTGAGCATGAGCGGACCAGCCAGCGTCACCTGCGATTTTCCAACTTGAGGGAAACTTCTGATGAGACGATTCGTAATTGAGCGTGGCCATCGAAATTTGCCGTAGATTGTTTCCACAGGCAATTCGCCTCGCGGCTTCGCGTACCTGCTGAACCGCAGGTAAAAGCATCCCGATTAAGATTCCAATGATCGCAATGACGACCAGCAATTCAACCAAAGTAAATCCAAAGCGAACGCATTTTGAGCTCGCGCAATAATTTCGATTACGCATATCGCGTCTCCTGTTCCAGCCTAAAAAGATAGCCCGTTGCCTGTTGGCACTGACGGCGACCGAACGTGGCTGGCTAAAGAAGGCGGATCAAATGTCCGGCCTGTTGGCTTGCTGGGTTCAAGGTTTGATGAGAAATGGGGTTCTCAATTACGGGCGAACCCAGTTGAGACTCAATCTCAAGAAGGCACAGTATCATGTTTGTTTCCATGAGCCAAGGGGCAGGTAGCGATGTTTTCCGAATGGGATCAAATGATATTAGGCAACGAATTGTGAAGGTTGGATCTGGCTTGAGTCGAATTCTAGGTTGTTGCGATAAGTGATCTGCGCTCGATTCCGGTTAAATTGCCTGAACGTTTTTGTTTTTCGTTCTAGAGAATGGGTTTCTTGAATCTTCAGTGATTGTTTGACGCTCCCCTGCAGAACCAAAATAGCTTGGATCATCCGGTATAAGTAATGGATTCAAGAAATCGTTTTGTTGTGCGTTGGTTTTCATCGATTGAATCTCACTGCACGCTCCATCCAGCCCAAAGATCAATTCAGTATGTCCAGTTACACGTTGTCCCGAATCGGAATCATCTTCATTTGGCTCTACCATGGTTTGGTACCCAAGCTATTGTTTCGTGACCCGACAGAATTGGCCTTGGTTGAATTGGGGCCAACGTTGCATTCGGCTGAAACCACAGTGCTTATTGCAGGTGCTATCGAAGTTGTCCTGGGGCTCGTGGTTCTCATTTATTGGTCTCAACGTTGGCCGGTTTGGCTATCCGTTCTGTTGTTCACCGCGCTATTGATCGGTGGTGTTGCTCTCAAGCCAAGCGGTGCGGTTGAAGCCTTCAATCCCGTCACGCTGTCAGGGTCTGCAATTCTGTTTGGCTTGATAAACTTGCGTGAAAGCTCAGTCTGTGGACGGACAAAACACGATTCAGTGCAACGTTGAAAGTTGAGCGTGGGCAAGAGTGACGCAACCA
Source organism: Mariniblastus sp. (assembly GCA_047639375.1). Taxonomy (GTDB): domain Bacteria; phylum Planctomycetota; class Planctomycetia; order Pirellulales; family Pirellulaceae; genus Mariniblastus. Next base: position 5,367 of record JBLINZ010000086.1, on the reverse strand, counting down.
TCTAAGGATATTGGTTTTTTGGCAAGTGAGAAGCAATGGTCCCGTCAAAACATTCTTGCCGGGCAAGGCTTGGTCAATTCCCTTCTACTTGGACGTGTTGAATTAATGAGCCGAAGGCGTAAATGTTCCCTGACGCTGACTGCCCTGCAGATTTAATCGGCAAGACGATCGATCGTTTAACGATTAGCCGGCAGGCGACCGTGTCAAACGCAGAGCGTTTGTAGACGGGCGTGATTGCCCAATACCGACTCTCTAAAAAGGAGTCCAACTTAAAAAACCAGCTCCTTTCTCCCCGAAAATTCGGACGAAATCGGATAGCCATTTGACCACGCGTGCTCCGAATTTGTGGTGAGAAGTGTTGGGGATGAGGGGAAATACAGATTCAGAAAACCACGACACAATCCGTCGAATCGTGCATGATGGTGATCCTCAAGACGCCTAGTTGAGAATGGTAAGTCGCTACATGGATTAGAAAACATAGCTCGTTCCATTCAAATTCGATCTCGGCTTGCCATCACGAGTTCCCGTAACACTCGACGAATCGATTCTTCAACCGTTCTGTTTCTTCATCCGTTCTTGAGCTGAACGCTCTCGAAGTGGAGCAGTTTGACAAGGACGTCTTTGGATCTCTGACTGAGGCCAAGCGCTGAGCCTGAGTCGTTGGGGAACTCGCAAATAACTGACAAAAGAGAGTTGTTAGGCGATTCTTGCTATGAGTTTTCTGTTGGCACGTCTTGCACGCGAAGCTGATTGTTTGCGACAAATGGGGGGGTTTGGGGGATATGACAAGCGTTTGCTTTACACGCGCGTCTGGTCCGCTTAAGTTTAAAGACGTCTATTTGGTCCCACTTCCACGGAATCCTTGAAATGACTTGGTTGAATCGTTGTCGTCGCGCTCAGAAGAACAATCATTACAATCCGCTAGAACCACGTCGAATGTTGGCGGCGGGCATTGAAGCGCCCTTCCCGGTTACGAACTATGTCGTCGATTACTTACGACAAGACGTATACGCTCAAGAATATCTCGCGGCCAACACTGAGTCAGGCAGTCTCAATCAAGACAGATCTGAGCTTGAGCTAGTCGAGATCAAGCACGGTTTGGCGAGCACCGTTACGCGTTTCCAGCAAACGATCGATGGACTTCCGGTGGTCGACGCATTTGTATCGACGATTCAGGGCCCTGAAGGTCAATTCCTCTTGGTTCACGATCAAAGTTTTGATGGAGAAGCCATTGGAGCGAATCCTGAAGCAATGATCAGTTTTGAAATGGCTGAATCGATTGCGCTTGAATTTGCGAATGCTGAAAGCACCTTTGCTCCCTCGCGAGGCGAACTTGTTTTTCTTCCCGGTCAGAATAACACCGCCGAACAAGTTTGGCAGATGACCGTGTTTGGCGTGACACCGCAGACACACGGCGACTTCTTGACGTTCATTGATGCCGAGAGCGGGAAAGTGATTCAGCAAGAGAATCGAATTTCTCACTTCACTGAGGGCACCGGTGACGTGTTCTATCCGAACCCCTATCAAACACTTGGAAGTGGAACCGGGATAACGGATGCCAATGACGCGGATAGTCAGGGGCTAACCGATCAATTGATCAACGTCACGTTGGAGGGACTCGACGAAGGAACCGGGCTCTTGAGGGGCGAGTTTGTTGACATGTCGTCGCTCAACAGTACTTCATTGACGGACGTTGACGCCGACGAATCTACTCGTGACTACAATTATACGCGGAACGATGCCCGGTTTGAGCAAGTGGTTATCTATCATACGGTGGACCAATTGAACCGCTACTTCCATGTACTAGGTTTCGACGATGACACTGGCACGGCAAACGGCATCCGAGACTTTGCCACGTTGGCCAACGCCCATTGGTACAGCGCTGATCAATCGTTTTACTCCACGGGCGATGACGCGATTCACTTCGGCGACGGGGGCGTCGACGATGGCGAAGACGGCGACATCATCGCACACGAATACGGTCATGCGATCCAGCATGATCAAAATGCCTCGTGGGGCGGCGGTGAGATGGGCGCAATGGGCGAAGGGTTCGGCGACTACTTGGCTGCCAGCTTCTTCCAGACACATGGGGACGCAGCATTTCAGGCCAACCATGCGGCCGCTGTGGGAGAATGGGATGCGACTAGTTACAGCGGTGACACTCCTCCAAATCTTCGCCGAGTGGACGGAAACAAGATGTATCCCGGCGACTTGGGTGGTGGAGTCCACGCCGATGGAGAGATTTGGTCGCGGGCCCTTTGGGATTTGAACCAGGCGGTGGGCGCGACGGTTGCTGACCAAATCATTCTCGAAAGTCACTTCATGGTGCCGGCCAATTCGACCATGGTGACGGCCGCTGAAATGATTCTTGCGGCAGATGTAAACATCAATGGTGGTGCCAACGAAGGCGCGATTCGGGCTGCCTTTGAGGCTCGGGGGATCCTGCAGCCGATCCCGGGAATCGGATCGGTGACGTTGGACGCGGGTGTCTACTCCGTTGGTTCAACGGCTACCATCACAGTCATTGACGCCAACGCAGCAGCCTCAATTCCTGTTGAGGTGACCAGCACCAATGGTGATACCGAAACGCTAATTCTGACTCGCTCAGGCGGGTCCTACACCACGACGTTGACAACACTCGCAGGAGCGGCGGTTTCTGGCGACGGTCAACTTCAAGCGGCCTTAGGTGACACGTTTACGGTTTCCTACGTTGACCTCAACGACGGCAACGGGGGTTCATTTACCGCAACTGACTCCGCTTCGTTTGCTAACGTCACGGAGTATGTGGCAGGTGATACGCCGATCAATATTACTGACAACAATACCATTCAATCGACCATTACGATCGCCGATATGGGTGAATTGCTCGACATCGAGGTTGAGCTAGATATTACGCACACTTGGGATGCTGATTTGACGGGTGTCTTGACGGCTCCCAACGGTGAACAAATTTCGCTGTTCACGCGAATCGGGGGAAGCGGAGACAATTACACGGGCACGATTTTCGATGACGACGCGACGGATGCGATCGGTTCTGGAACGCCACCGTACACAGGCGTATTCCGTCCGCAAGAAAGCTTCGCAGCGTTGGATAGAATTGAGATCAATGGCGACTGGGTGCTGTCGATTACGGACAGTGCTTCCCAAGACACTGGGACCTTGAACTCCTGGTCGTTGTTTATCACCGAAGTCCCAGCTCCAATTGGCACGATTACTGACTCGGATTCAACGACCGATTCCGTCGCAGAGAATTCAGCTGTGGGTACTTCCACTGGCGTGACTGCCTTGGCCACCGACCCCGGCGACACGGTGACCTACAGCCTCACGAACGATGCAGCTGGATTGTTTGCGATTGATTCCACCAGCGGCATCGTGACCGTCAATGGAGCGTTGGACTACGAAACGGCGACGAGTCATACGATTGACGTTCGAGCTAGTAGTTCGGATGGAACCATGAGCGACAAATCATTCACGATTGCAGTTTCCAATCTCAATGACGCGGTCATCAGTTCGCGGCAACTTTACTACGATGGTTCCAGTTTCGATGGCTCCACAGACTTCGACGCCGTCGCCACGGATAAACAATTCTTAGTCAACGGCGAGACGGCCACATTCGCCAACTACTCGAGCTATTGGGCGGGGCTGAACGGAGTGGTCTTGGAACTTAATGATCTCAATGGAACGCCGACGCTGGCCAATGTGGGTGACTATTTTGAGTTCCGAGTCGGCAACGACGACACCACGGGTGATTGGGCCGCCGCCCCGGTTCCGGTAGACGTGGTTTACGAATCGAACGTCGGTTCCAATGGAATTGATCGTGTCTTTTTGAAGTGGGCCGACAATGCGATTGAGAATACTTGGCTTCAGGTCAACGTTCTCTCCGGAAACACGACAGGCCTGGCGTCGGCTGATCAGTTTTACTTTGGCAACGTGATTGGTGAAACTGGAAACGACTCCAATAACGCAATCGTCAACTTGTTGGACCTAGCGGGGACACGAGATAATCAGTCGGGGTTTGGATCCGCGGCGATAATCAATGAATTTGATTTCGATCGCAGCGGTAAAGTCAATTTGATTGACATCGCCATCGTACGGCAGAATCAATCGGGATTCTCGCCTGTCAACTTAATCACGCCCAACTCGAATTCCAACAAAGCATTCTCAGTTGATAAGTTTTTTGAAAGTCGGAAACAGCCTGTTGATCAGTTTTCATTGGGATCGCTCGAAGCCGATACAGACTCGGATAGTGATGAAAAGAAATTGAAAGACGTCGCAGCTGATTCGGAAAATGCACTACGACTGTTTGGAAGCAACCATGCGGAACAATCGCCGAATGTTGAGTCAGACCAAGCGACAAAGATTGATTTCGATGTAAAGCAACCCACTGACTCGTTGGTCAAATTGGACGAAGCTTTTCAAGGTTTGGGAAGTTTTTGATAATCAGGCTAGTCGCGATATCCACCACATAATCCCGCATTACGGGACTTTGCCGTTTGTCAATAATAGCTGCGTTCACAGCTGCTGCATCGTCTTTGCAACGCAATTTGTAGACATTTTTTTAAACGAGACTCAACATGAATGCTCACCGCTCATTACTTTCATTTGTGGCGTTTCTGACGCTGCTTATAAACGCGTCATTCGTCTCAGCGGATGTGACCATTGATTATGGAGTGGAAGAATCGGGCATCAGATATATCGATTTGTTGGCAGACACGCCTGACCAAGTGGTTCTGTTGTTTGGGATCGGAATTGCATCCGATGGCGGTGCCGATGGATTTGAGTTGGACGTTCAAATCGGCGATGGTGGCGATGCCCTTGGGGGAACGGATGCGTTCCCGACGATCACGGACATTAACTTGATCAACGGCACGATTTGGGAGTCGTTCAGCCCCAACCAGGCCGATGTGGTTGTGAATCCTTTGGCTCGGCAAAGCACCGTAGATACCGCTTCGTTGGTCGCGGCGGATGGCTTGATTGGGACACTCGTAATCGATACGACAGGGATGCAGTCAGGCGAAATTAATTTCCTCCTGAGCGGTGTGGCAGGGTCGTTCAATTCTAATCTTTCACAGGGAACCAATGTTCTGACAACCATTGCTCCCAATGGAATCATTCGAATCGTGGCCGTTCCAGAGCCAACCTCATTCGTCGCCGGGATGTTTGGTTTGATTGGATTAGCGCTGCGACGTCGACGGCACTCAGTCGAGTAAGCTGGCACATTTGCCCATCATCAAATGGCGAAAGTCACGTTTTCATGGTAACTCAGAATAGCGTTGAGTATTGCAGTTCTGGCAGTCTGTTCGCTGAGTAGGAATCAAGCGGACCGATAAGCCGCTTCTTCGCTGGCGATTTTTGTGGTGATCCGCT
>JBLINZ010000085.1:0-16986 GCA_047639375.1 Mariniblastus sp. | reverse complement strand
ATCAGCAAATCAACTCGCTCAAGTTCGTCGTCGGTGAGATTGCCGCGCAGCTTTAAGTTTTTCAACGCCCGAAGTCGCCCGCTATTGGTCAGTTTTAACTGACCGAACTCTCTCTCTCGACGACTTGGCGCATCGGCTTGATATTTACCTGGGCTTGTTGAGTCAGCCTTCTGCCGGTCTCGAACAAATTTTTCGCCCTTGGCCGCCGTTGAGCCTATCGCCCGGGCGAGATCACCGGCCGGCTCTTCTACGGCCGCTTTGGCAAGTTCCCCGAGTTCTCCTAGGCTTGCCCAAGGAGCCGATCCAAGTTCGCCCAAGCCTTCTTCGAGGGCTTGATCGACCAGTTGCCCGAGCGGCATTTTGCTGATCGATTTTAGGTTCTGTTTGACCAGCCGCTCAAGATGTTGAGCAGACAGGTCAGAGGATTCGAGTTCGCCCGTGAGGCGTTCGAGATTTTTTTCATAGCCTTGAGCCCATTGGCTCCAGGCGTTTTCCTGATCTTTCGTCAGGTGTTCCAGTTTTTTTCCAAATCGTTCGCCCCAGGCTTCCCATTGAGGGGAATGCTTGTCAGACCAAGCTTCGAGCTCGTCGCTGTTACTTTCGACCCAGTTTTCAAGCTGGCTGGAAAGCTGTTCAGCATCAAGTTCTAGCTGGGCGACAAGGCTCGCAAGTTCCTTGCTGATGTCTTCGCCGGTTAGATCGAGGGCTTCCTCGACAGTTCGGCGAGCGTCATCTGAAAGAAAGTCTTGGCCAAAGGCGCGAGATCCGGCTGCGACCTGCAAAAATGCGAGGAATGCAACGAGAAATGAGACGTTTTTCAAGATCAACTCCGTGTTAGAAAAGACGTGTATAGTCGTTCTTCGCCTCGGAGCCGTGGATCTTTGGGGGAAACTCGTTTTTTTTGGAAACTGGCGTTTGTTGAATCAGTCACCTGCCCCGCTGATTGCCAATGGAATGACGTGTTTAATTAGTGGGCCGAGGGCCTGATGGCGTCGCAAGGCTGCGTGCCTCGCCTGCAGACGCTCGGTAGGTTTGGTACTGACGCCTGCCTATTCAATTAGGGTTCGAGCACCATCGTTTCGCAAGTTAAATCTAAAATCTTGCAAGCGAGTTGAGCGCAGGAATCCGCTCGACCTCGCTTACGCGTTTTGAAGTTGCACACTTTTGTGCTGCAGACGCTTTTCGTGGGGGGTGAGGCGCTAGTTTGTTGGGTTGGATTCCTTTTCAATGAGTCGGTATTGAGCATTTGCCAAGCAGAAACAGGAGGTTCATTTCGTAGCGGTCACCTGAGACGCCGCAAATTACCTTACGCCAACACATTGCCTCAGCCCAGCCCTTGGGCCTGCAGGACGAAACAATTCCGGAACGGTTTTCCGCAGTCTAATTTCCGCGGCTTTGAAAGAATGTCGCTCCACCAAACCCAAAGTGTGCAACTTCAAAACTGGTGAGTTGGGTATCCGTTTTCGCTTCGGTACGTTTGGAAAAGTCACCACCTCGCCGGTTTTCCATTGTCGCTTAAGAATTCATTGTGATCGCTTTGTCGGCGATGTCTTTTCGGCACCAGGCGCCTTCCCAGCGAATGCACTTTACGGCTTTGTAAGCCTGAAGTTTCGCGGCGGCGACTGACTCGCCTAAAGCGGTTACGCCCAGCACACGTCCGCCGTCGGTCACGGCGTTGCCGTCTTTGTCCAGTTTGGTGCCTGCATGGAAGACTTTGACGTCGGGGATCTTCGCGGCTTCATCGAGTCCACGAATCACGTGGCCTGTTTTGTACTTGCCAGGATATCCTTCGGAAGCCATGACGACGCAGACACTGGGGCGTTCGTCCCATTCCAGCGGACCAATTTCAGACAATCGCCGGTCTACCGTGGCTTCGAGCAGGTCAACGAAATCGGTTTTCAACCGCATGAGTAGCGGCTGACATTCGGGGTCACCAAAGCGGACATTGTACTCGAGGACTTTTGGGCCTTGAGGCGTCATCATTAGGCCCGCATAAAGGAGTCCTCGGAATGGGCTGCGTTTTCGTTTCATCACGTGTACGGTTTGGACGAGCACGTTTGATTCGACCCAGCGAAGTGTCTCTTCGTCGATGGAAGGCGTCGGGCAGTAGGCTCCCATTCCACCGGTGTTGGGTCCTTCGTCGTTGTCGTAGGCTCGCTTATGGTCTTCCGCGGGCGGGAGTGTCAAAATGGTTTGGCCGTCGGTGATCGCGAGAATACTCGCTTCGACGCCCGTCAGCCGATCCTCAATGATCAGCTTGTCGCCGGCACTGCCGAATTGTCGTTGTCGGGCAATGATGTCGATGGCTTCGAGGGCTTCGTCACGAGTCGAGCAAACGATCGCCCCCTTGCCGGCAGCCAGTCCGTCCGCTTTTACGACCAAGGGGACGTTGTTGGGAGTTTCCGAATAGCGTTCCTTGATGAAGCGCTCGGCGGTTTCTGCGTCTCTAAATTCTTGGAAATCAGCCGTGGGAACGTCGGCAGCTCGCAATACGTTTTTGCAGAAAACTTTGCTGCCTTCGAGTTGAGCCGCTGATTGCGAAGGCCCAAATACCTTGAGTCCTTCGTCGCTAAACGCGTTGACGATCCCGGCGCAAAGCGGATCTTCAGGCCCGACCACAGTCAAGCCGATCTGATTTTGTTTGGCGAACTCGATCAGGGCTGGAATGTCATTTGAGTCGATCTCGACGTTTTCCGCGTCGATGGCAGTGCCCGCGTTACCTGGTGCGACAAACACACGGTTAACCCGAGAGCTTTGCGCGATTTTCCATGCGATTGCATGTTCGCGTCCACCACTACCGATTACCAGAACGTTCATGTCGTATCCAAAACTCTAAGAATCTGTGAAATTGCCAGCAAAATTGCTCTCCAAGCACATCAGATTCTACGGTTTCAGGACGTTAATGACAGGGGCGATGGCTGGTGGAAAATTACAGATCGGTGCGTTAGCAGGGGAGACTTGGTACAATAGATCCCTCGCTTAAAACGTCGTAATTAAGTCAGGCGTTTGACAGCCCTGAGATTTGGCGGACGGAGCCTAGCGATTGGGAGGGCTCGATGGATTGATTGAACGAGTCTCTCAGTCGGAATCTTCTGATTAGGTTTTCCGCACTGAAATGTCGGGTTTGTTCACACGGATTTGATTCAAAAATTTGATTCGGAGCCGATTTCGTCGAACAATTCACACCCCAAAGTCGTTTATCCTAGGTTGATTAACCGGCTCAGATTTTGAATATAAACTAAGCATTAGATTTGGAAAAAAATATGAAGCGTGCATTATTTGGAACATTGTTAGTCGCCGTTGTGGCGTTCACCACCCAAACCACCTCGGCTCAAGACGGTGAATGGGGCAATTTGACCGGCCAGATCGTTGTCTCCGGCGATGTTCCTGCCAATCTTCCTGAAGCGGTTGGCGATAACAAGGACAAGGCTGTTTGCCTCGTTGACGGCAAGGTTCCATTGGATGATGGAATTGTTGTCAATGACAAGAAACAACTTCGTGACGTGTACGTGATGATGTACATCGCCCGAGGCGACGACGGGCCAGAAAAGTATCATCCTTCGTACGAAGACATGAAGGCGCTTAAAATAACCATCGACAACAAGAAGTGTCGCTTCGTTCCCAAAGCCCTCTTCGCTCGCTCTGGACAGACGTTGGAATTAAAGAATAGCGACAATGTGGGGCACAACTGTCGAATTGCCACCATCCAGCAAGAGCACAACGTCAATATCGTGAAGAATGCTTCTGCTGAGTTGAAGCTGGATGAACTGAGTGACAAAGTTCCCGGTGAAGTCAAATGCGACATGCACACATGGATGGACGGCGTGATTCTGATTCGCGACAACCCTTACGTTGCGATCTCCGACAAGGACGGTAAGTTCACGATCAAGAATATTCCAGCCGGCAATTGGAACTTCCAGTTTTGGCACAAAAAAGCGGGTTACTTGAAGACCATCGAAATCACAGGCTACACGCCGGACAAGCGACGCGGCTACATCGGGACAACCATCGAAAACGGCAAGACTTTAGATTTGGGAACCCTGACGTTGCCAGGCGACGCTCTCTCACGATAGCCTGAAAAGTCTTGGCGAATCGTTCGCAAATAGACCCTCGAAATCAAGCACGGCCAGCGTTTTTGCTGGCCGTTTTCAATTGCCTCGTCCCATCAACATTTTTAATTGGTTCTTGAGATGAAAATGAAACTCGATTGGGTGGGCGTCAGGCTGAGTGCGGCCATTTTGTGCACGTTGTTTGGTTTGGCCAGCCTTGGTTGTTATCAACGGACCGTGGCTCCCGGTTTAAATTATGACGAAACCCAAGTCGATTCGCTTGGTAGGGAGATTGAAAAATTCGATTGGGAGTAAGCTTCCTTGTGAGGGGCACGCCCTCAACTCTAGCCGGAATTCGACAAGCACTTTGCGTTTGTCATCGACGCCTGCTGGGAAATCGTTAAGCGAAGAATCGTCTCGCCATCACCCGCTGGGTCCGTTTTTACACCTTAGGGAGGCTCTAAAGTCACTTGAGGCGGCGATTATGCGACAATTTGTCCGCTCGACAAAATCCTAGATTCGGCGAGAATACGGGATCTTTTGCGAGGAAAATTCTCTTTAGGGGCCAGTCTTTTTGACTGATAGTTCTTTGACCCGTCTGCTTTTTCAATTCGTTTTTCTGTTCGCGTGTCTGGCGGTGATGGCCGGCTGCGAGAAGACTTCACCGGCCGGTTTCCGGTTCAACGAGGTTGAGTGGATTAAACAGGAGAATACCCACCGCGACGAAGGCGAGGGGTTTGACGAAGCGTATCGAGACGAAATCGGCAATATCTTGACGGCTTTGTTTGGCACACCTGACGCTCCCAGGTTCCCTTCCTTCATGGTCGGTGACGATAAACTGGCTGAGCAAATCGTTAGTCTCGACAATCTCAGAATGGCTGCCGGACCGACGCCGGTTGACAAGCGAGACGCCAGGAGCGGCTTGTTTCGCGAGCATTGTGTTCACTGTCACGGCATCACAGGAGATGGTGCGGGGCCCACGGCGTTGGAGCTTAATCCTTACCCTCGAGATTTCCGGTTGGGTAAGTTCAAGTTCAAATCGACTCCGCTTCGGCAATCGCCCACCGATCATGATCTCACCAAAATTTTGGAAAACGGAATACCAGGCACCGCGATGCCCTCTTTCCGGACTTTGCCTGAGGAAGAAATCAAAGCTCTTGTACAGTACGTCAAGTATTTGACGATGCGTGGTCAGATGGAACGCTACTTGATGTCGATGCTGGCTGAGTTGGACGATGACGGGCTATCGTTTATCAATTTGAGTCTGATCTCAGAATCGAAAGACGGTAAGCCGCCGTCGGACGACGCTCTCGAAGAGTTTGAGGACCAGATGTACACGGTGATCGCGGACGGATTCATTGACGGGATCCTTGCCCGCTGGCTCAAGCCCGATAAAAAGGTCACTGAAATCCCGGCGGCTCCCACTGAGTTTGTGCAAACGCATGCTGACCATCAGGCGTTTGTTGACCGTGGTCGCGAGCTGTTTTTCGCGAAGGGCAATTGCATGCAATGTCATGGCGATACGGGCGTGGGAGACGGTCAATTGTCGACGTTTGATGATTGGACAAATGATTGGAAAACGGCCAATGTCGACTTGCTCGATCCAGCGACCTACGAGGAATACACAAATGCCGGCGTGCTTCCGGCTCGCCCGATTAGGCCCCGGAACTTGAACATTCCGATCTACCGCGGCGGTGATCGGCCCAACGATTTGTACCTCCGGTTGGCCAACGGAATCGAGGGTACGCCGATGCCGGCGAGTTCCGCCATGACGTCGGATGAAACCTGGGCTGTCGTGGCTTATGTTGAGTCGCTTCCGTTTATCCGTGATGCTTTGGTCGTTCCCAAGCCCATCAATGACCAACAGGTGGCGCAGTAATCATGAGCCGATTTTGGAGCATCCTGTTCTTCCTCGTGCCGGTCTTGAGCGTGCTTACGTTCTTGATGGCGATGTTCGGGATTGCGCCTCTGGAGACGGCTTGGCTACCTAAGTCGTTTAGTCAATCGGGTGATGCGATTGACCAGCTATTCAATGGCGTCCATTTATTGTCGGCGGTGATTCTGTTGGGGACCGGTTCGACGCTGGCTTGGTCGATTTGGAAATATGACAGTCGCCGAGCTGGGAACGACCGAGCCCAATACTTTAAACACAACACGAAGCTCGAAATCGTATGGACGATCATCCCGGCGATAATCCTAGTGTTCCTGGCCTTCTTTCAGATGAAGTCATGGGCCGAAAACAAGATGGACCGTCCAACGGTGACCGTGAACGGCGAAGAGCAGCTGCAACTGCCGTCAGTGATGGTCAAAGCCAAGCGGTTTGGGTGGGAGTTTCACTACGCCGGCAAGGACGGGATCGTCGAAACTCAGGATGATGTTTACGTCGAAAATTTGTTGGTCCTGCCGTTCGGTGAAAATGTTGTGCTGCAATTGGAAAGCCGCGATGTGATTCACAGCTTCTACGTGCCAGAATTGCGTCTCAAGCAAGACATTGTTCCCGGGATGACTCAGTTTGCTTGGTTCAATGCACGAGAGCCGGGTGAGATGGAAATCATGTGCACGGAGCTCTGCGGCTGGGGACATTACACCATGAAAGCTGACTTGCGATTGGTCGAAAAGCCTGAGTTTGACCAGTGGTTGAAAGAAAGAACACAAGAATACACGCCAGAGTTGAAAGCAGAATCTGCGACGACGGAGTAGCCTTGAACCGGCTGCATCGCAGATGTATTAAGAATATAAAGTTACCAAAAACCGGACTCGTTGATGGCCCACGCCACCGTTGACAATTTGCTAGTGCAATCCCCTAAACGGAGCCCTGTTGCGCGGTTTTTGTTGACGTACGTGTTTGCAACCGACCATAAGATTATTGGACTACAGTTTTTGTTTTCCTCCTTGATTTGGTTGTTCGTGGGTGGGTTGTTGGCGCTTGCTGTTCGCTGGCAGTTGGCTTGGCCCTGGTCAGACTTGCCGGTTTTCGGGCATCTGTTGTTTCCTGATACCGGTGGCCAGATGTCGCCCAATTTTTACACGATGCTCTTTACGATGCACGCCACGGTGATGATCTTTTTTGTGGTGATCCCGATTTTGGCGGGCGCGTTTGGGAATTACTTAATACCGTTGATGATCGGCGCCGAAGATATGGCATTTCCGAAACTCAACATGATGAGCTATTGGCTAATGTGGCCAGCGTTCGCGTGTATCATCCTCAGCTTTTTTCTGCCGGGGTACGGGGCGGCCGCAGGCTGGACTTCCTATCCACCGTTGAGTGTTTTTAATGGTGATGCTCAATCGTTGTGGTTGTTGGCGATGGTGTTCGTCGGGATCGCTTCGATGATGGGTGCCATTAATTATCTGACGACGATCATCCAGATGCGTGCTCCTGGCATGACGATGTTTCGGATGCCAATGACGGTTTGGGGGATGTTCATCACGGCGATCATGCAAGCGTTCGCGCTCCCGGTTTTGACGGCGGCCATTTTGATGCAATTGTCGGATCGAATCTTATTCACCGGATTCTTCTTGCCAGAAAATGTGGCGGTTGATAATGGTCTCGCCGCAAGTGGCGGCGGGCAAGTTTTGCTTTGGCAGCATTTGTTCTGGTTCTATTCGCATCCTGCTGTCTACATCATGATCTTGCCGGCGATGGGGATGGTCTCGGATATGATTGCTTGTTTCTCAAGAAAGCCATTGTTTGGGTACAAGCCGATGGTCTATTCGATCACGGCGATTGCCGGGATGGGATTTGTGGTTTGGGGACACCACATGTTTGTCTCGGGGATGAATCACACGTTGGCGATGAGTTTCATGGTCTCTACGATGTTGATTGCGTTGCCGAGCGGCGTGAAAGTTTTCAATTGGCTGGGCACGTTGTGGGGTGGAAGACTTCATTTGACGACGCCCATGTTGTTCAGCATGGGGTTTGTGTCGATGTTTGTGATCGGCGGGTTGTCCGGCATTGTGATGTCGGCGCCACCGATCGATATCGTGGTCCACGACACGTACTATATCGTTGCTCATTTACACTATGTATTGTTCGCCAGTAGCGTGCTGGGGATTTTTGGAGCAATCTATTTCTGGTATCCGAAAATGTTTGGGCGAATGATGAACGAAAAGTTGGGGATGATTCATTTCTTTCTCACGTTTGTCTTCCTCAATGGAACGTTTTTCCCGATGCACTTCCTGAGTCGCATGCCTCGGCGGATCGCGGATCCCTATGTCTATGATGGCTTGAAGGAACTCCTTCCGTTGAATCAATTCATGACCATTTGCGCGATCGGAATGGGGCTCGTGCAACTGATTTTCGTGCTAAATTTCGTGGGAAGCATGGTGTTGGGCCCCCAGGCCGGACGCAATCCGTGGAATTCGAATACGTTAGAATGGACGGCACCCAGTCCCCCGCCGCATGGTAATTTCGACGTCCAGCCGATCGTCCGTCGTGGGCCTTATGAATATAGTTACCCGGGGCGGGACCAAGATTTTTTCCCGCAAACGGCTGAGCCGTAGCGGCTCAATAACTGCTCGATTCGTGATCTAATAGATTGCAAATCACTTGATCAATCACTGAGACAATTTTTAACAAGCTAATCGAATGTCTGCCTTGACCACAAACGCTGAAATTACGACCGAAGTCCCCTCCCGCGTGCAAGCCTACGTTGCCCTGACCAAACTCCGAATTTCGGTCATGGTTCTGTTGACGTTTGCGGTTGCGGCCGTGCTGGCGGCAAACGCTGATCCCGACGTTTCGATTGGTTTCGGTTGGATGTTTGCCGCGTTGGTTGGAATGCTGATGATCGCGTCCAGCGGCAACGCCATGAACATGTATTTGGAACGCTATTCAGATTTCCTGATGCCACGAACGGCTGGGCGTCCCCTGCCCGCCCAGCGACTATCTGCCAATGAGGTGGCCAGTTTCGCCGCGGTAACATTTGGAATCGGCGTGGCGTTTTTGTTCGCTGCGGTAAATTGGGAGACAGCGGTTTGTGGAATCGCGAATTGGATTCTGTATGTCTTTATCTACACCCCGCTGAAACGCACGACGCCATTGAATACTGAAATTGGAGCTGTCGCCGGAGCGATGCCAATTGTGATGGGCTCGTTGGCTGCAACAGCGACCGTGGGATTGGTTTGCTGGTCCTTCTTCGGAGTGTTACTGCTTTGGCAGTTCCCGCACTTCATGGCCATCGCTTGGATTTATCGAGATCAATACGCCAAAGGCGGGTTGAAAATGTTGACCGTTACCGAACCCACGGGCGCGGCGGCGGGTCGAAAAGGAATCGTGACAGGTGTTTTATTAATCGCAGTTAGTTTGATGCCAATCATGGCCTTGAGGACCCAAGCGCATGGTTGGATATTTGCCGTGATCGCAATCGTGCTGGGGCTCTATTACCTACGGCCCGCGATTGCGTTTAACGCGGACCGAAACGACGTTACAGCTCGTCGTTTGTTGCGTGTCTCACTGTTGTATCTGCCAGCCTACATGCTGTTGTTGATTGTTTGCTGTTTGTCCTAGTTTCGGTGGTTGGATTTCCTGCTGTCGTTTTGCGATTCACAATTTGATTCAATTTGCCTCAGGTGTTCGGTGCTTGATGACGGACGATTCTCAATCCATGAGTGAAGATCAACCTGCCGGTCCCGGGACTGGGATGCATTTACAGCTGGCATACCAGCCAGCGGTCCCGGTGCCCAAGGGCAAGCTTGCGGTTTGGCTGTTCTTGTCAACTGAGATTATGTTTTTTACGGCTCTGATCGGGACCTATATCGTGTTGCGTTTCGGGGCGCCTCAAGGCAGTTGGCCTACGCCACACGACGTTCATGTCGTCGAGTGGTTGGGAGCATTGAATACGTTTGTGCTGATCTGTTCGAGTGTCACGATTGTGTTTGCGATGGAGGCGGCCAAACGCGATCTAGCCGCCCCAGCCAAGAAATGGCTGGCCGCAACGTTTGTCTTGGGGTGTGTGTTTTTGGGAATCAAAGCCTCCGAATACAACTCAAAATTCGAGCACGGAATCTATCCCCGTCACCCACGAAGTCTGTTGTACGATCGGGCGGATGTGAATTTTTTGGCTGGGGTGAAAGCCAGTTGTGATGCGGAGATTTTGGGGCTGGAGAGAATCAAAACAGCTGGCGCGACGACTCTCTCGGAAGGCCAGGTGGATCAAGCAAGAGAACAAGGTCAGCGACTTGAGACGCTCAAGTTGGTTCGTAGCGGATTGATCGAATGGACTCAGAGTAAGGTTGGACGGACCGGCGATCCGATGATGCGTGAATTGGCGCTCGAAAGTATCGCTTATCAAATTTACCCGCGACGAGAAAACAAGCGAGTTGAAACGTATCTGGCCAACGAAGAAAACGAAACCCGATCGTTACTATCGTCGTTGAAACTGGAATTGAATTCGGCCAATCAAAGGGTCGCGAGTCTGCAGCAGGAAATTGACATCTTGACGACTGCCCCGAGTTCGCAGGGGGCCGGCGAAAATACGCAGGAGGCCACGAAAACGTTGATTGAAAAAACTGAGGCAGTGAACAAAGCAATGGCCCTGGCGAGCGGGCTCACGGATCAGATCAAGCCATTGGGTTTTCGGATCCAAGCGGCCGAGGTGTTTGCGATCGCCAAGGGTGGGATCAACGAACAGCATCACCTGAAGTTGCCGATGGTGATCCCGAGTGGAAACACATGGGCGAATACGTATTTTCTGTTGACGGGTTTTCATGCGGTCCACGTCATTTGTGGATTGATAGCGTTTTTGATTCTTCTGCCGATGAGTCTTGGTGCTCAGCGAGCGGGCGTGCTTGAAAATGTCGGGTTGTATTGGCACTTTGTTGACATCGTTTGGATCTTTCTGTTTCCTTTGCTTTACCTGTTTTAGAGTTCATGACGGTAGATAGTTCATGACCGAAGAATTTGTATGACCGAAGAATTTGTATGACCGAAGAATCAACTCAATCCGATGAACGCCAATCACTAGGTGAGCATGGCCACGGACAGAGCCGAACGGGCTTTTTCATTGCCGTGTTTGTGATGTTGTGTGGCTTGACCGGGCTGTCGTATTGGATTGCGAATTCCCATCTCATGGACAACCGGTTGGTCGGCTGGGGCTCGATGATGGTTGTCTCGGCTGCGAAGGCCCTGTTGGTAATTCTGTTTTTCATGCACCTTTGGTGGGAGCGGGCTTGGAAGTATATCCTGACGATTCCGGCTTTAATTATGGGCGTCTTGTTGGTGATGTTGTTAATTCCGGATGTCGGATTTAGAACTCAGACCTATTCCAAAGAACGTCAGTTCAACGCGCCGGTTGCCGAGTCGAGTCCAGGCGGAGAAAACGCTGCTACGGGGCAGCATTGAATCTGAAGTTTGCAATAAGAGATTGTCTCAACGAGTATATCCATGAGTAAAAAAGTTCCTGTTTTTCTGTGGTCACTGGTCATCATGGCAGCTGCGGCCATGATCTATTGGTCCAACCAACAGCCTGCACCGCCCGTGATGCCGGGTGGTTCTGGGTCTGCCGAGATCGGTGGGGCCGGTTCCCTGACAATTGATGACAAAGGCAGAGCGTTTGCCACGGTTCCGTGGAAGCATTTGCCTGACGTCGACCGATTCAAATTGATCGATCAGAACGGTGATAAATTTGATTCCGCAGACCTGACCGGCCAGGCGTACGTCGTGAGCTTCTTTTTTGCCAGCTGCCCGACTTTTTGCATGGATTTGAACAAGACATTGGAGCGTGCGAACGCTTCGCTCAAAGGAACGGATATTCGGTTCTTGACGTTGACGGTTCAGCCAGAAGTAGACACGCCTGAGCGTCTCAAAACCTACGCCGAAGGATTTGGGGCTCAGCCAGAACGATGGGCGTTTTTAACGGGTCAGAAGCATCAACTGGTGGCAGTCGGCGAGCATACGTTTAATGTTCCGGTCGATCCTGACACGCACACTGACAATATCTTGCTGGTCGATAAATGGGGCCGCTACCGTGATCGGTTCAAATGGGATCAGCCCTATGATATGAAGCGGTTCATCAAGGTGGCAAAGGAAGTTGCGGCTGAGACGGAGCCTCCTCTCGATGAGACGATCAAAACGCGCAACGTGATGGCTGGGCGAAAGCCAGCAAATGTCAACGACGTGCAGTGGATCAAAGAGTTTTATTTGACGGAGCGGAGTGGCAGGGAATTCTTTTCTCGCGAGCTAATCGGCGATGTTTGGATCGGGAACTTCTTTTTCTCAACTTGCCCAGGGATTTGTCCTTTGCAAACGAAGTATTTGCGTGATTTGCAAAAACGGCTGGGAGAAAAAGCTCCTCGTGTTGTCAGCATTACGACCGATTCGCAAACCGATACGCCGGAGGTGCTTCGCGAATACGCTGAAAAATTTGATGCGGATCCTGAAAAGTGGCTATTCTTGACGGGAGACGAGACATACATCGAGCGAATTGGTAGCGAGTTTTTCCAAGCCAGTGCGGCCGGTGGCCATCATTCATCGTTGCTGTATGTCGTTGACCGCTGGGGCGATGTGCGTGGAAAATTCGATTGGGAAGATCCTGAAGAGGAAATCGAAATGTTGAAATTGGTCGAGGCGTTGTCTGCTGAAGATCGTCCTTCCCGTCCGGTCGACGTTCCGCGAAAGCAACCTCAAACCACTGAAAGCGATGACGAATGAACCGCGAAAAATATACTCAACAGGCTCCCAATTTGGCGTTAGGGAAAAAGCTCACGATCGTGACTTGTGTATTGACGGTCGCTGTCTGGCTGCTGGTTGGCATGATGCGCAGTCCGGCGAAGATCCCACTGCCTGCGGGAGTCAGTCTGGCGTTCCTTCCCTTGGTTCACGCGATTTTGAATTCGTTGGTGGCGATGTTTTTGGTGGTCGCATTGGTGTTGATCAAACGCAATAATGTGGCTGGGCACAAGCGTGCGATTTCCGCGGCAATGCTGTGTTCAGCAGGGTTTTTGCTGTGCTATGTTGCTTACCATTTTACGACACCGGAGACGAAATTCGGAGGAGTAGGAGCCGTGAAAGTCTGCTACTTGCTACTGTTAATTAGTCATATCGTACTGGCAGCGATCAGCCTGCCGTTTATATTGTTGACTTGGGTTTATGGGTTTACCAACCAGTTTCAGCGACATCGTAGACTTGCCCGCTGGGTCTTTCCGGTGTGGTTGTACGTTGCTGTGACGGGGCCGATCTGTTATCTCATGTTGCGTCCTTATTACGAGTTTTAGACGTTTGAGGCTTGAAATGAAGAGTTTCCTTAAACCGCGACCGCTCGGAGTTTTCGTGCTTTGTGTGTGCTTTCTGCAACTGGCAATGCCCGAAATCGTCTCGGCTTGTCCGACCTGCAAAGACGGTTTGCATGACGACGGATCGGCGGCCGCATATGCTTGTAGTATCCTGTTCATGATGGGGATGCCATTTGTGATCTTGACGTTTTGGGTGACGACGATTGTGCGCTTGCGAGCCAACGTTGTGTCGCCAGTTTTGGCTGATTCTAGTCGTTAAATTTTTGCTGGAATGTCTTCGGACGCCTACGAGTTTTGTTGAAAGAAATCATGTACTACGTTTGTATTACGGTGCGTACTCACCATTCCCACCTTGAACATGCTCGGATTGATCAGGCGTTTGTAGGGTGTTGGATGGATCGAGAAACGGAAGAGCAAGCCATCGAAGACGCCAAAGCAATGATTGTTGAAGAGCCGTGGGAAATCGAAGAAATCGATCCGGTCAGTGAAGTCACCGCTGCGGACTATGCAGAGGAGCCCGAGAATCTGGCTTACTACGAGCAGGCGCTCGAGGACAAGAACGTCTTGGTGTTTAACGTTTGTCCTCGATTCACAACCTATTTCATTCAGTTTGATATCAAGCAAGACGAACTCAACGAGTTTGGAACGGCGACTGGGAATGAGTTAAGTGCCGACGCGACCGTTTGGGTATCCAATGAAACCGTGGTTAGCGAGGAACCAACTCCTGAGGATATCGACATGATGGACGAGGAGTTTTGGAGCGAAGATCGCGCGGCGCGGGCGATTGATATCGCTAAAGCCGTGATCGAGAACGAGAATTGGACCGTGGTGGAAACAGTCAAGCACTGGCCGTTCTCGTATCGGCACCTTGAAAAACAACCCGATCTCAGCGACTACGTTGATGGCGCTGAAGAGGACGGCGTGAGCCTCGTGATTTGGGATAAGAACGGCGAGCAAGGCGTTGATGAGGAACCGGAAGATGGCGGAGAGAGTCGGGATGAAGAAGAGTAAAAGTTGGAGCGATTGCAGGCGGGAACCGGGACCTTTGATGGCGCGGCCCAGCGAGGCTCTGCCGACGAGGCCGTCGCTTGCCTTTTTGCTCTGCGCCGGTAAGTCAATTGCCTTGGGACCGCCGAATTTAGCTATCTAACAAACATTGGTGAGCCGTGGTGGGTAAGCGGCCGGGTGCCTTCCAAATTGCCGGGCCTTGCGTATTGTCCGGTGCCTTGAGGCCCAATAAGATAACTCGCCGGGTGATCACTCCCCCAGCGGCATCGCGGAGTTGCTGCTCCACGCGTCGGGTTACTGTTTAGGGGGATTGTGTATTTGGCTGGGTTGCGAGCGTGGTCAGCAAAGCGGCGTGGTCGGAGAGGGACCCTTCTGGGACATGCTCATCTTTTAGTCGAAGGACTTGAGTGGTCGCTTGGATTCTCGGGGCTAGAGTCGAGGAGTCTTGTTCCGGGATCCCAAGAAATACGTAGTCAATTCTTTGCCCGCCAGATTCCGAGATTGGATTGCTGGTTCCGCTGGTTTCCAGGGAATTGGGTAAGCCCGTATCAATTAATCGCGTGTTGGCAAACGAGAGTTGCTTAAGCATTTGATTGTATTCAAGGTGCGTCACTTCGGTCGATGAGTTGTCTGATGGTGATTTCGGTCCCGAAATGTTTAGATCTCCCATGAGAACAAACGGCGTGGCTGGATCTCTCGTTGCTTGGATAAAACCTGCTAGTTCGATCAGTTGGCTGGTCCGAATCTCGGCTGAATCGCTTTCCAAGTGAGTCAAATAGCAATCGATTTCTGGGCAGTCGGGGCTCGTCGTTTTCAGTTTTGCAAACAAAGCGCCTTTCGCGGCCAGTCCATCGGCGGATCGAAATCCGCTAGTGAAGAAACGTGATCCTTCGGTGAACGTCAGATTGGCCTGTTCTGTCATTGCGTGTTTTGAAAGCAGGAGCAGCCCTCCGCTCGTAAAGTGCAATAGGCGTGGAGGCGGCGGGGAGCGGATGAATTCAAATTCCTGGTTGGAATTAAATCCGTCGATGAGTGCGGCGGCTTGAGATTCGTCGAAGACTTCGCAAAGCCCAATCAAATCATACTGTTTGAAGCGACGGACGATTTCGCGGGTTCGATAGTCTGCGTTGCTCCGGTGCGAAACAAGCCAGCGGGCGGCTCCTGGGAGTAAATGGGCATTCAACGAAACGACTTGGAGCGGAAGTGTCAGATCTTGTCTGACGTCTGGCGGTTCCCGTTTGATTCGAGGGTTGCCAAATCGCAGCCAGCCCACGAACACGATCATTATGATCGCGAATGCAATTAGCCATTTCTTGATTCGTGCCTTCACCTGCCAACCTTCAGTAATACAAGCAATCAAATAGCCGTCTGACGTTGAACTAGGCGCGTGGATGACATTGGGTGTGGACTTTCTTCAGACGGGACTGGTCGACGTGCGTGTAGATCTGAGTCGTAGCAATACTGGCGTGTCCCAATAGTTCTTGGACTTGTCGCAAGTCAGCACCACCGGCTAAGAGGTGCGTGGCAAAACTATGTCGCATGGTATGTGGGCTGATCGAAACAGAAACATCCGCGATCAACGCATACTTCTTGACGAGCTCCCAAATGGCTTCCCGACGCAACCTGCGGCCACTGCGTGAAAGGAACAGCCAGTCCGTTTCGTCTGGCCGGACGCCCTGTAATTTGGGCCTTTGCCGCTCAAGGTATTGGTTGACCGATTCAATCGCGGCATCTCCAAGGGGAGCCATGCGTTGCTTATTGCCCTTGCCATGGCATTTGCAAAATCGCTCTTTTAAATGCACGTCGCGGAGGCGAAGATTGGAAACCTCTGAAGCACGGCAGCCGGTGGCGTACAGCATTTCCAGGATTGCGCGATCGCGATGGACATAGACTTCGATGGGTTTTGGAGCCGCTAGAAATCGATCGACTTCTTTGGGAGAAAGCACCGAGGGGATGCGTTCCCATAGTTTCTGACTGCCTAGCAACTCGACTTTGTTGTCAACCAAAACGCCTTCCAGCTGCAGGTAGCGGAAAAACATTTTGACCGACACGACATGTCGCGCGATCGAAGAGGGAGCTAAACGCTCGGAACTGAGGAATCCCACGAAATCTGATAACTCAGAGATTGTTAGATCCCGAACGTTGCGTTTTCCCAGCCAGTGCGTGAAACGCCGCATGTCGCGTCCGTAAGCCAAGACCGTATTCTCGGCCAAATGGCACTCGCTACGCAGGTAGTCGATATATGATTCGCTCCACCGAATCGTACTGCTAGGGCCGCCGGTTGGTTTGGATTTGAGCCGTCCTAGTTTTCCTTTTTTGAGTTTCTTCATTGCGAGAAATGCCCACAGCTCCAATTAGCAAACGACGATCGCACCCATTCAATCATTCGGCTGAATCACTTCTAAGTCGGTGTGTTGGGTAGCAAATCGCTGATTCTTCGGATCATGCGGGCCCCCAATCGCCCCAATCGTCAATGCACTCGTTTGGTTATTGGAGGCGGCAGAAGTAGGCAGTCGCGTGGATTCGACCTCGCTAACGCGTTTTGAAGTTGCACACTTTTGTGCCGAAGGCGTTTTTCGGGCGGCCTTGGCCGGCCTGACGAAAACGTTTTGCTGTAGTCGTTTTTAGCAAACCGGAAAAACTGAACTTCATCGCCCCTCAAAAACGGTAAGCCCCCTCTCCTCAGGAATTCGAACAA
>JBLINZ010000084.1:0-17223 GCA_047639375.1 Mariniblastus sp. | reverse complement strand
GATTTTGATCACGATTCGATTGAACGATTCGACGTGAAGCGGTTCGAGCTGAGAATTCAATGTTTCGCCTGTTTATGGATCCATCTTCAATATATGGTCGTCTCAAGTGCGGTAGAATGGGTCGGATCGGGTTAAGATCGCACAAATTAATGATGCATTAAACGCCACATTTTAATATCCTGTAGTGATCGATTCTATCAGGGCAAACCATGCAAAAACCGCACGCACAACGAGAAGGTATCATTGAGTTACTCGAACACAAGGGAGGTGTGACGGAGCAGTCGGTACGTGAAGTCTCTCAAGAGACGGGTGTTCCCGAAGCGGACATCTGGGGGACGGGCTTGTTTTACACCTTGATCCGCCGGCCCGGCAAGCGAATTCGCCTCTGTGATGGTTTGACTTGCCAAATGTTTGGAGCCGATCGACTGGCCGACGATTTAGAAACAAGCGGAAAAGAAGTCGAACGAGTCAGTTGCCTTGGGCAATGCGATTTGGCGCCCGCTTCGCTTGATGAGTCGATGGAGTTGGTGACTTATGCAAAATCTCGAACTGCAATAACTCCCGACGATCCTGAACTTCCCATGAATCTGGCCGGCGAAATTGATCTTAGTTTTGCCGCTCTCGCGAAAGCGGAAGCGTTGGGCCCGGAAGCCGTCATCGAGCAACTCAAGGCGTCAGGTCTGCAAGGGCGTGGAGGTGCCGGTTTTCCGGCCCACTTCAAATGGACGGCGCTCCGACAGCAAGCGGAAACTGAGCGTTACTTAATTTGTAACGCCGACGAAGCGGAGCCGGGGACCTTCAAGGATCGTGAGTTGATGCTACGGCAACCCTTTAAAATGCTCGAAGGCCTAGCCATTGCGGCCATGGTTATTGAGACGAACCAAATTTATATTTACATTCGAGGCGAATACGTTAACGAGTATCGCGTGCTCGAGAAAGCGATCGCGGATTCGCGCGAGGCTTTGGCAAAGTTTGAGTTTCACATTGTCAAGGGACATGGAGCTTACATCTGCGGTGAAGAAACCGCCCTGCTTGAATCGCTTGAAGGCAAACGTGGGATGCCCCGTTTAAAACCGCCCTACCCGACCGAGTCCGGTTTTCGCAACAAGCCAAGTCTGATCCACAACGTCGAAACGATCGCTTGCGTACCGGCTATTGTTAATCGGGGAGGAGATTGGTTCAGTGGGTTGGGGAAAACGGAATCGGGTTCGAAGCTGTATTGCATCTCCGGGCATATCAAGGCACCGGGAGTTTATGAATTGCCGCTAGGAGTTTCTTTGAACGAGCTAGTCGATGCCGCTGGAGGCTACGTGGGAACCCCAATCGCATTTTCTCCCGGCGGTGCTTCGTCCGGGTTCCTGCCGATTTCAAGCAGCGATATTCCTTTGGACTACAAACACTTGGCGGAGGCCGGGTCAATGATGGGCAGCGCCGGCGTGGTGGTCATCAACAACACAATCGACATGGCCAAGGCGGCGGCTTGGCAGCTTGAGTTTTTCGAACGCGAAAGTTGTGGTCAGTGTGCACCGTGTCGAATTGGGACTCGGTACATCCGACGGCAAGTCGACAAGTACATTCAAATTGGCGATCCAGTCTCCTTGGAACAAGCTGAAGACGTGGGTTGGGAGATGGAAGAAGGCTCGATTTGCGGGCTGGGAATGGTCGCGGCCAAACCACTTGAGTCGGCTCGAAAGCACTTTCCTGATGCGTTTCGAGTCAGAGGCTGATCCAACCGAGATCGAGAACAAACTGATACGCGGCAACACAAACTTGGGCAGCGCGAGCTTCAAATGAATCATCCAAACACTAAGCACATTGAGACGTTCACGATCGAAATCAACGGTCAGTCCTGTCATGCGATGACCGGCGAAACGGTTGTTGATGTAGCTCAGCGTGAAAAAATTGAGATCCCGACCTTATGTCACGATACTCGATTGGAGCCTGTGGGAGCCTGTCGTGTTTGTTTGGTCGAAGTCGAGGGGCAGCGGAGACTTCAGCCGGGTTGCGCTTGGAAAGTCCACGCGGGCATGAAAGTCACGACCGAATCGAATCGAATTCAAAAGCATCGAACGGTATTGTACAGCATGTACATGGCTGACCATGAGCTGGATGCCGAAGGGTTACCCATTGAGACGGCTAATACCAATCAGCTGCGAGAGCTCTGCAAATCGATTGAGCCGATGAATCTAGAACCCGTCGAAGCTCCCCGAGCAGGCCGGCCGGAAGACATCAATCCCTACATCGAGTTCAACCCGGACCTCTGCATCCTTTGTGCTAGATGCACGCGCTATTGCGATGAGGTCGAAGCGGTTAATGCGATCACGTTGGCGAATCGCGGGAGCGAAACTACGATTACGACGGCCGGCGAACGCGGTTTGCTTGATACAACATGCGAGCTTTGCGGCGGTTGCATCGCGACCTGTCCGACCGGAGCCTTGATCGAGAAAAAGGCTCCTGCAAATCTGGTCACGTTGGGGACCGAGACCACTCGTTCGACTTGTAATTTCTGCGGTGTCGGTTGCCAGCTAGATTTGCACGTGCACAACAATCGTGTCGTCAAGATCACGAGCCCCGAGCCCGGTGAGACGCTCAACGATGGTAACCTCTGCGTCAAAGGGCGGTTCGCTTACGATTTCATCCATCATGGCGAGAGAATTACTGAGCCCCTGATTCGGGATAAGGATGGCGAGCTCCAGCCAGTGAGTTGGGAAAAGGCGTTGGAGGTAACGGCCAAGGGGCTATTGTCGGTCAAAGAGAAGTACGGTGCCGATGCACTTGGCTTCATTTCTTCCTCGCGCTGCACGGGCGAAGAAAACTACTTGATGCAAAAGCTTTCGCGGGCGGCGTTCGGGACGAATAACATTCATCAATGTGCCGCTACCTGACATGCTCCCACCGTCGCCGGTCTGGTGACTATGTTTGGAGCGGGTGCGATGACGAACTCGATCGACGAGATTCGTGATACGGAATTGATGTTCGTCATCGGTTCCAATACTACCGAAGCCCATCCCATCATTGCGATGGAAATGAAACGTGCTCGTCAAAAAGGCGCAAAATTGATCGTTGCCGATCCGAGAGAAATCTGGATGGCCGAAATGGCTGACATCCATCTACAGTTGAAACCCGGCACCGATGTTTGGTTGTTGTCAGCGATGGCTCACGTGATCATCGAAGAAGGGCTTCACGATCAAGCGTTCATCGATTCCAAAACCGAGGGTTTTGATGCGGTGGCTGCCAAAGTCGCTGGCTATTCGCCAGAGCAAGCGGCCGAAGTCACCGGAGTGCCCGCGGAAGACATTCGCGCTGCCGCGAGAATGTATGCGACGACGAAACGCGCTGGGATTTACTATACGTTGGGAATCACCGAGCACACCCACGGTACCGACAATGTCTACTGCTTGGCAAACTTGGTCCTCATGACTGGCCACCTTGGCGTTCGCTCCGCAGGCATGAATCCCTTGCGTGGCCAGAACAATGTCCAGGGAGCCAATGACGCCGGCGCCACACCGATTTACTATCCCGGCTATCAACCGGTGACTGACGATTCCGTACGGGAAAAATTCGAGGCTGCTTGGGGCGTTCCTTTGTCACCTCACGACGGGCTCAATCTGAATGTGATGATGAAAGAGATGGCGGCTGGAAGGGTGAAAGCCGTGTATGTGATGGGCGAAGACATCGTGATCTCTGAACCTAATGTCACGAAAGTGGAGAAAGGTTTAAATCAATGTGAGTTTGTTGTCTGCCAAGAAATCTTCCACAACGAGACGACTCGATTCGCCGATGTGATTTTTCCAGGTGCCTGTTTCGCTGAGAAAGATGGAGTGTTTACCAATAGCGACCGACGCGTTCAACGAGTTCGCAAAGCGGTTGAGCCGCCGGGTAACGCTCGCCCCGATTGGCAAATTCTATGTGATGTCTCCAAAGCCGTTGGATACGAGATGCCAAACTACACCTGTGCTGGTGACGTTTTTCACGAATTCGCCTCTCTCACGCCCAAGATTGCGGGGATTTCCTACGAGCGTCTAGATGAAAATGTCGCAGGATTGCAGTGGCCATGCCCAGATGAATCGCATCCCGGTACGCCGACTTTGCATGTGGATGGACCGATGAACGGCAAGGCTCAGTTTCAAGCTGTCGACTACCGGCCAAGTGCCGAATTGCCGGACAATGAGTTCCCTTTGGTGCTGTCCACCGGGCGAACATTGTACCATTACAATAGCGCCACTCAGACTCGGCGTGATCCAGGGCCGGTTGCGAAGCAACGCGGCAACTTCATTGAGATTCACCGAAGTGACGCTCGCAAGCTAAAGATTGGTCACGGAGAGAGAATTCGCGTGAGTTCCAGGCGAGGCGAAGTCGAAGCGGAGGCCTGGGTTTCTCCTCGCGTGCGTCCCGGTTGCATCTGGATGCCTATGCATTTCGCCGAATCCAGAGCCAACTTGCTGACAAACGACGCCGGCGATAGCGTGACGGGAACCGGTGAATACAAGGTCTGCGCGGTTCGAGTAGAGAAAATTTCCTAGGCCATGGAAGCTGCTCATTCCAACTGCTTCCGAGGTTACCAAGAGTAACCAATAACGAATGGCCACATAGGCCAAGGATTGAAATTTGATCGACGCGGGTGACTCTCGGTTTGCTGCGATTCCATTTTCTGGCACGTTGCGGCCTTCGCAGCAAGAAGTCGTAGAGATTGCGACTCGCCAATTAAAAGCGGGCAAACGTCAGTTGCATATCGTGGCTCCCCCGGGTTCGGGCAAGACTGTGCTGGGACTTTATCTTTGGGCTCAGTTGATTCGCACGCCTTGTGCTGTGTTTTCGCCCAACTCGGCGATCCAATCCCAATGGGCGGCGCGAACGGATTTGTTTGAGTTGCCCCAGGACCGGAAATCGATGGTCTCGACAGATCCCCGTCAGCCCAGCCTGCTGACGTCGTTGACGTATCAATCGGTGACAATGCCCGCTCGAGATATGCAATCTGTGGAAGATCAAGGCGTCCTGATTTGGCTTCAGAAATTAGTCGATGAACAGCAGGCTCAGTCTATCGACGAGGCAAAAGTTTGGGTCGACGACCTGCGTGTCAACAATCCGAAGTACTATCGGAAACAGCTGTCCGCGTACAAGAAACGGATCCGCGACGAAACGACCAGATCAGGCGAGTCGATTTCCTTGTTGCACGAATCATCGCAGGCCACGTTGGAACGGCTGGCCAATCAATCGGTTGGCTTGATCATACTCGATGAATGCCACCACTTGCTGGGGCATTGGGGACGGGTGCTTTCCGATGCGTTGCCGATGCTGGGCAATCCAATTGTGATTGGTCTGACGGCAACGCCTCCCGATCGAGATGGTAAGGACGAGCGGGATGTAGCTCGGTACGATCAGTTTTTTGGCGAGATTGATTTTGAAGTTCCCGTGCCGGCGGTGGTCAAAGACGGCTATCTCGCGCCCTATCAAGATCTCGCTTATTTTGTGCGGCCGACCAATGACGAGTTAAAGTTCGTCGCCAGCGCGGATGAGCGAGTCGGAAAGCTGGTCGAAGATGTTTGTGCGGCTGGGTTTCTGGCCGACAAAACCGCTGATCCGGATGCTTCATCAAAAGGCCCAGAGAATGCGGAAACAGCAAACGTCTTATCGGCCAATGAATCAAAAGTAGCTACCAAAGAAAGAGGTTTTGCTGACGCCGACTCAACCACGGCCAGCGAGCCTGTGTTGGGTGACGATGAGATTGAAGCGAATGGGGGTTCTCCAAGTAATATTATCGAATGGCTGACCGGAACGCTTTCTAGCTATCGATTGCCGACTGGTGTGGCTAAAGATTGGAGCAGTTTTGCTCGACGCGATCAGGGATTCGCATTGGCATCACGTCAGTTTTTGTCCAGCCGCGGAGTTTCGTTGCCTGCCAACGTTCCGCATTTGGGCCCGGAGGAACTGCCTGCTGAGACACCTCCAATGGAGTACTTGGTCCCGGTCTTGGATCGGTTTGTTCGTCATTTTTTGAGACGGTCACCCAGTCAATCGCATCAAGCGACGGCGAGAGCCATTACGTCCAGCCTGCGAACGTTGGGCGTGCAAATTACCGATACAGGAACCCGCCCCTGTGTTTCGCCAGTCGGCAGGGTTCTGGCCTATTCGAAAAGCAAAACGGAAGCGTTGATTCCGATCCTCTCAGCAGAAATGGACACCTTGGGTGATTTGATTCGTGCCGTCGTGATCGCTGATTTCGAAAGGTCGTCAGCGGTGACGGCTCAGCTGAAATCATTGATGGATGACGAAACTGGCGGCGCGATTGCAGCGTTCCGAAGCCTTTTGACCCATAAGACAACGGACTTGTTGGAACCTGTCTTGCTGACCGGATCAACCATTTTGGTTGATGATGAAATTGAAACGGAGTTTTTGGCTCAATCACGAGCTTGGCTGGCCGAACGATCGCTGGTCGTTGAATTGGAGTCGACGGCGGTGGCGAATTTTCACCAAGTGACTGGGTCTGGCCGAGACTGGGCACCGCGGGTTTATGTAGAGATGGTGACTGAGTTATTCCAGCAGGGGTTGACCAAGTGTTTGATCGGAACGCGGGGGCTGTTGGGAGAGGGCTGGGACGCCAACAAGATCAATGTCTTAGTTGACTTGACGACCGTCACGACCAGCATGAGCATCAATCAACTTCGCGGACGTTCGTTTCGTTTGGATCCGACGTGGGAACAAAAGCTTTCGAACAATTGGGATGTCGTCTGTCTCGCTCCCGAATTCAGCAAAGGCTTTGACGACTATCAACGCTTCAAAGAAAAACACAAAAATCTATATGGCGTCACGGATGATGGCGCAATCGAAAAAGGCGTTGGACACGTGCATCCGGCGTTCACAGAAATCAAGCCGGAGGGATTAGAGAGTTCCGTAACGATGTTGAATGCCGAGATGATTGAGCGGAGCAAGCGGCGCGACGTCGTTCGTGATTCGTGGAAGATCGGACAGCCATTTGCGTCCAAATCGATTGACGCGGTCGAAGCGAAGTTTTCGGGCCCTGGGCCTGGATTCCCACCGATGAAAGGCCGCCAAGATCCGTGGACAGATGAGTCGATTGCCGGGGCCATTGCGTCGGCCGTGATTTCGAGTTTTGCTGAGTTGGGAAGAATTCGGGCGTCACTGAGTTGTCACACGGGGACGCTGGCCGGGGGCTACGTCCGTGTGTTTTTGGAGGACGCCAACGCGGAAGAAAGCGAGTTGTTTTCGACCGCGATGAAGCAGGTGCTGGGGCCGCTTGACCGGCCACGCTACGTGATTCCTCGTAATGTCATGCGCCGAACTGAGACTTGGCTCTCAAGTTTTTTGCCTGAAATCGTTGGCAGATATTTTCAGAAAGAGCGAACGGAAATGGCGATGCTGCATGCCGTGCCGGCTGAGCTAGGCAAGAATAAATCGGATGTGGCGGTATTTCAGAATTATTGGAATCAATGGGTGAGTGATGGCGTCGCGGTCTATGCCCATCGCGGCCAAGGTGAACGAATGGTTCAAGAAGCGATTGGGAACGGAACGCCGACCATCGTGCATGGGAAAGAGCTGTTTGTTTGAACGTGCTCTGAGCGACAGGGTGAAGATTTGATTAGAAGCATTGCTGTTGGTGGCTTGATGCGATGGCATTTCCATCATTCTCTATCGAATCCATTCACAAAATGTTTGCGATTCGACAATCAAAATTGTTGGGCGACGGCTTATCTGCTATCTTTGGGTTTGAATTCCTGCTCCACGCCTCGTCGTTTTCCATCCCAAGACCGTTCGTCCCGCTTAGTGCAAAGGATTGTTGTATGCCGTTCAAGTCAATTTGGAGTCGAATTTGCCAAGATCAAAATCCGAGACGACTGAATAAGCGTCCGCGAAGATCCGGCCGTGAGCCAACGCTTAGTTTTGAGACGCTCGAACCACGTAACTTGTTGGCTGGAATATTCTTTAGTGGCGGCGAAGTCACGATCGCGGGGGATGGAGCCAATGACGTGGGGGCGTTCACGCAAGTCGACTCGACGACTTATCGAGCTTCTTTGTCAGGAGTGACCAGCCAAACGTTTACTTCATCTCAGGTTCAAAAAATTGTATTCATTGGGTTCGGTGGGGACGACACGTTCACCAATTGGACCGCCGTTGAAAGTCTGCTTCTCGGCAATGACGGGGTCGACATTCTGACTGGTGGATCGGGAATCGACGTGGTCAACGGTGGAAGTGGCAATGATGTCTTGAATGGCGGCGGTGGCGCAGATCGTTTGATTGGAAACGCGGGCGACGATGAGCTCAATGGCGGTGACGGTCATGATCGGCTGTTCGGCGGATCGGGTGTGAATGAGATCAATGGTGATGACGGAGACGATTTGATTTTTGGCGGTGATGAAATCGACACGATCAGTGGCGGTAACGGGGCTGATCAGATCTTTTCGCTGGCTGGGGACGATATCATTTCGCTGGGTAATGGAGGGACGCCGGGAGCTTCTGATCCCAAGTTGGCAGATTTGGTTTTATCAGGTAGTGGTAACGACACGATCAGCGGCGGGACTGGACTCAATGTGATGTACGGTGGCGACGGCAATGATGTGTTCAATGGCGGCAACGGTGAAAACCGAATGCACGGGCAAAACGGTGACGACCAATTGAACAGCGGCTCTGCCAATGATTACCTTGCAGGGCAAGTCGGAGACGACGAGATCAACGCGGGTGGCGGGAATGATTATATTTTGCCTGGCTTCGGTGATGATACGATCGATGCCGGCTCAGGAAACGATTTTGTGGCTTTCAATACGCAATATAGCGATTACCAAATCACGGTCGACGGTGTGGCGTTGACGGTGCATGACACCCGCAACGTGGATGGAACGGATACGGTGGTCTTGGCCGAGTCGTTTAGATTTAGTGATGGTGATCGGGCTGCGGCAGCGGACATCATTCAACGCGTAACGATCAACCCAATCATCGTGTCCAATTCCAATGGTAGTAACACCGCCGAGTTCTTAGGTGATGCGGCGGAGGAAGCGGACATCAAATTTCGGATCGACGAAATTTTCCACGTTGCAGGTATCGACGTGGCCTGGGAGGCTCCCAAGTTTTATTCAAACAGTTTTGCGAATGTTGGCAGCGGCGGAACTCGTCCTACTGACGATCTCAACACGGTCACGACACAAGGAGATTCGACCGGGCCCGGCAGTTCTAATTCGTGGGTAATTGATATGTACTTCGTGGAAGTCGCGGCCGGGTTCGGTGATACTGGCGAAGACACGGCTAATGGGTTGGCGTTTATTGGCGTGAGCGGTGTAATGATGCATGTTGGCGACGATTTGGTTAGCTTCGAAGGCGGCCGTGAAGTGGTCGGTCGTGTCGTCGCTCACGAAATCGCCCACAATTTGGGACTTGACCACGTCTCGGCCACGTCCAATCTGATGGCCAGCGGTTCCAGCTTAACGAGCAGTCAAATCAATACGATGTTGGCAAGTAACCTGTCTGTTCCAATTTAGGAATGTCTTATTACGCGTCGTTCGCGGCGAGCTTATTCTGCTGAGAATACCATTCGATGGGATTCTAGGGTTTCCTGCGGGCCCGGGAGCAGTTGGCTAGGGTTCCCGTTCACACTTTCTGGCGGCAGCGTGATTCGAGGTTAGAATCTATCGATGCAGAGGCTGACTTCTGCCGAAATTTCGGTGAAGGGTATCGGCCGTAGGATTGCTCGAATGGAACAAGGATTTCGCATGAATGATTTTACCGCTGGACTTTATCGGTGCCGGAAGGTGTTGTTGGTGAATCCCAAGCACGCTGTTTTTCCAGATCGTTGTATTTTTACGAACGAACCTATCCAAGAGCATGCCTACGTCAAGCTGGCGAATGTCGATGCAATAGGTGTCGCACCTCTGATGGCGGTGATCAAGGACGAATGTTATTTAAAGGTACCGCTCAGTGATACTTGGCGACGACGAAAGATTGGCCGTTGGCTGGTGTTGGCTTTGTATTTGAAGCTCAGTGGCTGGGGCTTGATCATCGGTGGGCTCCTGGTTCCTTGGCTCATCGCTTTGGGGCAGGATCAAGTCATGGCGTCTGTGATGATGGGATTGATGTTTGGTAGCGTGTTGCTGCTTGTAGGGTATTACATTCCGCACTTAGAAGACACGGTGGATGTCAACTGCATTCCGAGAGTCGGGTTTTTGAAGTCTGGGTTACTGGCAATCGCGGGTGTCTCAGATGAATTTTTGGCTGAATTGCCAGTGGCGAAAGCCGCCTGGTATCATGGCGTGTTCGGCATGGAATCGATTCAGTTGCCGAAGGAAGTTCGTAAAGAACGCCTTGCGAAATAATTGAATTCATTCCGGTCAAAAAAATCTTGGTCGAGCTAAACGCCCAAACTACCGTTCGTCTCCCCGCAAATTCAGACGAAACCGATTGGCCATTTGCTCAAGCTCGCTCCGGATTATTGGGGAGCGGGTGCCTGTCATTGTGGAAGGGGGGATTTCGGGTTTGCCGAAATCTATTTCAGCAAATGTTTTCGTCAGGCCACCGTCAAGCCGTGTCTAGGGACAATTGACAATTGACAATCCATCGATGGGCAATGACTAGGTCGTTGCGCATTCACGGTTCTCGAAATCTTGATGTGGGTCGAATTCCCTTGTCGCTGGTTGCAAGTTCTTCAGGCGTGGGATTTCAATCGAACGGAAGCTCAATCAAAATACTCGTCGTGTTCATCGAAGGCAGGGATTGGGATGTTGAGGATTTTGAGTTTGCCGATAGCGCGATGGCGACAGCCGGGCTTGATCATGATGGAGGTCCCGCGGCTAACGTCGAAACGGAGGCCGTCTAGCTCGACTTGCCCGTTGCCTTCGAGGACGTAATAGATCTCCGTCATCTTTTGGTGGTAGTGTGTCCGCGATGACTCGGAAACAGAGAGCACATGCAGGGAGGCGATTTGGTCGGGGTCGTCCAGGAACGCGCGTTTCGCCGTTCCGCAGGGGCAGTCGGTTTCCGGAAGCGCTTGCGTGTCGACGATCTTGAATCGTTTGTCAGCCATGGTGGCATCTCTTTGATAAACGTGTTTAGCAGACGCGGCTTTTAAACAGCCGCTATCCCATGAGTTGAAATTTACCAACAGGCTCGAAGGCGTTGATGTAGTGCTTGATTCTAGGTGATTCTGATTTGCAGGGCCAAAGGATTCCAATTACATCGAATCGGGTTTTGACTTGCGTCAATCGATTCCATTTGAGGTAGCCTTTCGCCGTTCGGGTGAGGTGCAGTTGCTTTTTTTCGTCCACGGCTTCGGCAGGCTGCCCCCCCGCGTCTGATGTGCGGGTTTTGACTTCGACAAATACGAGTGTTTGATCGTCGATCGCGATCAAGTCAATTTCCCCAAATTTGTCTTGGTACCCTCTGGCAATAACGACCATGCCCTGACTCAATAGTAGCCGTTCCGCAGCTCGTTCGCCTCGCTGTCCCAGAGTCGTGACCGGAAAGATTCGATCATAGGCTCGTACTGCCAGAGGGGAGAGCGTTAGTTTTCGCAGTAAGATTCTGGTCAATCGCGACATAAAAAAGGACTCCGTTCAAACAATGTGAACCGAGTCCTTGGTATAAATCGAAATTGTCGATAGCGGATTAAGCGGAGCTATATTCCGCTCAAGCCAAGCTAGTTGCCTTCTTTTTCTTTTTCGTCAGACTTGGTTTCAGTCGAGGCTGCCTCAGCCGCTTCAACTTTGGGATCCGTCGGTTCTGATTCAGTCTTTTCGGGGGCGGCAGTTGCGGGGGCGGCAGTTTCGGACGACTCGGCCGCGTCTACTTTTTCTTCCGATTTTTTTGCTGGTTGGAAATCGTTGTCAGTTGTTTCAGCTGCGGGGGCTTGGGGTTTCTCTTCGATTGAATCAATCCCCTCTAAATCCGGTGTCGTTAGGTTGGGGCTGTCGGGGACCAAGGGGCCCGGGGCATCGCCGATCACGGCTTCTTCAAAGTTCACAAACTTTTCATATAGTTTTGCGTAGGCAGGATCGGAGGAGCGTTTTGAGCCGCGTTTGGCAGGAGAAGCGAAGGGAGATTCGGGTGCTTGTTCAACCAATTCATCGTAAATCGTTTTCGCTTTGTCGAACTGTCCAAGGCTCTCGTAGGCATAGGCCAAAGAGAAATGTGCCCGACGATCAAGCATGGTAGTCTTGGCGGAAGCAGGCGCTTCGACGACCCGTTTGAAATTTTCCTTGGCTTTTTCAACACTCTGTTTACCGACTTCGCGGTCACGGACCATTTGGTCCAATCCGGTGGTCAGTTGCTGGTCTCCGACCATTTGCACCGCCCACATGGAGGCTTTGGTTTCGCCGTAGTTTTCGGTGACTTCTTTAAGCGGTGCTAAGTTGCCCGAGCCGAGGGCGATGGAGGAAGCGAAGGATAATTCTCGCCATTGCTCGGCTTCTTTCGTGAAATTGCTTTTGACGAAAATCGCGACAGCCGCGAAGCCCAGCAGACCCGCAACGCAGACCAATCCAATGGTCGCCAAATGCGGCTTGATTGCGTCAAAAAATTTCTCAGATCCGGTCAACTCGACCGGTTCTTCGACTGGGAATTTGGCGGTTGACTTTTTTTTGCTCGAGGCCGACTTTTGGTTCATGGTTTGACTCATGCTGGATCAATCCTTGATCGCATTATTAAAATTAAGGATCGGCGTTTATCTGCCGAATTTGTTTGTCAGAATCAAGCTAGTATATGGGCGTTTTGAACTGGTGGTCAATAGCGACCCCTCATCTTCCGCCGGCCCGTCGGCTAACCTGACTATCCCGGATTTCATTGAGGGTTCGCGGAATGGCTGGGAACACGGGTTAGGCCTTCAAATCGTGGGGCGAGAATCCAGCAGGCAGTGCTTTTTTTTGCTTTTAGGCAGATCCGAAGGCCATTCGACGGGGCCACGAGATTGGCTGATTCGGATTTTTCAATTAAATTCGTCCCCTTCCGTCTTCATAAATTTTACCAGAATTCAAGATGAGCGGCTTAAATCCAGACCAGTATGAAGCCGTCAACACACTTTCGGGGCCACTTTTGGTACTCGCTGGTGCCGGAACCGGGAAAACTCGTGTGATTACGTTTCGGATCGCCAAGCTCATCAAATCCGGCGTTCCCGGTGAGCGAATCTTGGGGATGACGTTTACCAACAAGGCCGCGAATGAAATGAAAGAGCGGCTGGGTAAAATGCTCGGTATCAACATGGGCAAGTATAAGAAGAAGCCCAAAAAGGGAGAGAGTGCGGTCGATCATACGCCCACGATTTCTACGTTTCATTCGCTTTGCGTGAGAATTCTCCGCAGGCAAATCGAGCCGCTTGGATACCCCCTGAAATTCGCGATCTACAACCGGGGTGATCAGGAAAGCCTGGCTCGGACCGTATTGCGGGAGCTGAATGTCGGCGACAAATTACTGGCCCCGGCTCAATTGTTGTTTTGGATTGGGCATTGGAAGTGTAAATCTATGGCGCCCGACCAAGCGATCTTGGCGAGCGATACTGATGCCCAGCACCTTGCGGCCGTGGGGTACCAACGGTACCAGCGTCAGCTGAAGCTTTCTGGGGCGGTCGATTTCGATGACTTGCTCTTGTTGACGGAGCGGTTGTTCGCTGAGCACGAGGATATCCGAGCCGAAGAGGCGGGCCGGTTTGATCATGTCCTGGTGGACGAATATCAAGACACCAATACCAGCCAGTATCGAATCGTCAAAGCAATGGCGGAGCATCGGAATCTGTGTGTCGTGGGCGACGATGATCAATCGATTTATGGTTGGCGGGGTGCAGAGGTCGAGCACATTTTGAGTTTCGGCAAGGACTGGCCGGATGCGAAAGTGATTCGACTCGAAGACAATTATCGTTCGACCACGGCGATCATCGATTTTGCCAATACGCTGATCAAATTCAACAAAACGCGACACGACAAAGTTTTGCGTGCCGCACGTCCCGGCGGCGAGCGTCCGTCGGTACTTCAGTTTCCCAATGAGACGGTCGAGGCTCAGGAGACGGTGCACAGCATTCGCCGTCGGCTGGAGGAAAAAGGCCGGGAGCCACGCGATTTTGCCATTCTGTTTCGGACCAATGAACAGCCACGAATCTTCGAGACGGAGCTTCGTAAAGCGAAATTGCCGTATATTTTGGTGGGTGGGATGTCGTTTTTTGATCGCAAGGAAGTCAAGGATGTCTTGTCATACTTGCGTTTGATTGAAGGCGACCCAGATGAGGTTTCGGTTTTAAGGATTATTAATACGCCTCCGCGAGGGATCGGAAAAAAGTCTGTCGAAACGTTGCTCAATCACGCGATCAAGAACAAAGTTCCCCTGTGGGATCTGGTTACAGGACAAGCAACGCGTCCCAAGCTCACAGCGACGACCGTGCGTGGGCTGGATGATCTGACTTACAGAATTCAAGAAGTTCAATATCAAACGCAAGATGAATCGCTGGTCGATGTCGCTCGGAACTTGATCACGACGATCCGCTATCGTGGTGAACTTGATCGGATTTACACCGACCCCGAAGAGCGTGAATCTCGCTGGAATGTCGTTGAGCAAATCGTGAACGCGTTAGGCGAGTACGAGCAATCTGCGAACAAGCCGCGGCTCAGTGACTTTCTTGACAAATTGCTTCTGGGAGAACAGGATGCCAACGACGAAAAAGAAAAGCAGCTAAAAAAGAACGCCATTGCCTTGATGACCATGCACAGCGCCAAGGGGCTGGAGTTTCCAGAGGTCTACATTGTCGGGATGGAAGAAGGGATTTTGCCCCATCACCGTTCTCTCGAAGACGACGCTTCGGTCGACGAAGAACGGCGGCTTTGTTACGTCGGGGTCACTCGGGCGGAAGAGCGGCTGACACTCTCGATGTCGTTGACTAGGATGAAGTGGGGTAAGCCACGGGATTCCAAACCTAGCCGATTTCTTTACGAGCTGACGGGTAAAGCCGACCACCCCAATTACGTTAAGCCCAAAGGGACGTAGGCACTCCGCACGATTTGAAAGCTCGTAGGATGGGTATCTGTCCATTTGCTCGTCTGCGAGCATGTTGATTCATTGAGCCGTGGGCCCACCGCTCACGCGCATTTGCTACCTCCGTCAGGTAGCGATAGTCGTCAAGACTTTCGGCATTTCAGGCGGCCGAAACTCTTGACGAGTTGCGCTACGAAAAACTGCAACACAAACCGAGAGCCAACCGAGCCAACCCCTGTTGGGAGGGCCGGCCGGGGCGGAGCTGCCTCACTTTTCGACCGCGGTTTTCAACGCCTGACGAATTTCCCGCGTCACTTGTTCTGCCAAGACGGCTGACCCTTCATTCGAAAAGTGGACATTGGCCGGTCGCTGGATCTCGGCAAGTTTGGGGAGCGCGAACGCGTACAAGTCGTTGATCGCGATGTCATTTTCTTGCGCGATCTTCTTGCCGATCGCGTTAAAGACCTGCGGGGCGGTTGTCTCACGCAAAGGCTTGCAGCCCTCGGGGACG
The DNA here is from genome assembly GCA_047639375.1 of Mariniblastus sp. Taxonomy (GTDB): domain Bacteria; phylum Planctomycetota; class Planctomycetia; order Pirellulales; family Pirellulaceae; genus Mariniblastus. The sequence goes on along the minus strand of JBLINZ010000084.1, from coordinate 1,760 downwards.
GGGGTTGTCGTGCAGAACACCAGCGTCGCCCCGGTTTGCTTTAGCTTTTTCACGATCTCTCGTAGTTGAGTCTCGTACTCTTGCGGGGTCGATTGCAGCGGGTCGTTGGCGTCGTTCGAATTTTTTCCCGTCTCTGCGTTGACGTGTTTTAGATCGTGGAGGCCAAAATTGAAATGAATGACGTCCCAGTGGCCACCCTCTATTTCGAGCCATCGATCGATGTTCTTGATTCCGCTGTCGGTGCCTTGGCAGTTTTCTGCCGCTTTTTCATTTCGCATCGGGCGGGTGACCAATGCCGCGGGTAGCATCTGTTGTACGTGCTTGTGGTAGCCGATTGAGATCGAGTCGCCAATCAGCAGAATGCGCTTTCGGTCGTCTAATTGGGTAAGCTTAAGCATGGCTTGGCCTAGGCTATCGCCGACCAAGAAATAGCTTTCAGCGTTTCCAAACCAGTGGTGACCGTGCCCTTGGTTAGGTGAATCTTCGGCGCGGCGTGCGAATTGAGAAGTCTTGACGAATGCAACGTTGCGGATCTTCATCGCGGCGACGTCGGCTTGGGCTTTTCGGAATCGCTGCATCTTCTCGCCTTTGGCTTCGCCTCCGTTGCCAAGCTCACCGAAAACGAAAGGCAAGTCCGGTTTGCCCAGTGCCTGACGAATGTCGGTTATTAAATTCTTGAGGTTGGCTGCGTATTCTGATGTTGCCGCGTCGTCGATCATGTCATTCCAACCTTGTTGCCAGACGAATCCCGACATCTCAAACTGTTTTCCCTTGAGGGCTGGGATCTTGTTCTCCGCATCCTTGAGGGCTGTTTGGATCTGGCCAATCATTTTTTCGTAAAACGGACCGACGGTTCCGCCGGAGCTAGGCGGGCGAAAATCCGCGTACAAGCTCTTGCCGCCCCAAGCTGTTTTGATCAGCAATACCGGCTCGTCAAACGCGTCGCCGACGACGTGACCGAATTGCATTTCTGGACCAAAATGATGCGGATCGCCTTGGTAAGCCGAAAATCCGATCGAAATCCCACCGCTCTTGAGGGATTCATTGGTTTGGTACCAGCAAAATGCATCCTCCCGAACGGCCCACGTCCCGTCGGCATTCTTTAAGTGGGCCATCCGTTGGATATTTTTTGGGGCCTTTATTACGTTCGCCAAAATGCCTTTGCCGGCGTTGTAGTCCTTCTCGTCATCCAGATCGACCACGCCATGGCCTGCCATGTTGGACTGTCCGGCGAGGATGAAAACTTTGACCGTGCTCACTTGGGTTGTTTGGGCTGCTTGGGCATTGGATTTGCTGAGTGGAACAGTGGCTAAGCAGAAAAACAAAAAGCCTACGAAAACTTGAAAATAGCAACTTGGCATCTTTGAATCCTTTAAAAATCGACGAGGGTGCTATCGGGCAGCGGTAGCAATATTCATTGCACCAAGTCATTGTAGGCTCAATGGGTGCTTGTCGCAAAAGTCGCTTGAGACAATCTGAGGTTGACTCGTTCGAGATAGCCATTTACTGTCCCGGCCTAATTATCTACGCAAATGTTGTGTAGAGATCAGCAGGATCGCCAGCCATGGAAGGCACGGTATGACATTGCACGCGGATGATCGACAAAAATTGACAGGTCAAGAGTCGGCACTAACGGTCGCTCGTCAACATACGGACGTTCGAAATGGGCAGCTAATGAAAGTCGGACGACGTGTTTTTTTGGCGGGAATGGTGGTGACGGCCACCGGTTGCCAGAACATGATTCGTCGTGGCCAGAGTCC
>JBLINZ010000083.1:0-17230 GCA_047639375.1 Mariniblastus sp. | reverse complement strand
CATGGAGTTGAACATCGTCGCTTGCCTAGACGGCTTTAGCTTCCGGAGACGTTTAGGGACGTATTGGACTAGCTCCAGCCTGAGCGTCGCATTTGGCTCGCCCGTGTACCGTCACTCCAAGCTCTGTACCGCCTCTTGTTTTCAAGCCAGTTGAATAAAACGTTACGCTGAATTTGTCACGATGGTTTGGTTCGCGGTGACCAACGTGGTCGCATGAAGATCAACCAACAAATGGATGCGGCAGAATTGGGGGAAAAACGTTTGTCAACTGATTGGCATGCCAGCTGCTCTGTTGTTCGGTAGCAAAGAAATCTCGCATTCAATTCGAAGAGATAGATTTTCAGCAGTTTGGTGGAAGCGACTCCCGCAGAGCTGGCCGCTGCCTGACGCCGTAGCCAGAGACGCTTGAATCTGTTCGAGAATAGATCTGGGGACTCATGAACTATGCCACGCTAGAAAGAATTGTCGAAAGGCTGTCGGAAAGTAGGAAAATGCCTTCGCATCGACTAGAGCTTAACTAGTTTCCGCCTCAAGTTGATGGCCACTCAATCACATTCAAAAGAGAAGTTTGAGACGGTCAGAATCGTGTGAGTGACTACGTGTCCCCATCGATCTGAATTGAAAAAGCGAGTGGAGGTTCGATAACTCCATCCAGTACCGCAAACTAGTGCGGATTCTTGATCAATCTAAAAAAGGAACTTAGCACCAATGCAAAACGAGCATCTAGAGCATCACGTCAATCAACACCTCGTTAAATCCCGCGAACTTTCTTCGACGCCCATCGAAGTCATCGCTCAGGATGGAGACGTGACATTGAGAGGAACTGTTCAGACATTCCGCCGGAAGTTAAGAGCCCAAGAGATTGCCGCCGTTTGCACTGGCGTCAAAACGGTACTCAACGAGTTGATGGTTGATCCGACGTGTGGCTTGCCTGACGATTCAATAGCTCAAGAGATAAACCGGCTCTTGCATAATGACAATCGGTTGAATCATCAGACCATTAGGATTGATGTAGTCAATGGAACTGTTTCGCTAACGGGCTACGTTGCCAACGCAGCAGAAAAACAGATTGCGGCAGACATCGCGGCGTCTATCGAAGGAGCTCGAGAAATCAAAAATCTTATGATCGCAAATGTTGACCGAGTTCACGCCAATAGTGAGCATTGCAAAACAATTCTAGCTTCAATCAGTGGCATCATTGGTATGGAACACGAGCAGCTCGTCGTCGCGGTCATTGACGAAACCGCTCGCGTAAGTGGGAAAGTTGATTCTGTTTGGAAGAAGGAGGCCGCAGAATCGATGATTCGTAAATTTGGAATCCTCGAGGTGTGCAATTCAATCGTCGTGACCCCAGAGTCAATCTAAGCGATATGATGAATAGTAGTGGATAACTGATTATTTAATCATCCACAGATCATGAAATGGTGTTTCATGTTGGTCGTACTTAACGATTTTTGATTTCGCTAGACGAATGCAGTTTAAAAAAGGCTGACGAAAGTGAACTCCCAATAACGAACGCCCTGACCACACCCCCTCAACAAAAAAAATGCGATCAATCATTGGGGAACTTGGATTGTAGTTGCGAGCCGAAAAAAGCGCAGGCATTCCATGTCACAGTGTGTTCTGTCGTTTTTTTCCGCGATGAAAACAAACGAGTACCCTTGCAAGCGGTTTTAGTATCCGGAATATTGATTCTCAGCGAGTTCTTCCTGTACAATCGATAGCAGGTTTCGACACCTATCGTAATAGTTCACTGAAATGTCAAGATAAATAAGTTCTCTCCCCTCATTAGTTAAATTGCATTCATGAATTCAACACATCAAAATTCAGTAAGCCGAGGTAGGCGGCTTGCGATGGAGTCTCAGGTCAAGTCTAGCGAGAGGCTTCTGATGGGAGCCTTGCAGAATTCACTGAAGCCGAATGTCCGTGATGCAACCATCGAATTGGGGCTGGGGTACCGGCTGTCAGTTCAAATTCTGGCTAGGTGGAGCCAAAAAGATTGGTATGAGTGGGAAGCTGGTGCCATGACAGGAAGGCTGACTGTCGAAGGGATGCAAGTCAAACCAGAGAGCATCTAGAGTTGGTTCCCAGACGCAAGTGTACGCCCCCTGGATCGAATTCGCCATCGGATTCGCTTCACGACCAAACGGGAAAAATCAAACGCAAGCTTTTCTCCGGCCATAAACTCGTATCGCTTCGTTTCATTGTGGGGCGCTTAGATTTGATAACGACAAGCGATCGAACTTCGAGTTGTGGCAAGTGCTGAGAGCTAAAGATGAAGAGGAGGCAAGAGCGTGTCTTCTTTTGCTGAAGCACGAGAGAGAGTACGAAAGGAAGAGGGCGCGATGAAATCAGAAATTCGAATGTATACGGGTAAGCATCCAAGTGATCTGGAAAACCAAGTCGCCAAACCCACCAATGAACAAGTCGACGATGTCGACGATGATTCCTACGAACTTCCAGAAAGAAGCAAGACAGCCGTCAATGTCTTGATTCTATTCCTCGCATTCTGGGTTGGATTTGGAGCTGGTGACTTCCGGACTGGGCTTTTTATGGTGGCACTTGCTGCAGTCCTAATTAAATACTGGGAATACTTCAGGCGTTAACCACAGGTTGCTTAGGGTAATTGGTAACGTGCGGATCTACTGGTCCCGCTTCGGGCGGCAAGCCGATGCTCGAAGCCGAGACTGTTTAACCCAGTTATTTTTCGCTTCGAAATCCTTTATCAATAAATGCGTCGATTATCGGGCAATCATGGATGGGCCCGTCCCCGGAATACCGTTCGACCAAATTGGACAATGTTTCTTCGGCTTTTTTTAAGCCTGCGATCTTTTCCAAGATCGACGATACCTTGCGTTGAGCGATCGCTTTGACCGCCGCCCGATTTTCGTTAGGCTGATCAGCAAGGCCAAGTAATTCCCGGATTTCTGCCAGCGTGAATTCGAGTTCTTGCGCACGTTTTACAAATTTGATTCTCGAGACAACGCTTTTGGGATAGGAGCGATAAGTGCTTTCCGATTGTGGTTGCTCAATCAGTCCTTTCTTCTCGTAAAAACGAATCGTCTCGACGCCAACCCCAGCGGCCTTTGCGACTTTGCCAATTGTGAATCCTATCATTCTCAATTCCTCTCAAACATGTCATCCGTCCAGGCTGCGATGCTCTTCAACGTACTCAACGTAGATGTTGATGCGATTTAGAAAAACTTTCCATCGTCAACGTGCATGAAGCGAAATGGAGTGGTGGAAACAAAACGCGATTGGACGTGATTGATTCAATGCAAATTGATTTAGCTAATTGTTAGCTTGTACTCTGCATGGTCGTGGCAGACGTCTTCGCTAAAGTCGAAAATCTTTCACATGTGTTTGTCGGCAGGACTAGGGATGGGGAATTGATGAAAACGCACAACTTCGCAAGACTGATTCGTCTGTCTATGTTTCTGCCAGTTCTGTTGTAGTATCTTTTTCAATGCCTATTCCCATCTTCATTTTGAATTCTGCAATGGCGCAATAGACGGTTGGCACGACAAACGAGGAGAACGGTTCGATCAGCATGCCACCGAAAACCGGAATCGCCATCGCACGGGCTACGTCAGCTCCTCGGCCATCGGAAAGTAAAACAGGCAAAAGTGCAAAAAGTGTTGTGACAGTTGTCATCAAACAAGGTCGGACTCGCTTCATTCCGGCGTCGTAGACCGTTTCACGCAGTTCGTCAATTGTTTTTGGATCGCGACGTCGTACCAATTGCTGTATGTAGGTTGCCATCACGACACCATCGTCAACGGCGATCCCGAATAGCGCGATGAACCCAATCCAAATTGCCGTGTTCATTTCCACGCCTGCAATTGCAATCGCGACCATGCCAGCCGCAAATGAAACTGGGATCGCTGAAAAGATCGTGGCCGCGATTGAAAAGTTTCTAAAACTCAGATAGAGCAAGAAAAAGTTAATCAGCATGGCCAACGGAACGAGTCCGAGCGGAATCCAATTCATCACCCAGGCGATTCGATCTTGGATCGTGTTGATCTCTTTTGGGTAATCGAGATCGAGAAGAGGGCCAAGCCACGCCAACCGTAAATTCGATTTGACTTGGTTCTCAAACGAGCCGACTGGCACCATTTCAAAATTGCCATCCGGAAACTCAAGTTCGCCGGTTGCTCTGGCATTAGTCAATGATTTGATCGCGGCATTGACTGTTTCAATGTCGCCTTGAACTCCAGTCGGCGAAAACATCACGTGGGCAACCAGTCGCGAATCTTCGCTATTAATCATGCCCGGTCCCCACGATGTGCTGATCGAAGCAAGTCGATCCAATGGAACGATATCGCCACTCGGCGTGACGACGGGGACTTTACCCAGCAGGTCGACTTGTTCGCGAATGTCACGACGGAAGCGAACTTGCACGGGATATCGCTCGCGACCCTCCACCGTGTTGGTGACGTTGATGCCACCCAAGCCAGCTCCCACGATTTCGTTTACCATCTCGGTTGTCATCCCGTAGCGAGCCGACTCGTCGCGATCGACTTCAAACTCGAAGTAGGGCTTGCCCAGGACGACGTCTGGATTGACTGATCTCTCGTCAACGAGAGGATTCTTTTTCAAAACCTGAGCAACTCGATTGGCTGCAATTCCCAGCCCCTTCAGCGAGTCACCGTAAATGCGGATCGCCATCGAAGCCTTGATGCCACTCGCCAGCATGACGACGCGGCCTTCGATCGGTTGAAGTGGTGAAGCCAGGGTTACGCCAGGCAACGTGGCGACTGCGTTGATCTCGTCCCAGATATGTTTCGCATCAACACCGTCACGCCATTGGTCGCGAGGCTTGAGCATGATGTAGGTCTCGATCATGGTGACTGGAGCCGGGTCGAGCGCCGAATCGACTCGGCCAATTTTTCCCAGGACGTTTTCAACTTCGGGGATTTGACGAATCATTGCGTCTTGCGTTTGCAAGACTTCCATCGACTGAGAAAAACTTGCGGCTGGGTAAAGGCTTGGCATGTAAAACCAACTGCCTTCGTCGAGCGCGATCCAGTCATCGGATTCGAGCCCTGTAAATGAATGTTTTGCGTCGACATAGCCGGGGATATCGTTCAGTTCCGCACCAAGCTTGTGGGCGACGGTTTCTAGTGGACTTAGTAAAGTGGGAAAGCCAACCCAAGCCCCGGCACCGGCAAAGATGATGATCGCCGGAAACGTGAGCATGAGAAGTTTTTGTTTGAGGGCGAACTTCAGTCGTGCAGAATAGAGGAATCGGATGAATTGGCTCACTGGATTCTCCTCGATAGGTCGAATCCTTTCCCGCAGAATCCACCAGCCAAGACCAAAGCCCATGATGGAAGCGGATGCGGTTAACCATGCCAAAGAAATCGACTCAATCTCCCCCCATTCAAATTTCGGAAACTTACTTGATATCCAATTGAAGACGATGACACCGAGGTCATGCAGATGATGACCCCAAACAAACTGGCAAAGCAAACCAGCGATTGCTGCCATCCCTAGCGCGCCAATCAAAGCTGCCCAGCGTGGCGTTCGGCTGCTTTTTAGAAACAGTCGGCAAAGCGTGGGGACAACGGTGATAGCGACGATCAGACTGGAAACGATGGCAAATGTTTTTGTCCACGCCAACGGCGAGAACAAGCGTTGATCGCGGCCCGTCAAGAAAAAGACTGGCAAGAAGCTAACGACGGTCGTGCTGACTGCTGTGACGACTGCGGGCGCGACTTCGATCGCGGCTTGGCGAATGACTTCGACCCGTGATTCTCGTCTCGTTCCTTCGGAAAGGAAACCGGCTTTTTCTTCTTCCCAAACCGCCAAATGGTCGTAAATATTTTCCAGGATAATGATCCCCATATCGACCATCGTTCCAATGGCGATCGCGATTCCTGCCAGCGACATGATGTTGGCATCGATGCCGAACACATTCATTGCGATGAAAGCCATCAATACCGCCAGAGGTAATGAGATCGCAATAATCATGCTTGCACGGAAATGCAAAAGGAACAGAATGACGATTGCAATGGTGACCAGCGTCTCCTGCATTAAGGCTTCGCTGAGAGTATGTACCGTTTCATCGATCAGGAACGTGCGATCATAAATGCCACGAATTTTCACGCCACCAAGTTCCGGTTCGAGGGAAGCGATCTTCTTTTTGACGTTCTCGATGACGGTTCGAGGGTTCTCGCGATAACGCATCACGACGACGCCACCGACGGCTTCCGAACCGTTCAAGTCCAGGGCACCGGTTCGGAAAGCCGGGCCGGTTTGAACTGTCGCCAAATCGCGAATTCGAATCGGTACGCCTTCGTTGGATTGCACGACGGTGTCACCAATTTGCTCAATGGTCTCTTCCTCCGATTTTCCAGAGCCAAGAAAGCCCTTGCCTCGGACCAGATATTCCATCCCAGACGTTTCGGCGGTCTTCGCTCCGACTTCGGCGTTGGACGCTTTGACCGAACTCAGCAGTTTATTCAGCGTGATGTTGTGGTAGCGAAGTTTGTCAGGGTCAACTTCGATTTGATACTGGCGGACGTACCCACCGATCGAAGCGACTTCTGCCACTCCATCAACTGACTCCAGTGCGAGCTTGACGACGTAGTCTTGTAAAGATCGCAAGCTTGCCAGATCAGAATCAGGCGCTGGTTCAAGCACGTAATAGAAAATCTGGCCGAGGCCAGTCGCGTCTGGGCCAAGCACGGGTGTGACGCCCTTGGGGATTTTTCCGGCAGGCAACGAGAGCAGTTGTTCTGCTACTCTCGAACGTGCCCAATAAAAGTCCGTGCTGTCATTAAACGTGACTTGAACGAAGCTGAATCCAAACATGCTTTTGCCACGCACGCTGATCGCGCCGGGAACGGCCTGAAGGGCAACCGACAACGGGTAGGTCAGTTGGTCTTCCACGTCTTTGGGAGACTGGCCGGGCCAATCTGCCAATACGATGACTTGGTTGTCGCCGACGTTCGGAATCGCATCCAGCGGTACCGAGTTCGCGGAGAACCAGCCAATCGCAACCACCAACAGCGCCACTAAGATGACGATCAGGCGTTCCTGAATGCAAAATGTTACGATGGAGCGAACCATTATTCTTTGCCTTTCGGAAGTTCCATTTGAGGCAACTGCATTTGTGGCAGTTCGTCGTCGTTGCTCGTGGGGCGAATGGGTGTTGGACCTTCACCGTTCTGCGTTTTGGTTTTCTCAGACAAGTAATCGTCGAGGATCTTGAAAAACTTGTCAGGCTCGTTGAGCAAGCCGTCACGACATCCCTCGCAGCACACGAAAACGGTTCGGCCTTCTATTTCGAGTTTGACCGGCGTACCCATTCCCATAGAGCCAAGCCGCACTTCGGTGACTGGGCAAATGACTTGTGCTTCGGCAAGCGTCCGATCCTCTTCACTTAGCGTTTCCATTGCTTTGTTGATTTCATCTTTCTCAGCATCGGTCAATTCAGGTGGCGTCGATGTTCGGCTCAAATAGTCGTCGAGGATTTTGAAGTGTTTTGCAGGGTCGTTTAGCCAACCATCACGGCATCCTTCGCAGCAGATGAATACGGATCGGCCTTCAATTTCGAGTTTGATGGGTGTCCCCATTCCCATCGAACCAAGCCGTACCTCGGTTACGGGACAAATCACTTGTGCTTCGGCAAGCGTTCGATCCGCATTACTCAGCGGCTCCATCGCTTGGCGAATTTCTTCCTTTTCGGTTTCGGTTAACTGAGTTTCTTCATCCACGACGGCTTTGTCGGGATCAATTAACGAAGGATTGCCTTGTAATTGCATTTGCGCATCGAGCAGGAATGTCGATTTGGAGACAACGTTTTCGCCAACGTCGATTCCTTCAAACACGGCAACCATGCCATTAACGGAGGGGCCGGTTTTGATTTTCCGAATCTGAAACTCGCCGGGTTTGGTTTCGACATAGGCCAACGAAGTCTGTCCGATCGAAAGTAAGCTGTTACGAGGAATGACAACGGTCTCTTGCGGGACGCCATCGTTTGCCGCGAGTGGGATTGTCAACGTTGCTTGAGCAAACTCCCCCGGCTTCAAGAAGCCTTTTTCGTTATTGATCGCGACTCGCACACCGACGGTTCGCATCTTTAAATCGACAGTCGGTTCGATAAATTCAACGGTGCCTTCAAAAGATTCACTCCCCAGTGATTGGGTTGTTGCAGTCACGATCTGCCCCAATTGAATCGCTTTGGCGTCTTCTGGAAACAACTGCAGAACAAGCCAAACTTTGCTGAGGTCGGCCAGACGGTAGATTGGTGCGCCGGCTTTGATGTACTGTCCTGGCGTCGCCATTTTCTCGATGACGGTTCCGCTGATCGGAGCGTACAGATCCAAAGTGCGCTGGGCGACGCGTCCGGACTCCAGGTTCTTGATTTGTGGTTCGGTCAAGCCAAGTTCAACCAGCCGTTGCCGTGAGCTTTTCAACAACCGTTCATTAGAACTTCGCACGCGACTGTTTGAGCTGTTGGATTTTTCGTTGAACTCCAACGTCTTGACGTACTCGACCTGTGCCGAGTAAAGATCAGGCGAGTAGAGTAGGCCCAGTGATTCGCCTTTTTTGACTTCAATGCCAGTGTAGTCCGCTGTCAACTCTTCAATTCGTCCGTCGATATAGGCTGAGAGCGTCTTTTGCTGCGTCTCGTCGTATTTGATTTCGCCGACGCTGTTGATTTCTCGTGATAATGTTTGCAGCGTTGCTACCGTTGTCTTGATGCCAGCGACTCGACGCGATCGCGGGTCGATCTCGATCGTGCTTGATGGGCCGGACGATGAACCCCTTGCTGCCGGAACCAATTCCATCGCACACACCGGGCAGCGTCCGGGTTTGTTGGTTGGTGGAACACACATCATTGGGCAAATGTAGGAGACGTCTGTTTCTTCCGAAGTTTTGCCAATTTCGCCCGTTTCATTGCCAGCCGACGCCGATTCAATCCAGTCATTCCGTTGTGCTAAACCAAGCAACAGAAGTCCGATGGCAAACGCTCCCACAATCAAAACGGGGATTAGAAACAGTTTGAAAATCTCCAAACTCATATCGAACCCCGATCGTTGGGCTAGGTTGGTTGGTGCAACCCGAACGGAAGCCTCGGCGTCGACAATTTGAACTGACTCCGATACGGTTGCGAACGAGGCATCCCCATTTTGCAACTTCTCTGCCTTCAACGCTTCGTTGACGGTTTGAGTGGAGGATACATCTGATGACACAACGACTGTTGTCAATGGATCGACAGGTTCTGGTTTTTGGACAACGACTGCAGAATCCACGGTTGGTGGCGTTTGCTTCTTGTCGGGGCTGTTTTTGTCTGCCATTAATCGAACTCGCGCATGATTCTCGAAACGAATCAGATTGATTCGTAAAAGATGGGCGTGAATGCAGCGGCAACATCACCAGATAGCCTCAAGTCGTTCGCAACTTAACTATTGCTAAATTGGAGACGCACCGATGGCGGAAACGAGAAATGAGCGCGCATTTACGTGGTCGATGTTTTAATCAACACGTAAATCGCGAGAGAAGAACGCAAGTTTGTTGCGAAGAGAGTGCTGCATATTCTGCGACAGCAGTTTGATAATTAAATCGTTTGACTTCACAGTCGCGGGGATAGCCTAAGAATGGAGCCGCACAAATTAAAGTCGAAGTGACGATTTCTGTTGATTCGTTAGTCGGAATCGCAGGCAACGATGAGTTAGAATTGCTGTCTTCGCTGCATCCGCAATCACCACACTCGCAAGCCAAGGCTTCGGGGTTGCAGCAACACATCTCTGCCGTAACTGGCTTGGATGAACAACAATTGGCATGTTCGAGTTCTTCCGTCAAGCTGCTGCAGCAAGACGATTCGTCGCCGGAATGGATGGAGTCGGCTGGGACGTTTGCTTCGCATACGCAACTCGATTCTGAGCTGAAAACCAAAGGTTGCAAACCGATCGCGGCGGTCGCTAACACCATCAGCGTTGCGAGCATCGAACGTCGGATTTTTGATTTGCTTTTCATAGTCTTGCTGCCAACCCAAATGATTGTGGGAAGGAGCGATCTGGTCAAGGCGAACAATCTCTATTTTAAAGTATACGTCAAGAATGCGTTGCATGTTCTGCTATTACTCTCCCGGCATTGTGATCATAAAAATCAACTCAATCCCATTAGGCCGAACTTTAGTACGGAGATGTTTATCCCCACAACGATTGGCTCGATATTGACTTCTTTTCAAGTCTGTTTGTGGGGGCGAAGAGGCTGGTTTGAGTAATGAAAAACCGGATTTCAAGGCTTTTTTCAAGGTGAAGAGTAAGTGGGTTTGCTTCCAGGCGGCCGTGCCTGGTACGGATTCTACCGAATCTAATACGGATGCTTTTTGCGAAATTTTGTTTCAACGTGAGCATATTGGCCGAATCAAAACCTAAGTTTGCCCAACGGCTCTAGCTCGTTCACGGATTGTAATTTTATCTTTGAACTGCCGAGGCGGCGAACTAGTGGAGTGATGAATCCAAGTGGCGGCAATGCTCGGTTTTTACCGAAATGAGATTTTTGCCAATCATTTGTCTCGTTCGTATTGATATCACCCCCGTGAATAAGCATTTGGCATCCTTTCTGCTTCAAGATCGAGTGTCTAAAACCTCTAGCGATTCGATGAAAATGCAATCCTTTCAAGATACAGAAACTGCCATTCAGATGACGGTGGTTTCTCAGACCGTCCTACAACCAACCAATGCACCGCAGTTTCGCGTGAGTTGGCTAGACACCGACGAACTTCGTTCACGAGAGAAAGCGTGGGAATTTCTTGCACAGAATTCCCTTTCGCAAAACCCTGCGTTCGAATCAAATTATCTTTTACCTGCCCTGAAGCATCTCGCAAATGAATCCGTTCGTGTTTTGGTCGTGGAAGACGTTCGCGCAGAGAAGCATCACAGCCTCGTCGGGCTGGTTCCCATTGAAGATAAATGCATCTATCGCTTGCCATTCAAGGCCGCTGAGATTTGGAAGCACGAACAGTGCTTTGACACAACTCCATTGCTGCTAAAAAAACATGCATCCGAAGTGTGGCGGCTCATTTGTGAAGAGCTGGTCGAGGTCGGTTTTAAATTGTTAAGTCTCGATACAGTTTCGGCAGAAACCAACGTCGATGCCGTTTTCACTGATCTTGAACGGGGTCAGGGAATCGTTCGCTTTCAACGAGACCATTATCAGCGTGCGGCGTTCGTGCCGACTGAATCGTTTGACGATTATGTTCAAAAGCATGTTTCAAAAAGCATTCGCAAAAACACGAAAAGACTGCTTCGTCGATTGGAAGACCGAGGGACGGTTACATGGGAGACTTCAGGTGACTCCAGCGATTTTGAACAATTGGCTGAAGACTTTATGAGCATTGAGGCGTCGGGATGGAAAGGAACAGAAGGGACTGCCCTCGCGTCGGCGGAATCGACGAAAGCATTTTACAAATCGTTGATATGTGAGAGTGCTAGGGTCGGCAAGGCAAGATTCCTCAGTCTAAAACTGGATGGACGCCCACTCGCCATGCTCTCGGACATCCAGACAGGTCAGGTTGTCTACTCCTGCAAGACCGCGTACGACGAAAAGTTTGCGCAGTTCTCGCCAGGCCAACAAGTCGAAGTTAAGAATCTCGATTTTCTGCATCGAGACGGGATTCAGTCAGGTGATTCCTGCACTTCCACTGAAAATGCGACCATCAATCGAATCTGGGGACAGAAGCTTTCGTTTCAAAACCTAATATTCAGTCTGACTCCCGGCCTCGCAAGAACTGCCGTGAAAGCGTTGCCGATGATTCAAACGGCAGTTCATCGACTTCGAAACAAATAACCACTGCGTCAATTCAATTCAAACAGGCATAGTTTCATGATTCAAAAACTCACGCAAAACGAGATCGCCAAGTTTAGCGACGATATGGTTTTCGTTGACCCAGAGAAATTTGGAAACAACGTCGATCTCACCCCTTTTTCAATTCAACACCAGCTCCAAAGCCACCCACTATTTCAATTGGAAAGCCTGGTTGAGTTATCCAAGCGTCTGCCAACAGAGCAACGAGAATACGTTTTTTCAAAAAAGGAATTTGGGACCCATGACGATTTGGAAGAATACAAGCATGCCGCTGACAATGACGAATTGTCAACGGATGAATTGATCAACGCAATCGAGACACAAAACGTCGTGATTGTTTTGCGAAATGTCGAATCAGACCCGATTTATGGTGAGTTTGTTAATCACTGTCTCGACTCATTGTCCGGCATCGTTGAACCCGTGACCGGCCCAATTTCAGGTCGGGAAAGTTTTGTCTTTGTTAGTCCTCCGAATGCCTATACTCCCTACCATTACGATCCCGAGCAGAACTTTTTCATGCAAGTGCGCGGGAAAAAGCAAATGGCCATCTACGACGTGATGGATCGCAAGATATTGCCCGAAAGTGCTTTGGAAAGTTATTACACGCAAGGCCAAATGATCACCAAATGTCCAGATGAATTGTTCGACAATTACGAGCTATTCGAGATGAGCCCTGGCGATGGCGTGTACGTGCCGGTCACTGCGCCGCATTGGGTGAAGACACTCGATGAAATTTCTATCTCAGTAAGTATTAATTTTCGCACCCCTAGTTCGATTCGCCGAGCGCGGGTGTTTCGAGCAAATCGCATGATTCGTGGGATCGGAATTCGGCCTCAATCTGTTAGCCCGCGTGCCGATTTTTGGAACGAACGCCTTAAGTCGTCCATCTTGGAAATCCCTGCAAAAATCAAGAAGGCTCTCGGCAGATAGTTTTTTGCTGAATGCCGCCCTCAACTGTTATTCTAAAGAGCAAACTGATGAACCCAAGCGATCTATTTAAATGTACCTCACTTCTGAAATCTCTCAATGAAGAGATGAACGATGGTGATTCGGAGCGACTTGTCATTTTGCCAAAACCAAGTGTGTCGCAGGCATTATCTCCTACACCGAATGATTTGCCGCATGTCGAAACGACTGGCGAAGAAAGTAGCATCTTGATTGATCCTCACACGATCCCGGATTGCGAGCAACCGATGACCTTTTTGGAACGCCACGGGCTGCTCGAACAAGATGTTCACGATCGTGTGAAGATGATCACAGTCAAACTCCACGACGAAATTGCCGAACTCAATGCCGATCTTTCGATCAATCGTGAGGTGATCCAAAGTCTCGAAGAATTCGAAATGGTTCAAGAGATCTGGGATAGATTGGAAGTCGATCCACTCAATAGTTTTTCGTGGAATTTGTCATGGTGGAATGCGTTCCAAACTCACGGCGATTTACGCTTGATCAAGTTTGAACGCGATGGCACGGTCGTGGGGCTAGCGCCTTTCTATGTCGACCGTTGGTTTGGATTGACGAGGCTTAGATTTCTTGCCTCAGGAGATGCATGTACTGACTATGTCGACCTCATTTGTGCCCCAGAACATTACGGATCGTGTACCTATTCACTTGCCGAATACATTCGCGAGAAAAAATTCGATGTCGTCGAACTGGAGTGCACCAAAGATGATCGTCTGGCGGTTTTGTTGAAACAACATCTAGATGGCAATTACAGTTTTGATCATCGTGCCGTGGAACCGACTTGGAGACTGACCTTGCCGGACTCATGGGAAGAGTTCGTGGCTGGGACGAAAAAATCCTTGCGACGTAAAATCAATAAGGCAGTTCGTCGCCTTGAGTCGGGTGAATTTACGATTTCATCCTCTGCCGAGATCCCAGTTGGAGTCGCATTTCAGACTTTGAAAGACCTTCATACTCGACGCTTTAATAGCATGGGCAAGCCCGGTGTCTTTGCAGACAAGAAATTCGAAAAATTTCTCCGGTCGGCAGTCACGGAATTCAGCCTCGATGGAAGGAGCGAAATTGTAATTGTATCGCACAATGGCAGTGCCATTGCGTCGCAACTTTACTTTGACTCGACGCAAGGGTATCAGCTTTACCAATCGGGATACCATCCAGATTCGATGAAGCTTGAGCCGGGGCATCTGTTGTTCACTTCAATGGTCAAAAAGGCAATTGAGCGGGGCGATCGTTTCTTCGACTTTCTCAGAGGCAACGAAGTTTATAAAGAGTTTTGGGGAGCCGAACCCCACGTTCAGAACAAGCTTCGAATGATTTCAAAAGGGGTCCTGCCCACTGTGGTTGCAAAAGTCGTTGAAACAGGACGGAGCCTGTTTCGCAGTAACTAGCACTTGTCATTGATGCTGGTTTTCGTGCTTCCCGTGAGGGGGACGAGCCCGATCAGCCAGTTGGTTCCTATGATTTGAATCGAACGGTTTTCAGATCGTTCATTCACGAACTGTTGATTTCGATTCTTGGAAGAGGTTCGTGACAATTGCGAACTGCATTTGATTCTCGCACCGCTGCAACCGCCAACGTCAATTCCGTTCACCTCGCATCAAGTACAAATTTTCAATTCGATCTCTAACATTGTTGAGTGTGATCGTAAGGGAAGGTTGAGGATGGTTTGATTGGGGACATTGTGTCAAATCCAACATCCTAGCGAGGGAATCCGATTGTCCTGTCCGGTTTACGTGTTATAGTTTCGGTTAACTAATCTGCATGTTTTGCCGAATACACCCTAAATAATGACCAACCGAATCTTACGCTTGATGCTCGTATTCGCATTGCTTGCCAATCAGGCAACAATCTGCGCTGCGCATTCGCATCACGATTCGGAACCCTCAGATCATTCGGCTCGTTCCCATGTCCATCTGTCAGGGCATTCGCACGATGGCGGTTCTCATGCTCATCATGATTCAGGCGAACATCAACATCCAGACGAACCCCAGCCGTCCGACGATTCTGAGTCGGGTTTAGATTCGAGTAATCTAGGCGACCACGACAGTGACGCTTTTTACTTTGGCGACCAAGACAACATTCACAATCAGTCGAATCGGTTGATAGCCAAGGACTTAAACTCCATTGCTGTTTTGTTTATCGCTCAGCAATCGCTAGTCTTGCCGCCCGCTATTCCAAGTCAACGGACTCGTGCAGGCCCGTTTTTAGCGTCCCGGCTCGCTATCTATTTGCAAACGAGCCGTTTGCTTCTCTAAACAGCAAGTCCGAATCTGATTGACTTGTTATCTACCTGAGAGGCAAACCGCCTTTCTCGCTTTTGTTCAATTGAGAAAAACATCCGTCTGATGATTCAGGCGATCCGTGTTTGAGGATCTAGCAATGCGCTTAAAAATAAGCCGCAAGGTCTGGCAATTCGCTGCCTACCTTGTCGTATTTGTCGGCATCGGTGTCGGTGCATACTTCAGTCGAAGCCGTTGGCTCCCGCTGCTAACAAATGAAGCCCCAGAAGTATCGGCGGAAGAAGACAATCCAGTAATCGAAGAACCGAAAGTCTTGAAACTTAGCGAACAGGCCCGGGCTAATCTTGCATTGGTTTCAAAACCGGTCAAGCTGCAAAATTACTGGAAGAAAATCCAAATCCCCGGCGTAATCGTCGATCGTCCAGGAGTGACTGATCGCGGTATCACTGCACCGATCGAAGGCGTCGTGACTCAAGTTCATGCGTTTGAAGGCGACATTATCCGGCCCGGCGAGAGGATGTTTTCGCTCAGGTTGGTCAGCGAATCGCTTCAACAAACGCAATCTGAATTGTTCAAAGCAATTCGAGAGACCGAGATTGTGGATCAGGAAAGATTGAGAATCCGTGACTTGGTCGACACGGGTGTCATTCCCGGAAAACGAATCATTGAGCTCGACCAGCAGAAGAATCGACAAGCGGCATTGATTGATGCCCATCGACAGGACTTAAATTCACGTGGACTAACGCAGGCTCAGCTAGAGGCAATCGAATCGGGCAATTTTCTGAACTCGATAGACATTTTTGCACCGCAAATTGCCGAACCTAAGTCGGACGTCGTGCCTGTAAGTTTCACCGAGACTGATTCCTCGATCGAAGGTGGGTTTTTCGAGATCCAGGATCTTCGAGTCGAATTAGGGCAACAGGTGGAAGCTGGTCAAGCGCTCGCGGTACTGGCCAATCACAATTCGTTGTATATCAAAGGGCACGCTTTTAAAAAGGAAGCATCGAATCTCGCTCGGGCTGCCGAAAGCAGCTGGCCCGTTGTAGTTGAATTTACCGAAGACGTTGCCAAAGATTGGTCGGGCCTGACGCAAGAGTTTCAAATCCGGCATCTGGCGAATACGACCGACCCGAGTAGTCGGACTTTTGACTTCTTCGTACCGCTTACCAATCAATCTCGGACTTATGATAAAGACGATCGAACGTTCGTCGTCTGGCGATTCCGCCCCGGACAACGAGTCCTGATCGACGTGCCCGTTGAAGAAATCGAAAACGTGATCGTGCTTCCCGCCCGCGCCGTGATTCACGAAGGCCCGGAGGCCTATGTCTTTCAACAAAATGGCGATCTGTTCAATCGAATTTCGGTTCAAGTGATTCACCAAGATCGAACCAACGTCGTGATTGCGAACGACGGAAACATCACCCCCGGATTCTATCTCGCTCAAAGTTCAGCCGCATCACTGAACCGTGTTCTCAAAGCCCAAGCAGCAAGTGGCATGCGTGCGGACGTTCACGTCCATGCTGACGGTACAACCCACGCAGCACACTAAGGAAACACAACAATGCTCGATGCTGTAATACGGTTTTCGCTTCGCTACCGATTCCTTGTGGTAATCGTCAGTTTGATCTTGTTGGTATACGGATCGTACCTGGCAACAACGATGCCGATCGACGTTTTTCCTGATCTCGATCGACCCCGCGTAATCATCTTGACTGAGTGTCCCGGATTGGCAACGGAAGAAGTTGAAACGCTCGTCACACAACCGATCGAGGTAGCTTTATTGGGGGCCAACGGCGTGGAAGCCGTTCGCAGCCAAAGCACAGCCGGGCTCAACGTTATCTACATCGAATTTGACTGGGACACCGAAATCCGGGAAGCCCGTCAAACTGTCCAAGAAAGGCTGTCTTCGCTTTCTGGTGTTTTACCTGAAGGCATTAACCCGCAAATGACACCTCCGTCTTCGATCATGGGCCAGATCGTGATCGCGGGCATGTATCGACAGAAGGGCCCGACTGACGGGCAGCTGGTTTCCATTGGCAAAACCGGTTTGATGGCCGAGCTCGTGGCGGGTGGAAGTGTCAAAGTCTGGAAGCCAGTCGATCGGCACAACCCCAAGACGTGGACGAAAGTCGAAGCGCATTCGCCTGCGATAGCGGCACTCACTAGCGACGAGTCCTTGAAACGCGAACGAGACACTGAACACA
>JBLINZ010000082.1:0-17237 GCA_047639375.1 Mariniblastus sp. | reverse complement strand
CAGAAAAAGGGAAATCGGTGGTCGGTAGCAATGCATAATGCAACCGATGTTTTGGCGTCTTCTTCCCTTCGAATCAAGTGGTGTTGAAACGCGCGAAAATGGGTCAAGAACCAGAATGACACACCTTCTGGGCGAGTCGAGATAAAGAGAAAATTTCAAATCTTGCTTGAATGTTTGGCACATGACTTGCAATGCGCGTTATTCATCGTCTAAGGTCGAAACTCCTGTTCCAATTGAGCAATTGCGAAATCCTGAATGTTAAATATAAATTTGGCCACCCGGCAGCTTGAACCGGAACTGATGGACGATCCGATGCTGGATAGGCTTGATCATCGTCAAGCGCTTGGCGGTTTGGCACGGGCTCATGCTTTTTCTCGAACGGCCAGTCAGATTTGGAATCAAATTCAATCGTCCTCAGCGTTAAAAAATCGTAAAGCATTTTCGATTCTTGATGTTGGCTGTGGTGATGGGTATCTGTTGCGGAAAATCCATCAGTTGGCGGGTCGCGCCGGGAAAGAAGTCAGTTTGACTGGATGCGACTTCAGTGCGGCGGCTATCGAGTTTGCCCGGGAGGCCGCCAACGAAGCGACAGTTCCAATTGATTTCTGCCAGCTGGACGTTTTGAAGGATGAGCTGACTCAAGCTGATGTGGTGATAAACTCATTGTTCCTCCATCACTTTAGCGAACGGGATGCCGTCAACATTCTGCAAAAATTTGCCTCGGCGGCGACAGAACTGGTTGTCGTTCAGGACTTAGCCCGAACGAAGTTGGGTTATGGATTGTGTTTCGTCGCAACCAGGTTGCTTTCGCGGAGCCGAATCGTGCACGTCGATGGTCTCTTGTCAGTCAAAGCCGCATTCACTGTCGCCGAATTTCAAAGGATGTTACGAGCGGCTGGAATCCGGCAAGCAAAAATCAACAAGCATTGGCCTGAACGCGTTACGATTGTCTGGCCCACATCTCAGAAGGAGTTACTGTGATCTGTCCCACCACGTCATCCGCTGAGATCGAAACATGGGATGTGATCGTCATCGGCGCGGGCCCGGCGGGCACATCGGCAGCAATTTCGTCGTCGCGATGTGGTCACTCAGTGCTGCTGCTGGACGCCAAGAAGTTTCCTCGTCACAAAATCTGTGGCGGCTGTTTGAATCAGGTTTCGATCAACTTATTGAATTCCCTAATTGGAGACGACCATCCGTTCTGGCAAACGGGCAATCAGCTCGATTCTTTCTCACTTCACCATCGTGGTCGAACTTTCAGCATTCCGATGCCGTTAGGGTTGGCCGTCGAGCGATCGCAGCTCGATCAATGTTTGGTCGATGTGGCGATACAGTCCGGCGTAACGTTTCGTGATTCGGCAACCGGAAAACTTGGCGATATGGAAGACGACGAAGGCGATTATCGGATGGTTGAAATCAAACAATCGGGTCGCACATCAGTCACGCGCGCCAAGTCAGTTGTAGTTGCCGGGGGCCTGAACAATCGCTGCGTGGCCGATTCTGAATTGTTGCAGCAAAGCTCGACCGACGATTCAAGGGTTGGAGTGGAGACTGTTTTGGCAAAGAATAGTATGGGCGAACGCTCGTTCTTGGATTCGCAACGAGCGATTCGAATGGCAGTGGGCCGCATCGGGTACGGCGGGATCACGGAGCTATCGGATGGGCGACTGCATATTGCTGCGTCTGTGGATCGAAGTGCACTACGCCAACTTGGCCCGCTTGGAACTGTGAATCAGATTTTTAGCGAGGCGGGTGTTAAGGAGGTTCCGGATGCCGCGGGAGTCTGGCGCGGATCACCACCGTTGACGTCTCGAGCGAGTCGGTTGGGAGACAGGCGAGTTTTTCTGGTTGGGGATGCAGCTACGTATGTGGAGCCATTCACTGGCGAAGGAATCCGCTGGGCTTTGCAAAGCGGCATTGGAGTAACGCCGTTCGTGCAACGGGCCGTGGAAGGCTGGCGAGATAATCTGACTGAGCAGTGGGAAAGTTGGTATTGGGACAACATAGGCCGCTCACAAAAACTGTGCGCTCGGATTTCATGGGCTCTGAAAAGTCCGATGACCTGCTTTGTGGCACACCAAGTTTTGCGTTTTCAACCGTGGCTGGCCGGCCAAGTTGCGAAGCGGTTGAACCAAGCGATTTAGCAATCAAGCGAATGAGCGGATGCCGATCGTCGGAAGCTGGAATAGGCGAGTATCCATCACAAATCCTGAAGCGAAGGCAAGAAAAAAAATATGTTAGCTGCAACCCTACTCGGCATCGGAACCTCGCATCCTGTTCACACGATGTCGCAAGCCGAAGCGTTAAAAATGTTTTCCGACCTTGTTTGTGAAAATGAAAAACAAAAACGGCTGGCTAAGGTCTTGTATCGAAAGTCCGGCGTCAAAAACCGTCACACCGTTGTTCCGCACCAAGCAGCTTACACGTGGGGGACGCCAGCGAGGCAAGTAACAGCCGTTGGAACGAGTGAGGCCGTCGGCTTCAATCGTGATCTTTTAGTCGCTCCCGAGACGCTTCCTGAAATTTCACCAGGTGAAAGTGCCGGGCCAACGACTGGAGAGCGGATGCAGATTTATCGCGAGTTCGCAAGCTCGTTGGCCATCGAATCGGCTAAAGCCGCACTATCAGATGGGCGAATTGAACCGGAACAGATCACACATCTCGTCGTTGTTACGTGTACCGGATTTGACTCGCCAGGCATTGATATTCAGTTAATCAAGCAACTTGGTCTGCCGCCAACCACTCAGAGAGTCAACGTCGGCTTCATGGGCTGTCACGCGGCGATCAATGGAATTCGTGTGGCGACTGCGATCGCTCAATCCGATCCAAATGCGAGAGTCCTGATGACCGCGGTTGAGCTTTGCAGTTTGCACTACAAGTTCCAGTGGGACTTGGAAGGCGTGATTGGCAACGCGTTGTTTGCGGATGGTTCAGCATCGTTAGTATTCGGGAGTAAAGATCCGACGATTCCGAACAGTCTTCCCGAATCCGAAACGCCATCTTCCAGCGATTGGAATGTTGTTTCGACGGGATCGGTTTTGATTCCTGATTCGATTGAAACAATGAGTTGGACAGTTGGCGACAACGGTTTCGAGATGATTTTGACGAACGAGATTGG
This sequence comes from Mariniblastus sp., assembly GCA_047639375.1. Lineage (GTDB taxonomy): Bacteria > Planctomycetota > Planctomycetia > Pirellulales > Pirellulaceae > Mariniblastus. The sequence goes on along the minus strand of JBLINZ010000082.1, from coordinate 14,119 downwards.
CGATCGGATCGAAGCAACGTTGAAAGACTGGCTTGTAAATTGGCTTGCGGACCACCAGTTAACGATCGACGAAATTGACCTTTGGGGCGTCCATCCCGGTGGCCCTCGGATTTTGTCAGCCGTTCAGAACAGTCTTTCCCTTAGCGATGATGATCTGGCAACGTCGCGATCTGTCTTGCAGAGGTACGGTAACATGTCTTCGCCGACCGTTTTGTTCATCCTTCAGGAATTCACAGATGCGATTAGGGCCGCCGATCGGTCTGGCGAAAAATCTAATTGTCTACTGCTCGCCTTCGGGCCCGGATTGGTAGCAGAGGTCGCGTTGCTGCGGCGTTAGTCGTTTCTATTCCACCACGTCAACGTCAATATCAACGAGCCGAAGGCCACTCTTAAAACTTAGGTGCTTCGCGGGATTTAGTGGCGATTGGCGACAACCCCTGAAAAATGCGTGATCCTGGCTGTCATTATCTCCTTATGAATGGGTAACTGGACGCGGAAGCGAGGACAAGCAACTCATCGTGGCTTGCCTTCGATCGTAATACGTTCACGCTCAATAGGAATTCTTGCCTGTGGTTTCATTTGCCAAGTGGTACGAAAACGCGCGCGATTGTGTATCAACCAATTGAATGACACACTTTCTCGGCAGGAGGACTTGAGTCGCCACTGCTTCCACGTTGCGAATGCTTGTTCTTCAGAGACTGACTGAAGCAGTGAACGTCCGCCGAAGTTTCGAGATCGCATCGACATGCCGACGCTGGGAGGTGTCAATATTCAATGGCTGTTTGATTAACAACGGTTTAATACAACAAAAGAAGTGCTAAGAATTCAGCGAATCCAGTCAGCGGGTCTCAAGCCTTGGCAACCGTCTTTGATGAAATGTAAACGGCGAAGAATGTCATGGAGAAGCTGGTGGAATTCGATTTGGAAAAAGAAAAAAACGATCTTCCCGTTCTCGACGAGTACGAACAGCTGGTCCAAAATGGAGCCTAGCGATTTGTCGTGCTTGGCGATCACGATGAACTCATGCACAGATGAAATCGACAAGGAGAAGCCCCATGTCCGCAGGCTCATTTATCTGGTTCACGGACACGAGTATCATGAGCATCCGGCCCATCGTGTCTCGAAATAATCACGAGTGTGGATTCACGGTGGCTGTCCATCGTGAGTGATTGGTATTAGCTGTCTTTCGGACAACAGATAACTTGAGAAGGAGAACGCCCGTGACCAAGCCTCAGGATCTTACCCCGGCATCGGCTGACCAGAGCGTCATGGTGGCTGAGATGGAATGGCCGATGGTCTCTCGCATCGTCTTCCGGTTTGTCTTTACTTATGTGGTGCTCTTCCTTGCGAGCTGGGCTGCGTTCTTTGCTCCGTTGACATTTCCAATCGCGGCCGTTAGTCAAGTCGTCTGGGAGGCCGTCGTGCCGTGGGTAGCCCGCCACATCTTGCTCGTCCCTGCCCCGCCACTAATCTCTGATGGTGACGGTCTCGGTCACTGGATACAACTCGGTTGTTGTGTCGTGTTGGCTGTGGTCGTCACGCTGATTTGGAGCATCGCAGGTAGACAGCGGAAGAACTACGCCAAGCTCCACATTTTGCTGCGAGTCATACTCCGCTATGCATTGGGGATCGCGATGGTCACCTACGGCTTGTTCAAGATCTTTCATCTCCAGATGCTTCCGCCACACCTCGCCAAGTTGGTACAGCCCTATGGAGACTCTTCACCTACATCGTTGCTGTGGATATTCATGGGGTCTTCGGCCGCGTATTCCGCGTTTACCGGGGGTGTCGAGGTTTTGGGGGGCGTGTTGCTGTTCAATCGTCGAACCACGACACTAGGCTCGCTCATTTCACTCGGTGCGCTTAGCCACGTGGTCGCGCTGAACCTAAGCTTCGACGTGTCCGTGAAGATGTGGTCGATGAATCTTCTGGCGATGACGCTCGTCCTGGTGATGCCGGACTTCCGACGGCTGGTCGACGTGCTCGTGCTCAATCGTCCGAGTGTGCCGGTTGAATTTCCTCCACTGTTTCGGAATGCGAAGCACAACCGTATCGCTTTTCGGATTGGAATGACCTGCCTGGCGATCACCTTCGCATTCAGGGGCCTAGGTATAGCTAATGGAAACGGTCAGTCATACAACCGGACACCGACTGTGCTCTACGGCATCTATGACGTCGAGTCATTCACATCCAATGGGACCCTCTTGCCTCCGTTACTCACGGATGCACGGCGGTGGCGGACGGTAATTATCGAGCGATCTGGCATGGCGAGCATCCACCTCATGAACGGTGTTGTCCATGACTACCTTACAAGTGTAAATATTCAGACCGGCACGGTCACGTTCATCGAGAATCCCGACACAACAGTGACGACCGCGGGCGCGACGCGATTGGCCTACAATCCTCGTCTGATAGAAGATCGTTTTGAGCAGGCGATCGAAGCCAACGCAGGCACTGGCGTGACGCTTGATTTCTCGCGACCAGCCAACCACGGAATCGCTCTCAGTGGCCACTGGGAAAGTGACTCGATCAGTGTCCAGCTGAAACGGGTCGACGAGTCCAAGTTCCTCCTGCTGAACAGAGGTTTTCACTGGATTCAGTCTTACCCGTTCTTTAGGTGACTGGTGAAACCGTCCGAAAAGGCAATCCGGCCGACACCGCCTTGCGTCAAGAACATTTTCTCTTGTTGAAATATTGATAGGAACACATCCCGAAAGTTATTCCCACGCCAGCTCCCAAAGACAAACCTAGAGGAAGGTTGTCAAACGCGATTCCCAAAGATATTCCTAGTCCCGTTCCCACTGACAAGCCACAGCTCAACATGAGAATTGCAAGTTTATTGTTTCGGCAGACTTTTGAATTAGCAACTATTTGAATGCTCCTTGAGAAAAATTTGTTTTGCCACCTGCTAACTGAGGGGTGTCAATCACTATTCTCCGTTAACAATTCTCATCCGCATAGTTGAAAGTGGCGTTTGATTGACAGATTCCATATCTTAGTCGTTCGGATCTAGCCTATATACAGATGATCCAAAAAAAATCTGAAAACGATTGCCACGAGAAAAAGTCGCGGTGAATGCGCTAATTTGACAGCGCTTCAAAGCCGGAGATGACGTCAAATAATTCTTCGTCGATGCCACTTTGACGCAAACGGTGATAGGTCGAGTTAAGCTCCTCCAGCAGTTCGCCGATGTTTTTGTCGGCACGTTGCATGGCTGCGAGGCGGCTGGCATTCTCGCTGGCCAACGATTCTGCACTTGCGCGGAAGAGCGAGACAAAAAGATACTCGCGGATCAGCGTTTGCAAGGTTGCCGTGCCTCCACCAATGACCTCGGGCAGGTTTTTTGTCGGCCAGTGAAGTCGACCCAGCCCGCGGCGCCAATCATCGTCCAACGGTAACAGTCGTTGGCTGACAGGCGCATAGACCGCACCTGCGGCTGGATGATTGTGGAAGAGGTAAAGCTCAGAAAGTTTATTCTGGCCATGATTCATTTCGTTTTCGATCAGAATCTTTCCGACCAGTGGCGTGATTGCTTTGACGGAGTTTGGCACGGCATAGAGTCCCGCTAGGGGTAGACCTGCGTCTGCCAGTCGAGCGTGAACGCGCTCGCCGACGGCCCAGATCTGGGGCTTGCCCGGCAAAGTCGCCAGCGTCTTGATCGCATAGTCCGCGACCACATCATTGAATTGCCCCACGAGTCCTTGGTCGGAACCGAACACAACCGCACCGATCGGCGGTGGCGAAGTTCTTCGTTGAAGTTCTGGCATTAAGGATGTCGGTCCGACTTTTCGCAAACACGCAACCAATCCCAGTTCCACGGTCCGATAGTAGTCGGCCAACGCGTGAACCGAATTCTCGTATTGCACAATACTGGAGGCTGCCATCGCTTTCATGGTGCGGACGACGGACTGCAGGTCCCCCGCTCCCGATACCTTGCGGCGTAGACTTGCCGTCGACTCGCTCATGGTGATTCCTCAGTTGGTTTCTGGTGTTGGAAGCTAGCGAGTGATTGGCGGGCGAGTTGGATAAGTGTTTCGCGATCTTCGTCACTCAGCCTGACAGCTGTGTCCAAACGCTTGCAAACGCCGGTTGGAATTTCCTTCGCCGCTTCGCATAGCGCGTGCTCAGCATCTTTCATCTGCTCCAGCGGCACCGTGTCGAACAGGCCGGCGATCAACGCGAGGAGCACAGCGATTTGCGAAGGCACGGGTAGGGGCGAGAACTCCGGCTGCTTCAGGCAGGCGCGAATTCGACGTCCATGTTCGATGATGTTGAGGGTGTTATCGTCCAGGCGGGCACCAAACCGGGAAAAGGTTTCGAGCTCCTCAAATTGTGCATAGGCCAGCTTTAAATCGCCCGCCACTGCTCGGTAAGCAGCGCGTTGTGCTTTGCCGCCGACGCGCGAGACGGATTTCCCGACATCAACGGCGGGCAGGACACCCAGCTCGAACAGCGAGGGTGAGAGATAGATCTGGCCATCAGTAATTGAAATTAGGTTGGTTGGAATATACGCCGAAATGTCTTGTGCTTCGGTTTCGATGATTGGTAACGCTGTGAGAGAGCCGCCGCCAAGTTCGTCACACAGGTGTGTCGCTCGTTCGAGCAGTCGCGAGTGGATATAAAAGATGTCACCGGGAAATGCTTCTCGCCCAGGCGGTCGGCGAAGCAACAGTGAGAGCTCGCGGTAGGCGCGGGCGTGATGGGTGAGATCGTCGTACACGATCAACACGTCGCGGCCGGCTTCCATGAACGACTCTGCGATACTAGCTGCGGCATAGGGCGCAATGTAAGTGAGCCCCGGCGGGTCGTTGCCCTCAGTCACGACGACGACGGTGTACTCCATCGCGTCCTTTTCGCGCAAGTTGGCCACGACCTTCGCAACGGCCGACGCACGCTGGCCAATGGCGCAGTAGACACAGATGACATTCTGGTCTCGCTGGTTGAGAATTGTATCGACCGCGATGGTCGTCTTGCCCGTCTGTCGATCGCCTAGAATCAACTCGCGTTGGCCGCGCCCAACGGGAATGAGTGCGTCGATGACTTTCAGGCCAGTCTGAAGCGGGACGCTGACTTGCGCGCGGTCCATGATTGGCGGTGCGGGGCGTTCAATTGGCAAACGCTTACTCACGTGAACCGGCCCGCCGTCATCGAGCGGTCGGCCAAGCGGATCAATGACTCGCCCAAGCAAGCCTTCGCCGACCCCCACATCCATGACGCGGCCCGTGCGCTGAACTTCATCTCCTGCATGAAGATGCCAGTATTCGCCGAGCAGCATGACGCCGATTTCTTCTTCGTCAATATTGAACGCGATCCCGAACACACCACCGGGAAACTCGACTAATTCCTCAAACCCCACCCCCGGAAGCCCCGAAACTTTTGCGATTCCGGTGGCGACGCTGATAATCGTGCCTATTTCGCGCGGAACCAACTGATGCGCGAACGGTTCGCGCACCTGCTCAATTGCAGACATCGCGCCGTCGAACATTTTTTCAAGGGTCTCGGGGGCGGTATTCATTCGTTTTTCGATTCGGTTTTGTCTGCTGGCGTGACTTGGGGGCGGGACTGTGCCTGCAGCACATGGTCGACGCTCCGCTCCAGGGACATCAAGTACTCCGCGATGCTCCAGCCGACTTTGTGACCGTTCGCCGTGAGTTCGATGCCGCTGATGACGGTCGGGGCGGTGTCGAAACGTAGTTTGATATTCGCCGCGAACGTTTCGTTGACCGCAAGTTGGATAGCGGCATGTTGCTCCGCTGGTAAGTCGAACGTGCTGCGAACGACAGGCGGTTCAGACGATGATTTCAAAGCGTTGGCGAAACTGTCTTTTGCCTCGCCATTGAGTTCTCGCACGCGGCGGGTGAATACGGCGCTCATTTGTTCTTCCAGGTCGACTCCGGCAAGATCCGTGAGAGTTTTCCGCGCGATGGCGAACACTTCCTCACGGGTCCGGCGCTTGATTTCGCTTGTTAGACTCTGTTGTTCCCGTCGCAGAGTCTCTTGTTGTTTTGCTCGCAGGTCGTTGGCAGCTGCCCGCGCTTCGCCCACCAGTCGCAGGCCTTCGATTTTCGCTTCGTCGGCCGCCTGACTCATCAGTGCGGCGCGTTGTTGATCGAACGCTTCGTTTTTATGCTGGAATTCGGCTCTCTGCTTTTGGGCCGCGTCCTGTTTGGCGTCCGCGTCCGCGAGTTCCGCGGCGATCCGAATCTCGCGCGCATCGATGGCATCAAGGATGGGCTTGTAGAGGAATCGCCTCATCAGCCACACGAGGATCAGGAAATTGATCGCCTGTGCGACGACAGTGAACCAGTCGATAGGCATGGATCAGTTTCCTGTCGTTGTGGCGATGACATGATTCCAAAACGGATTGGCGAATATCATAATCATCGAAACCACGAAGCAATATATTGCCGTGGATTCGATCATCGCCAGCCCGACGAACAGAGTTCGCGTAATCGTGGCCGAGGCGTCAGGTTGTTGCGCCAGTGAAGTCAGCGCGGTTGCGACGGCTTTCCCTTCTGCCAATGCTGGTCCCATTGTGCCAAAGCCGGTGGTGAGTCCAGCCATTACTATCGAAGCGATCGCGATCATTGTCATGCTATCCATGAAATCTCCTTTGATGGTTGTGGTTCATTCTGCAAGTGCAGATTCGGTTTGAATCTTGGGCCGTTTCATCCGCGTGGCAGCGGCGATATAAACCGCGGCCAGGATGCTGAAAATGTATGCCTGCACGAGGCCCGTGAGCAGTCCGAGCACCGTCATGACAACTGGGAAGAGGAAGGGTGTGATCGTCAGCAGGATGGCGAGAATCATTGCTCCGCTCATCATGTTGCCGAAGAGGCGGACGGCCAAAGCGAGCGTGCGGGAGACTTCGCTGATGATGTTAAAAGGCAGCATGATGAACGTTGGTTCAATGTAAGTGGCAAAGTATTTGCTCGGTCCTAGCTGCCCGATGCCAAACATGGGCACTGCCACAAACACGCAGAGTGCGAGCGCCGTGGTGGTCGAAAGCGAGCCCGTCGGCGGCTCGTATCCTGGAATGATGGTTCCGAGGCTGGCGACAGCGACAAACAGGAATAGCGTACCAAGAAAGCCGAGATACTTTTGTGGCTCGCTCAGGCCGACTTCTTCGATCTGTTTCACGATTCCCGTGACGATGATCTCCAGGAGGTTCTGCCAACGGGTTCTTCGTAACCCAGTCGAAAGTCTGCGCGTGATGAGCATGGAGCCGACGACCAGCAACAACATCAATCCCCATGTGAAAACGATGGTCGCATTCAGTTTGAAAAATCCGTACTGCCAGATAATCATCTCATCGGGACTAAGTCGCATCGCTGGCCTCCTTTGCCAAGTGCGTCTGATTGTCGCTCGGTAAACGTGTCAGCCGTGCAACAACAAAGCGGGCACTGATGAATCCGACGAGGCAAAGCATGAGACGCTCCCATTGACCGCCAGCGACCAGATAAAACCCGCCCATGGCAACGCTCATTCGCAGCAATGGACTGACGAGGAACCACAACGCCGGATTTTTAGACGTCAGTCCTTTTCGAACCGTCCACCACAGGCCACCGAAGAACATGGCGCCCAGCAACACACCCGACGCCCACGGCAGGACAAAATTCTGTAGATCATTCATGGTCATGCTTGTCTTCCTCTTGCATTGCTTTTTCTTCTTTAGCGACCCACTGCCACGCATTCAGGCAGCCGACGGCTAAACCGGCGACCAGCAACATCAGCGTCCAGGAATGGCGTCCGGGGTAACGGCTATCCACCCAGCTTCCAATCGCTGTTCCGAGCAACGTTGGAACGACCACTGACCATCCAATCAGCCCCATCATGCCCAGTCCGGACCAAACGCCCGGCGTCGGATTACGCCTCGCGTTGAGCTTGCGATCAGCTTTCGCACGGACCTTACGGCCAAACGCCGCCCGTTCCTTCTCGTCGTCGAATTCCTGATTTTCAGTCATGATTAAATTCCACAAGCCCGTGGATGAAACCACTCTCCAATTTCGCCATCACCGAGCGGACATTGCGTTCCTGTTCGTTCAAGATCAGAAACTCCTGTTTCACTGCTTCGTGCAACTGGCCAAGGTCCGTTCCTCGAATTGCGTTGCGGACGGAAATCGACACGTCCAAGCCGGTTTTCACTAAAACGCCCTCATCGATAGCAACGTATTCCTCTCCGTCGGTGGCCGTCTCGTAGATCAGAATTCCGGGCAAAAGCCCCGCTACGCAGTCAAGCCGGTGTGGCAAGATGCCAAACGAGCCTTGGTGTGTATCCGCCACCACACGCACCACGTGTGTTTTTTCGGTAAAGACCTTGAATGGTAAGAGAATCTTAAGATTCATTTCTACTTCCAACAGGGGCTTGTGATTGCGGTTCGGACGGTGTTTTGTGTTTGGGTTTGGCATCCTTCTTCGCCTCGTCAATCGCACCGATCATGTAAAGTGCACTCTCCGAAAAGTCTTTGAATTCGTCGTGCAGTATTCGCTCGCAGCCATCTAACGTGTCTTGGAGGCTAACGAGTTTGCCCGAGCGGCCCGTGAATTGTTCGGTTGTGAAAAATGGCTGCGTGAGGAAACGTTCCAGCCGCCGTGCTCGGGCGACGATGTTGCGATCCTCGGGAGAAAGCTGCTCCAGACCGAGCATGGCGATGATGTCTTTGAGTTCCGTGTATTGGGCCAAGGTTCGCCGAATTTCTTGCGCGATATCGTAATGCCGCTGGCCGACGATACCCGGAGTGGCCATTTTGGAACTGGATTGCAAAGGGTCGATGGCAGGGAACAGCCCTTCGCTGGCTCGCTTACGAGAAAGTACGATCGAAGCCGAGAGATGCGAGAACGTATGCACCGCCGCGGGATCGGTGAAGTCGTCGGCTGGCACATACACGGCCTGAATCGAGGTGATGGCTCCGGTGTCTGTATTGGCGATACGTTCTTCAAATTGCGAGAGTTCGGTGCCCATCGTCGGCTGATAACCCAACCGCGACGGCATCTGGCCCATCAAGCCGGACACTTCCATGCCGGCCTGAATAAAGCGGAAGATATTATCGACCAACAGCAGCACATCACGATGCTCATCGTCCCGGAAATATTCAGCCATCGTCAGCGCGGCATGCCCCACTCGAAACCGACTGCCAGGTGGTTCGTTCATTTGGCCGAAGATCATCACCATGTTCGGTAGTACGCCAGCTGCTTTCATTTCGCGATACAGCTCTTCACCTTCGCGACATCGTTCGCCAATGCCGCAAAAAATGCTAACTCCCTTTTGGTGCCCGACCATGTTGTGGATCAATTCGGTGAGTAGCACCGTCTTACCGACTCCCGCACCGCCGAACAATCCCGCCTTGCCACCTCGTTCCAGTGGCACAAGTACGTCGATGACCTTGATGCCCGTTTCAAAGATTTCGGATTTGGTGGAACACTGTGCCAACGGGGGCGGAGCCCGATGCACGCTGCGCCATTGGACATCGGCCAGTGGCGGTTCTCGGTCGATCGTGTTGCCAAAGACATCGAACATCCGCGACAGAATTTCTTTCCCAATCGGTGCTTTTAATGGGCCGCCAGTATCCGTCACCGCCATGCCTCGCGAGAGACCCTGCGTCGGCGTCAACGCAATGCCACGCACATGTTTCGCATCTCGTTGTGCAAGGACTTCGATGATGATTTGCTGTTGCTCTCCAGCACGCAACACCGAATGGATCGCAGGCAAAAGATTATCGAACCGTACGTCCACGACGCTGCCACGCACCGCGACGACGACACCTTGGTTCGCTGGTTTGGGATTCTGAGTTTTCAAGTTTTGCACCTTCATTGCAGGTCGACTTTCCGCAGCCGCAAGGCGTTGCTAATTACCGAAACGGAACTCAAGCTCATCGCGGCGCCAGCAATGATCGGGCTGAGAAGCAAGCCGAAGAACGGGTAAAGCACGCCAGCCGCCACCGGAATACCCAACGCGTTGTAGAGAAAAGCGAAGATCAGGTTCTGGCGAATGTTCCACATGGTAGCGCGACTCAGACGGATCGCTTTCGCTATCCCGAGCAGGTCTCCGCTGACCAGCGTAATTCCTGCGCTTTGGATCGCGACGTCCGTGCCGGTGCCCATCGCAATTCCAACGTCCGCTTCACTGAGTGCGGGTGCATCGTTGATGCCGTCACCAGCCATCACAACATGTTTCCCTGCTGCCCGCAGCATTTTGATCTGAGCCACTTTTCCGGCGGGTTCAATTTCAGCTTCGACCGTATCAATCCCCAGTTTCTTGGCCACGGCAGCGGCAGTACGTCGGTTGTCACCTGTCAGCATGACGAGTTTCAAGCCGAGTTCATGGAGTTTCTTGATAGCTTCGGCCGTGGTGTCTTTGATCGGATCGGCGACGGCAAGGAGGCCGGCTGGCTGGCCGTCGATGGCGACGAACATCACTGTATTGCCGTCTTCTTGCAGTTTCACGGCCCTGGTTTCCAACTGTTCAAGGCCGTTGATCCTCTCGTTCTGCAGGAAGTCTGGTTTGCCGACCATCACCACGCAACCGGCGACGTTACCGACGACACCTCCCGCCGTCACCGAGCGAAAGTCGGTTACTTTGTCTAATGCGATGTCTCGTTCCTTTGCGCCCTTCACAATCGCAGTGGCCAGCGGATGTTCGCTGTTCTGCTCAAGTGAGGCGGCCAGACGTAGTAGCTGATTTTCGTTGAAGCCATCGACTGGCAGGATGTCGATGAGCTTGGGTTTGCCTTCGGTAAGCGTGCCGGTTTTGTCGACGACCAGCGTGTCAACGTTTTCCATTCGTTCGAGCGCCTCTGCGTTCTTGACGAGCACGCCTTCCTGGGCACCCCGCCCTACTCCGACCATGATCGACATGGGTGTTGCCAAGCCAAGTGCGCACGGGCAGGCAATGATCAGGACCGCAACAGCGTTGATCATGGCGTGGGCCAGCCTAGGTTCCGGACCGATCCATAACCAGACGACAAAAGTCAGTGCCGAAACCGCCAGCACGACTGGCACGAAGATTCCGGCAACCTTGTCTGCAAGACCTTGAATGGGAGCGCGGCTGCGTTGGGCTTCGGCCACCATGTTGACGATCTGTCCGAGTAACGTGTCGCTGCCGATGCGCTCAGCTTGCATGACGAAACTACCGGCCCCGTTGACGGTACCGGCGGTCACTTTGTCGCCGACTGTTTTCTCGACTGGGAGAGGCTCGCCGGTAATCATCGACTCTTCCACGCTCGAATGACCTTCGACGACGGCGCCATCCACTGGCACCTTGTCGCCGGGCACCACACGTAACCAATCACCGACGTGAACTTGGTCGAGCGGGACCACGTTATCGCCTCCCGGCGAGACTTGTCGCGCCGTCGGTGGCGCGAGATTCAGTAACGCCTTGATTGCGCTCCCCGTCCGGCTACGGGCACGGAGCTCGAGCACTTGGCCCAGAAGCACCAGGACCGTCACCATCGCGGCGGCCTCAAAGTAAATGGCGACCTTGCCCGCGTGTTGCATCGTGTCTGGAAACAGGCCGGGCAGCAGCATCGCGACGGCGCTGAAGACAAAAGCCGCGCCCACGCCGATGGCGATCAGTGTGAACATGTTCAGTTGCCGCGAGACAATAGACCGCCAGCCGCGTACAAAAAACGGCCAGCCCGCCCAGCAGACCACGGGCGCCGTCAGGACAAACTGAATCCAGCGGGATAGATCATTGGTGACCCAAGCCTGCTGGCCCAAGACCGGGATCATGTGTGCCATTGCAAGAACAAAGACCGGCAACGTCAACGCCGCGCCGATCCAGAATCGAAGTGTCATTTCGCGGAGTTCAACATTCTCTTCTTCATCAGTCTCGACCGTATTCGTCATTGATTCCAACGCCATGCCGCATTTCGGGCAGTCGCCTGGATGATCCTGCTGCACTTCTGGATGCATGGGGCAAGTGTAGGTGGTTTTGTTGGCTTTCGGTTTTACCCATGCCGGATTGCGTTCCAACGCCATCCCGCATTTGGGGCAGGCTCCCGGCTTGCTGGATTGAATACCAGAGCACATTGGACAACCGTATTTGGCCGCATCAGATGACGACACAGCCTCGAAGTCCTGGCCAGTTTTATCGCCATCGACACTTGATGAGTTGTCACAATAATCACTTTCCGCTTCTGCATCAGGACCTTGAGTCAGGAACGTGTTTCTACAATTCGAACTGCAAAAATAGAACGTTTGCCCATCGCGTTGGGCGGACAGTCCGGAGGCCTCGTCAACTTTCATTCCGCAAATTGGATCTATAGCCATCTTCATTTAACTTTATAGGCAGTTGCTGGGCGGTTACCCGGTCGCCGCATCCTTCATGATCTGGACCAACGTCTCTTCTACTTCTTGCGCGACATCTTTCAACTTCGGCGAATCGAACATGGCCAGCAGGGTCGTTGGTTTAAGTGTAGCCAACGTGGTCTGGCTGCAATCTTGATAGATTGAGATGCGGCAAGGCAAAGCCGTGCAAACGCTCATGTTGGCCTCTAGCACCTTCTTGGCTTGTTGCGGCTGACAGATTTCGAAGATCAAACAATCGTAATTGAACTCCGCTCCCTTTTTTTGCATCGTCTTCGTCAGGTGATGGACTTGCATCACCCCAAATTAATGGGCGGTTAAGGCGAGCCGCAAAGCGAGTGCTGTAGCCGTGACGGTTTTGTCCGTGGTTATTCTGATTAACATTTGACTTTTTTTGAATGAGCGGAATTGTTCTCGTTGACAGACAGATCAAGCGCGCGACATAGAAGCCAGAGTCGCCAGGGTTTGGTTTATCTGAGCCATGACCAAAGTCTGGCGTTTTCGGCTGTCCAAAAACTTAGGCGGATCAATGACTGAAAGAGCCCTCGGAGTGGACAACGCAAGTGAAGTTGGATTTAGGGTGGTGTCGATCGATTCATTATCTAATTTTTCTATCGGAAGCATTGGCCACCCATCGTAAATAACGCCTTCTACGGCGATTTGATTGTCAATTGTTTCCAAGCCCGAGAGCGAGCGAATCGCTTCTTGCGCGAGTTGTTTCATAAAGTACGATGGCAAGTGGCCTTCAATCGTCAAGCATTTGCCCTGACAGCGAAATCGTACGAGATGTTGTCGACCTCGGAAGTGCGGGTGTTGCTGAAGCAATTCTTCAGCAAGCATTTCCACGCTGGGAGCGACGGCAGGTTTCTCAGTCGAAATAATCGCTCCATACGCAGGTCGTTCTGCGACGGGCTGGCTGGCAGATAACATCTGGAATGGCCTGTTTGTTTGTGTTGACGTCAAACCATGAGCAACACTCGTGCCAATATTTCTGTAACAATGCTTGAAACGCCGAATGAGGTGGCGTTTGGAGGAGATGTCGAGCGAGGGCAAGCCGCCGAAAATGTACTTTGAGCATCAAAGACTAAAACGAAGTTTGGCCATGAATTTATAAAAAACTGCCGTTTTCGCGCGTTTCCGCCCGTTGGCGTTGTGGTGACACAGTTTCCGCACACTTTTCAGCAAACAGTACGATCCGTGGATGGCTTGCAATTTCGCGATCGAGCACTTGGCGTGGCTTGGTACATGCTTTGCATTCGCTATTGGAATCACGATTCATTGGAATCACGATTCATTGGAATCACGATTCATTGGAATCATCGCACCCAACCTACTAGGTCTGAAATGGGTCACGAACGATGCAAATCAAGAACTACCAATTCGTTGACATCCTAACGGAAGGCAAGGTGATGGAAGTCACTGCAACGGGTAAGTTTGAGAAAGAAGATTACGAATTGTTTGTGCCCGCAGCAGAGGCGCTAATCAAGGAACACGGCAAAATTCGTGTCTTGTTCATTATGAATGACTTTCATGGCTGGACAGCCGGCGCGGTTTGGCAGGATATCAAGTTTGACGTGAGGCACGTGAGGCACTTAAGGCACTTAAGGCACTTAAGGCACTTAAGGCACTTAAAACAATTCAATCACATCGTGAAATTGGGAATCGTGAGCGACTCAAAATGGGAGCATGGAATGGCATTTTTCTGTCGACCATTCACGACGGCTAAACTGAAATACTTTGACAAGTCGAAGTTGTGCGATGCTCAAGAGTGGATTCAAGATGGGCTTTCGGAAAGCCAGGTCGTGGCAGCATGATG
>JBLINZ010000081.1:0-17321 GCA_047639375.1 Mariniblastus sp. | reverse complement strand
AGCGTGATCCAGTCAATGATTCGCTCGCGACCAGGCATCCCACGTTTGGTTTGCCAACGTTGCCGAATTCCAAATTTAATCGCGGCTAGGTCGTCTGCGATTTCGCTCGACGGCGCTGTGACGTTGCTTTGCATCCCCGAACGAAGCGCAAAGTATCGCTCATCGTAAGCCAGCGGGACATCGCCGCCCGGGCCAATTCCAAAAGTATCAAACGCGAAACGGCGTCGAAAATGCTCTTGCGAATCGTCATCAAGCTCATCGTACAACGCCAGTTCATCGAGATCTTGCGACGCATCCGCATAGAACGCATCCAAGTCAAATGTGACTTTGTGAGCCAATCCGTTGACATTCCAAAGCACGGACTGAACCGAGGGGTCGACTTTCCACATCGGCAAACTCGCCCGAATTCCTGCCTGGCCATAGACCCGTGTCAGATCATTCCCATTCAACGCTTCCTGCCAGTAGCTTGCGTCTCCGAGTAGATAAGGCACGAACTTGATCGGTCCGACTTGGGTTGGAAAATCAATCTCCTGTCGCGTTCCAAACTTAAATCCATCTACGTCAGCTTCCCAAGCCAACGGATCGAACTTGGCCAACTCGCTGGCGTTGAGCGGCGCGTCGGCTTGCCGCATCCGCACATAGCCCGCTTGCGAATGGCTATGCCAAACAGCATGGTTGTTGAGAATCGGTTGACCCAGCACGAACTGGTCAAATTTCAGGCCGCTGGTCTGGGCAAAGAAATCATTGACCTGCAAATCGAAGGTCAGATTGTTGGAGCGAGTGCCTGAATTCCGCTCCAACCAAAAACCAGTCGTCTGGTCTTTTTGCGTATCCCATTCACGCTCGTAAAATTGCTCTAAGAAATTGCGGTCAGACAAATAGCCGACTTCCGCTCGGAACGTGTAGCCCGGAGCTAATTCATGGCGGTGGCTCAGCGCAATACGTCCGCGATAATCTTCTTCGGGAACGAGATTGCGGCGATCCAAACCCAAGAAATCTAAGCCATCGTCGTTTATGAACCAGCTCTTGTACCCCCCTCTAACTTTTCCGGGGATGCCAAGCAAAGAATCCAGTTCATAATCAAATTCTGAACCAACGCCCAAACCACGTTCGCTCAGGTAGTCCAACACGCCGACCCAACGAGTCCCCTCAGTAGGTTTATCGAGTCCCAAAATTTGATACATATTCCAGCCAGTCGTGAGCTGAAAACCAAAAATTTGATCGTTGTTGACTCCAAATCGATCAAGATACAGCGTTGGATCATTGAGGCTTGTCCGTAAACGCGGCCAAGCAAAAACCGGGAGCCCCGCGAGATAGACCCGATTGCGCTGGGCGTCCACCATGAACTCATCCTGCGAAGCCGGCAGCGCTCCTGCTTGAGGCAATCCCGTCTGTGGATCAATTCCACCTCCGCCCAAAAGATCCAAGGAAGGCACTTGGCTCCGCACGATGCCGATACTTTCCGATTGCAACCAGTACCGGGGAACGCCCAAACGGCTCGAAGTAAACGCAGAGCCAAACGCCTGCAAGTTGTTCGCATCGTATTGCTGGACAACCTCGGCTTTTAAGCGAACGGAACCACGATAGTTCGGGACCGTCGTCATGATCTCCGCTTTTAGGATCGTTCCCTGCTGTGTGTCGACGTCGTAATACATTCTCTCCGAATAGATCGTCCGCGAGCCCTTGGCAAACACCACGTTGCCTTCAAGATAAAACTGATCACGCGCCGGACTGCCAGGAATTTCAGAATGCCATTGAATTAAGTTGTCGGCCACGATGTACAGCTTGCGGTCTTCATCGCCACGAAATTGTTGAGCGTTCGCCAGCTCTGGACTGTCGATCACAATTCTGATTCCACCCACCATCGACGTAATGCGCTCGTTAAGATTGGCTGGATTGCTGATGGATTTTATGTTTAAGCGAACGCTTGGGTCGCGCGACGAGAAATCAAATTTGGACGGTGACGACGCACTTTCTTCTCGCAATGAGCCCTGATCGAGTTGCGATTGAAACGGATTGAGAGGTACGCCCGGGGTGGCTTGTCCCGGTTGCGGCTGGCTCAATTGCGGCTGGCTCAATTGCGGCGTTTGAAACGCTGGCCCGACTTGCTGAACCGCACCGGTTTGTGGATTGATGACCACCGATTGCTGTGGCGACTCAAACCCGACTTGCCGCGTCGTGGATCCGCTGCCCTGAGCCAAGGCGGCTCGCGCTCGATCAAAAATCGCCGGCTGGGCTTGGTCCCCCAACGATCGAGTGACTTGATCCAGATCGACAGTGGCCCGGGTGAAGAATCGCCCCAGCCAACTCGAATCGACGATCCGATCAGAGGCGGCCTGAGCTGGATCCGCTTGATTTAGTTCGACGACAACGTTGCCTTCGAGATAAACAATGATCTTGTGTTCTTGGCCCGTAGCCTCGCTGGGCGTTTCAACCCAGAGAATGGCTTCGTCCGCCGTCGCGGTAATCGGAAACTGTTGTATTTTGGCTAGTCCCCGCAAATGCAGGATTTCGTATTGCCCCAGTTGCCAACGCGTGACTTCTGACGACGAAACGGAAATCGAGGTCCCAGAGTCAGGCCGCGAGAACGAAACCTGATAAGCACTCGCGGTGGTCGCCCAACTAAGTAACACCCAAACCATCGCCAAACTCAGCGCCAAACTCAGCGCGGCGCGCAACCAGCGCGCGCTCTTCGTTGAGGCGGATTTCCGAGTTCCGTGGTGGCGAAATAAGTTCAAGTCGTTTGAACCATTTGACGATAGATTTGATACGGCCGAATGCGAACCTTCCTGATTCGCACTTTTTTGGGTGCGGGAGTATAGAAGCGTCGGCGATGGCCAACAAGCCAGAAATCGCGACCAATTCAGGCGACTCATCAAGCTATTTGCTCAGCCAATCCGCCCGGCCCCGATTGTCCGACGACCCAATTCTCACTGGGCCCGCGTCGACGACTGAACTAGCTATCACTTAAACTGATAGCATGTTGTATGACCAAGGAAACTCGAGCTCGAAATGCGATATCCTCGATTCCCAGGAGTGCAGCCAAGCAACTGGAAGTCTTATTCGCTGCAATTCGTGCCGTCAATTCGCAATTCTGGTACTTGAGTTCGCCGTTTATTTGTCTTTCCCGTGAGGCTCACCGTGCAATCTGTCCTTAGCATCGACGTTCCCGCACCCGTTCAGAAACTCGTCACACAAAGCTTGCTTGATCAATACACAACTGGACGATCGGACCGAAAGGTTCGTGCTCAAATCCAAGACCTCGACTACGACGAGTGCTTTCCAAGCGGCGTGGTCGACGAGAACATGGCAGCTTGCAGCCTCTCGGGGATCTGGTTACTGCATGGTTTTCTCGACGATTCGCATGAGATTAGTCAGTCCGTCAAGACACGGGAGGGCAGTTATTGGCATGGGATCATGCATCGGCTCGAAGGCGATTTCCGGAACAGCAAGTACTGGTACCGCCAAGTCGGAACCCATCCGATTTATGAGCAGATGCCTGGTTCGCCATGGGCCCCTTCCGAGTTCGTCGATCTATGCGAAGCAGCCCAATCCGCCTCCGACGAATCAGCGATCACCGTGCAATCTCTAGCCGCGACGGAATGGAAATTGTTATTCGAGTACTGCTACTCGCACGCCGTCAAATAAATCAAGCTTCATCGCCCTTGACAAACGGTAACCCTACAACGGCAAACAGCAATATAGAGCTACGGAGAACACAACGTTATTTCTTTTTCAATCTCTGTGACTCTGTGTTAAAAAACAAAACACCCAAATCCGCGACAAACCTCCACACTTGATGGCATAGACATGATCCTGATCACGACCACCAGCGACGACAAGCCCGAATTGGAGCGAATTGCTGGGCTGCTAGTTGAACAGAAACTCGCGGCCTGCTGCCAAATTTCCGGCCCCGTCACCAGCTTCTACACGTGGCAAGACAAACTCGAAACCAGCCAAGAATGGGTTTGCTCGATCAAAACCCTGTCGACGAAATTTAAGCAAATCAGAGACCTGATCACGGAACATCATCACTATGACGTTCCCCAAATCGTAGCCGTTGAGACCTGCAACGCCAGCGCACGCTACGCGGTTTGGGTCGATGCGATGGTTGGCAAGGATTGATTTGAAATCCGCCACTATCAACAGCACAAAAAAAGCCGCGTTGGAATTTCATCCAACGCGGCCATTCGTTCTAAATTAATAGTCCGACTCAAATCGAACCGATCATTTTACTCATCGCCAAAACCAGATTCGCCATCGCTGGCTGACTCATTTGAATCTGACTCATTTGAATCTGACTCATTTGAATCTGACTCATTTGAATCTGACTCATTTGAATCTGACTTATTCGTAGAATCATCAGTTTCAACCGCTGGCGTCTCTGGCGTAGCCGACGAGTCACTTGCTGGCACAACCGCTCCCGCATCACCCTCGGTTGGCGTCGGCTTTGCTTGACCCTCATCTTCATCGACTTCGCCACGAGGAACACGAGCAATTACCGCTAATGAATCGTCATCGTCGAGACCCATGATCCGCACGCCCTGGGTGTTTCGCCCAATCGTGCTCACGTCGGCACATTTGATCCGTTGAATCTTTCCACGCGACGTCATCAACAACAACTCGTCTTCTTCGTTGACGGCCTTGATCCCAATGACTTTACCGTTTCGATCCGTCGTTTTGATATCGCGAAGCCCTTTGCCGCCACGATTCTGGGTACGGTATCGGCTGCCACTGCTGCCCGCATCCTCTTCTTCGCTGGCGGCATCACCGTCACCAGAATTCGGTCCGAATGCGGTTCGCTTTCCGTAGCCTTTGTCGCAAACCGTTAACAAGGTTGCTTCCGGGTCGGCCACGACCATCCCGACGACATGATCACCGGCCGTCAAAGAAATTCCTTTGACACCGCTCGTGTTTCGCCCCATTGGTCGGGCATCTGATTCTCGGAATCGGATCGCCATCCCATTGGCTGTTGAAAGCACCAACTCATCGCCAGTCTTGGTGACCAACACGTCGATAATTTCATCGTCATCGCGAAGCTTGATCGCGATAATTCCACCTTCACGCGGTCGACTGTAAGCCGACAGCGGCGTTTTCTTAACGAGTCCACTTTTCGTGACCATCACGAGGAAGTGATCTTCAAGCTTGAACTCTTCTTCTTGGATCGCCTGACAGGAAGCGACTGATTCGTTATCAGACAGCGACAAGACGTTGACGATCGCTCGGCCGCGACTTTCACGGCTCAACTGGGGAAGCTTGTGGACTTTACGCCAATGCACAATCCCCTTGGTCGTAAAGAACAACAAATAGTCGTGCGTGCTGGCGGCAAACACGTGCTCGATCGGATCTTCATCTTCCGATTTCGCCCCTTTGATTCCCTTGCCACCACGACGTTGAGCCCGATAAGTGCTAACCGGCGTGCGTTTGATGTAGCCACGATGACTAATCGAAACGACCATGTTTTCTTCTTCGATCAGATCTTCATCAAAGATCTCACGCACTTCTTCTAGTGACAATACCGTCCGTCGCTCGTCAGCATGCCGGCGTTTGATCTCCGTCAGATCATCCGAAATAATCTGATTGACGTTGGCGTCGTCCGAGAGAATCCGTAAGTACTCGAGAATTTCTTCGAGGAGTTTAGCGTGCTGTCCACCGAGTTTTTCTTGCTCGAGATTGACCAGCTGACCCAGTGTCATTTTCAGAATCGCGTCGGCTTGAACGCCCGTCAAATGATAGACACTGGCCTCGCCGCGTTCTTCCTGAAAGACTTTGAATCCGTCATCGCCCAGCGCCCGTTGCATCATCGACGAGGGGCACTCAATTCCCATCAAGCCAGATTTCGCTTCGGCTTGTGTCTTCGAGCTGCGAATAGTCTTGATGATCTGATCAATATCCGCCAACGCCAACAACAAGCCTTCGATCGTATGCTTTTGTCGGCGAGCGCGGCTCAGCAAGAACTGAGTTCGACGGCGAATGACCTGTACCCGATGCCGCAAGAATTCTGTCAAGAAATCCTTAATCGACAATTCACGTGGCTTGCCATCGACCAAGGCCATGAAGTTCATCGAGAACGACGTCTGCAAGGGCGAAAACTTATAGAGCTGATTGAGCACCACGTCCGCATCGGCATCGCTCTTGATTTCAATCTCAAGCTTCACGGGCTCTTTAAGATCACTCAGATCCTTGATCCCGGAGATGCCTTTGACTTTTTCGTCCTTCACCAGCCGGGCAATTTTTTCGACGACGCCGTCACGGGTTTGCTGGAATGGCAACTCAGAAACAACGATTTTGAATCGATTTTTCTTGCCGGGGACTCCCACAATGTCGCATTGCGAACGAACGACAATCGTACTGCGGCCTGTGCGATAAGATTTTAAGATCCCAGACACGCCACAAATGATTCCGCCAGTCGGGAAGTCAGGACCTGGCAAAACGGTCATGATCTCGCTGATCGAGCATTCGTGATTCGCGATCACCAACTGCAACGCATCGCAGACTTCGCCCAGATTATGCGGCGGAATCGAAGTGGCCATACTGACCGCAATCCCACTGGAACCATTGACCAGCAGATTCGGAAACTTACTCGGCAACACCGAGGGCTCCATCCGACGCTCATCATAGGTCGGCGTAAAATCCACGGTGTCGAGCTTGAGGTCTTCGAGCAACAACGCCGCCACGGCCGACATTCGAGCCTCGGTATATCGCATCGCAGCCGGCGGAAGCCCAGCGATTGAGCCAAAATTACCCTGCTTGTCGACCAGCACATGCCGCATGTTCCATTCCTGGGCCATCCGAACAAGCGTCGGATAGACGATACTTTCACCATGCGGGTGATAGTTTCCGCTGGTGTCACCAGAAATTTTCGCGCACTTAACACGAGACGATCCGGGGGTCAAATTAAGATCGTTCATGGCGACCAAAATTCGTCGCTGCGATGGCTTGAGACCGTCACGAACGTCGGGAAGCGCACGTGAAACAATCACGCTCATGGCATACGTCAGATAGCTACTTTTGAGCTCTTCTTCGATAGGCATTTCAATATAAGTCTCGTTGGCATTTAATCCGCTGCCATTGCCATCGTCTTCAGGTTCCTGCGAGTCAGTCGACAATTTCTCCGCCTTTCAACTTGGATGGGACACGTGGATGAGCTATTTAACCTGAAGAAAACGAGTGTGAATGGTCACATTCATGCAGGCACATCAGCCAACTCCCTTGGGTGACCGAGCCTGCCAGGCAAACAATTTTCGAAAACCAGAAATCCTGGGGGTTTCAGAGCGAAAAATCCACGTTTTTGAAACAGTTCCAAAAAGGCATTCGCCCTCAAAAAACCACTGTTTTTTGCGCTTTTGTCAAACGCGTTTTCCACTTCGAGAGTCTACCAAAACCAGCGCCAATTCACAACTCGGCCTCGGACGATTTGGCACGAAAAAAGCCACTTGAAAACGCACCTCAAGCCCCTAGCTTGACGCCAGAAATAAGCTACTAACTTGACGCTCTGCCCCCTCGCTGCAAACAATGCATACTTATCGAAAAAGCTAACTTGGATCTCGCATGGCAAACGACAATTCGCACCGCTCAAGCCTCGATCAAGCGATCCATCGCCGCTTGAATCAGCTGGGTGAACCGCGCGATCCAAACTCACCTCAATCGTCTCTCGCAGCCGCCGCTCATCCACGCCAGGTATCGTTGCTGACTCTCGAATCACCCATGGATTCGGCCGCTCAATCACGCCCCCCCCAACTACGTGTACCACAATTCGACCTGACGACTCCCGGCCCATCATTGCCCGCGGCCTCCTCGCAGTCCTCAACCGGATTGCTGGAACCTCCAACGCCAGACCAAGCCTCTGTCGACGACACGGACATCAGCCAGACCTCCGCACATCGAATCCAATGCGACGAGGGAGATATTTGGCTCAGCGGCAACTCACTACTTTGTGCATGCCCCGACTGCTCAGCTCCGATGACCATCCGGATTTGGCTGCAGCTGGCGGACTGTTGGCGCTGCCGATCTAGCATTTCGCTAACCGCCGAGCAGTACCTAGCCGCTCGCGAACTCGAGCAAAAATCGCGGCCCGCAACGCAACCGTTGCCAACCCCCGCTCCCATCCAAACTCCAGTACCAAGCGCGGAATTGGTTCAGCCGCGACGGCCAGCCGAAGAGAACAGAATCCCTGAATCTCGAGAACATGAATACGAAGCACTTAGTCGCGGTTCTCTGGTCGGGCGGATGGTTCGCAATGGATTCCGACTGACCCCCGCCTGGATGGTTAGCTTTCTCCTCCACTTGATCGTGATTTTGATCCTCGCGCTGATCTTGCTGGGTGACAAATCATTCCTCCCATCAACCATCACCCTTTCGACATTTCTCAATACCGACATTCAAGAGGGTGGCGAAGTCCGCATCAACATTCCAACCGACGCCCTTCAGGATGACTTGATGGTCGCTGGTGACATGGATGCTGGAGACGAGGAACTACGCGAAGTCCTCAAGCAAGCCAATCAAGATGCCAAGACGCTCCAAGTCGACCCCAATCCCACCGCGCCGCTGCGCGATTTAAGCATTGTCAAGCAGAACATCACGACGCGGCCCGATGAACTCATGTCGTTCGCCACTCGCGATCCCCGTGTTCGCACAGAGATGATTCGAAAAGAAGGCGGCACGACGATCACTGAGGCGGCGGTCGCACGCGGGCTACGCTGGTTGGCGTCCGTTCAAAACGCAGACGGCGGCTGGAGCCTGGACAAGTACGACGACCACAAAAAAACCCAGAACAAAAGCGACATCATGGGCACGTCTCTGGCACTGCTTCCGATGCTCGGGGCCGGCCAAACTCATGAATACGGAGCCTATAAACAAAACGTCGCTACCGGATTGGCGTGGCTGATCAAGCACCAAAAATCCAACGGCGACCTGCGTGCGGGATTCTCCGGACAAGCCGGAATGTACGCCCATGGCCAAGGCGCCATCGTACTCTGCGAAGCGTTGGCCTTGACCGGCGATCTCACGTTGCAGAAACCAGCCCAACGAGCGATCGAGTTCATCGAAGAATCTCAACACAGCAAGGGAGGCTGGCGATACAAGCCTGGTCAACCAGGTGACACCAGCGTCCTGGGGTGGCAGATGATGGCCCTGCAAAGCGCTCGAGCCCCCGAAATGAACCTCAACGTTGATGATTCGACGCTTAAACTCGCCGATTACTTCCTCGACCAAGTCGTTGCCAACGCCAGCTACAAGGGCCGTTCAGGAAAACCGCTCCCGAAAGGTGCAGCGTACTGCTACCAAAAAGGACGCCCAGCCACCGCGGCGATGACGGCCGAAGCGATTCTGTGCCGAATGTACTTGGGCTGGAAAAAAGACGATCCGCGTCTCTCCACGGCCGTCAAATGGCTCGTCTCCGATCACTTGCCCAGCTCGCGAGAACGCAATTTGTATTATTGGTACTACGGCACCCAAGTCATGCATCACTACGGCGGTAAGCCCTGGGAAACGTGGAACAACCGCATGCGCTCGCTCCTGATCTCGTCGCAACGAACTCGCGGCTCCAACGTCGGCAGCTGGGATCCGAACTTGTTCGAGTGGGGAGGGCAGGGCGGAAGAATCTACACGACGTCTCTGGCTGTTTGCACGCTGGAAGTCTATTATCGCCACCTGCCTTTGTTTAAGCAGATCGAATTGGACGATTAAATGACTTCGATGCCCACCCCCGCCAACCACTGGAAACTACGCTCCACCCAACTCACATTCGAAGGCCTCCCTGCCATCATGGGGATCGTCAACGTCACGCCCGATAGCTTCTCCGATGGTGGCGCCTACACCAACGTCGAGCTCGCCGTGGAGCATGCACTCAAACTGGCGGCTGATGGCGCGTCGATTCTGGACGTCGGCGGCGAAAGCACTCGGCCTTATAGCGATCCCGTTTCCGCCTCCGAAGAACGGGAGCGAGTCGTGCCGGTGATCAAGCGAATTGTCGCTCAGTGCAAGACTCCAATTTCGATCGACACCTCCAAAGCTTCCGTCGCACGCGCGGCGATCGAGGCGGGAGCCGAAATCATCAATGACGTGACCGGCCTCGAAGGCGATCCTGAAATGATTAAGGTCGCCGTGGACTCGGGAGCCGGTGTTTGTGCAATGCACATGCAGGGCACGCCGCAAACTATGCAAGATGCACCACGCTACGAAGATGTCGTCATGGATATTCACGGCTACCTTCGCCAACGAC
This sequence comes from Mariniblastus sp., assembly GCA_047639375.1. Classification (GTDB taxonomy): domain Bacteria; phylum Planctomycetota; class Planctomycetia; order Pirellulales; family Pirellulaceae; genus Mariniblastus. The sequence continues at coordinate 7,099 of JBLINZ010000081.1, read as the reverse complement.
AACAACACTTACTCGCATCTGGCGTAGAAGCCGAGAAGATCTGCCTGGACCCTGGAGTCGGATTCGGCAAGACGCACCAGCACAATCTTGAATTGCTGGCCCAGTGCGATCGCTTTCTAGATCTTGGCGCACCGATCTTGATCGGCCATTCGCGAAAAGGGTTCTTGGGCAAGATCCTGGGAGACAAATCCGCCAACCGCGACGCCGCCACGCTGGGCATCACGCTCATGATGGCCCAAAAAGGAATTCAGATTATCCGTGTGCACGAAGTCGAAAAAACGGTGATGGCGCTAAAGGCGTTCCAAGCCGTCGGTGCCATCGACGGAACCCTACAGCAGCTAGACAACTAAGAGCCAACAACCAAAACCAAAAAGCCGGCGCAGCCGCTGTACAAGGCACTGGCCCCGTGCAGTCAAAAAGCTCGATAGCTAGAAAGCAAAACGTCACATCAAGCGATTCGCCTGAAAAATCTAGGCATATGCTGCATTGAATTCGGGGCAAAGCCAACACAACGACCACACCCAACGCTCATTCAATAATCGTCTTCACCAAAACAGCCCGATCGAGGTTGTGATTTTTACCCGGCTCGAAAGCCACCGGGATCGAACGATCGAACATATAAAACGCCCGCGAACGGTCGACTTCTCCCGTTTCCGCACCGGCCTCAACCCCCGCTCCAACGGCACCACTTTTGAGCGAGCCATCGGCATGGACTTCGAAGTATCCGATCGTGATCCAAACCGCAAACACACTGGAACGACCCGTCACGAGGTTCCCCAATCGTTGACGCATATCGTTGCGGAAATAAGCCGCCCGTTCCGTATTGTTGTACTGATCATCTGGCTGGCTGGCAAAATCAAACAACGGCCGGTTGCCTTCTGATCGAAACAAACTGCATTCGACCGGATCAAGCGCAGGAACCCCCGGCGGCACAAAATTACTGGAATGGGAGGGACGAAACGGATTCGCGAAATTCGTCACAAGACTCGATCCCTGTCGAGAAGCCCGCCATTCCGGATAAGAAACTTCACTCCTGTAGACACCCATCAACCCACGCCAGACGCTGGGATCAAGCACTGTGTTGATGTTAATCTTCCCAGGGTACCGATAGTTTGAAATCGTATCGAAGGGAGCCGCCAGTCCATAAGACAAACTGTGCGAGTTATTCGAAAACGTATTCGGATTAACGTACGTTTCGGTTCCCACAAACCGCGAAGGGACTTCCAGGAAATCAAACAGCCGATGAAGCGAAAGCCCGCGGCTGGCACCATTGGAATTGTCGGCGTAGAAATTTAGTAGATGCGGATACTGAGACGAATAACTCTTGGCCTCGCGATCCACGAAACTTGTTTCACTGTCTTCCGCTGAGGGCGGGTTGTAAACATCGCGATCCGCTACGCTGGCCGCCATGTCAAACGAACGCGTTAACCAATAGCTCGAACCATGCGGCACGTTGGCTAATTCCAACTGGCTGACGAACGGCCGATTGTTCCACGTCAACGCACAAAATGGTTTGCCACTGTCCGGGTCGGATTCCAGATAAGCCGCATTTACACCGCCCATTGTCTCGATGAAGTTCCAACTAAACACATGACCGTCTAATCGATTGAACGACTCACCATCCACCTCAGGCCCTTGCAAGCCATTTAAATCGCTCTTGAAAAGCAATCGATCACGTGATGTCGTTTGGCCGTAGTCACTATCGCTGCTTCCCCGTCGCTCATGTGATCCGAATCGCATCACGCCAGGCGACATATTATTGGGATCTTGATTTGGTTCGGATCCGTTATAAGCAAACAAATCAATCGCACAGGTATCGATCGTCAGATAAGGATTCGTGTTCTCGTCATAAGCCAGTAGTGGGTTCGCCAAACGCTGAAGATGAGCCACGCGGTACGGCTGGCGAACGCCATCCACGACGTCGTTCACCAATCCATCGGCCTGCAGGTACTTGTCATAGTGGGCTGAATCGATTCGGCGATCGATGGGCTCATCAAAAGCGAAATCCATCGGCGTTCCCGGCGCCGTCGCGTTGTCAACGAACTTATAGCCGTCAGGAATCGCCTCAATATCAATCGCCTGCCCGCCATCGTTGGTCTGCCCACTGTATCCATTGACCGGATCACTAACGCCCAGCTCACGTTTCCAGCCACCATCATTGAGCCCGATCGGCAAGTTAACCAACGCGCGTTTGAATTTCTTCATTTCCATCGCGTCCTTGTCCCACTGCACGACTTCGACGACGCCGTTGTTGGGATCGAGGCTAATGCGACGCGTTTCGTTTTCAAGCTTGTCTTGAATCTCGGATTCCGAAAGCCCAGGCTCCGTCAGCCGTCTGCCGAAATAAGTATCGTAACGCTCGCCATTCCCATGATCGACTTTTTGGCCCGCGGTCCCAATCAACGCAAACCGACCGGGATCAACCACACCGGCTTCGATGCCTTCTTCTGGATAGTAGACTTCCGGTCCGTTGTCGATTTGGAATCCTGGCCGGGCAAAGTAGATCCGTCGGATGACGTTGACAGCCGTCGAGGAAGGATTGTTTTCCGGCCGATCAGGGTCCAGCTTGTTTTCACCCGTGGCCGTCACAATCATCCGCCACACCGGACTTGAACCATCGGGTGATGTTTTCTGCAAATCGACGCCGTCCAAGTTGTCGTCATACAACTCCGAGGGACGATACTGGTTTCCGTCGTTGATCACCCACGGGTTATACAACTCAAAAAACACAGTGGGCTTGGGAACAAGGTGGCTATCAAAATCGAGATCTCCATCCGAAATTTGCCCCGGATCCGCACCGTCTTCGTCCGCCAGATCCTGGGTCGCTCGATTATGAGTGGCCATCGTCTCGGTAATCAACAGCTCAGGCCGCTCGACGCCCCAACAAATGTACCGCATTTCCTGAGAAGGCGTTTGCCCATCGGGAATGACCTCCGTGGTCAAGATACTTCCATCAACATCCCAGCCGTCCCAGGGATTCAAATCGAATTCGCAAGGCGTCATGATCGAGTCGCGATCCCGAAAGTCGACCACGTTGGAAACCCATTGGGCCACCATTTTTCGAAAGTCAATTCTATCGTCGTTGTCGATCACGCCGTCTTCGTTGAAATCGTACCAGGTGCCCGTCGTGTCGATTTCTCGCTCTGTCGTCAACAACGTCACGATGTATAAATGTCGCGCGAATGAAACTCGGGCGAACAACGCATCGGGATCGTTGACCGTATGAGAGTCATTGTCATGATCAAATGGAAGGCTCGTTCCGTTGGGATGGTTCAGCGAATCCGATTCGCCCATTTCGTCAACGACCAAGTTTCCGTTGTTGTCGACACCGTCGCCAAACGCACGGTTCACATCCATCGGCATCCCGCGGAACACTTCAGGCGGCAGCATCTCTCTGAGTTCACGATTGGCAACTGCGTCACTGGCACCGCTCATCTCAAGAATTCGAAACAGCTTGGCCGGCAAGCTATCAAACGTCGTGGGGACTTCGAAACTGTGAGTCGTAATGGAATGGATGACCGACGGTGACTGAAGCCCCAAATTCAACAATCGCTCTGGCAATAGTCTTGAATCGGGATCGTGCTGACGAAAGATCGATTCCAACTCGCCAGCGGAAAACAGGGAATCGTACCGGTTCATCGGCCCCCGCGTTCCATTCTCGGCAAAACTGATCTCGTAAGGCGAATCAAGGATCTCATTATCAAGCGCCGAAACTGCGATGCTCGACTCCGGCATCCCGATCGGAAACGTGTCGTTAAGTTTATCAGAGTACCCGTAAGCGAATCTTCCGTGGATGTCCATCGTCGAACCAAAATGCCTGTCGACGGTTCCCGGAATCAAGGACGCATAGGCGTCGTCCGGGTAGCCGAACAACTTGTAGTTGGACCACACATCCCGCACGCCGGCTTGCCCAGGTCGTCGGTCGATCCCATACCGTGACTCCATCACTGCCGAACCACTGATCCCTAAAGCGTTCATGCTAATCTCGGGCGGGCCGTAGCCTTGACCGCGCGGCAATCCCGGCATCGAGGGACCGCCCAAGAAATCAATCTCACCCAACATGCCATGGTCGATACTGTCGCGAAACAGACTTCCATGAGCATTGATGTTGATCCGGCCGTCCATATCAAGCACCAAATAAGAAACCAAAGGCTTGACCCGCGTGCCGTCTGCGCGTGTCTCGATTGGGTTTCCGGTATCCATCCAGATCCCGTCGTCTTGACCGTCATTGTTATTGTCGACCGCGATCCCATTGTTGGCATCCCCACCTTTCGTGAAGGCGCGAAAATCACTTCCGGTGGGTGGCGTTCCGGACGTTCCAACTAAACCCGCGCGATGAAAACTGGCCGCTTCCAGAGTCCCGTCTGGCCTGATCCCAGCCAAGAACATGTTCTGAAAATCAAACGTGTCGTAGCACTCGTTGGGCGCAAATGGATTGGCCACAAATCTCGTGCCGTTGTAAGCAGATAGATACCCACCGGTTCCCGTCCGACCGATCATTTGACCTAACGTTCGGCCCACGCGATTCGGACGAAGGGCCAACAGCGATAACGCGGCTGCGTCACGCGGATTACTTGGGTTAAAAGTTCCCGCACCCGAGCCCGCAAACGCCCGGCCGTTGATCACGATTCGAGACCCCACCAACGCAGCCGCCGACCCCACACCAAATCCCGAATCCAAGCGACTGGGCAACAAGATGTAAGTATGCGTGGCCCCGGAAACTTGATGGTCAACAATGCGTGCCGTCATTCCACGTGCCGGCCCCGACACCACTCCCATTAGCAAACCGCTGAGAGAACCGCTAACCGGTGGGGGGGCAAATGAAGCCCCATCAAGAATCGATTTGCCATCCGAATTGAGCGTCAACCGAATGAAGTGCTCGCTGCTATCCGCCGTGGCCGTCCTGACTGTGGCCGTCACGCCATAGCCGTACATGTCGGCCAGCAAACTATGACCACGCAACGGAGATTGGGTATTGGTCAATGCCGGACCACGAGCCAAATCGTAAAACGCTTGCTCGAGCAAAGCCTTATGATCGGAGGGATAAATATGCTTTGGACTTCGCTTACGAGCCGAACGGTAATAGTCATTCGAGATAATCACAAACGCCGTTCCCATCAACAGGAACAACACGATCACCGAGACCACAAACACCAATGTGATGCCGCGCCGCGGATGTGTGTTAGGTTTTCCGAGTCTCGTTTCCATTTCAATCCAAAACATTGGCTGGCGAACGCTAGCTAAAACACAAAGATCCAGCTCCCCATCGATTCAGGACAGCCGTTCAGCACGTTTCAGTTATCGGCAATCCCCCCGCAAAACCGGCCTAAAACTTTCATTCCGCCATCCGAAGTCGAACGAAGGTTAGGAAGCGGCAGAAAACGGCCAGTGGATTTTCACAATCCGTAATTTGGGGCGACTGGGGCGTAGGAAAGTGGCTAGCAAGACGCGGCTTGGACTCATTGGTAACCCGACGCATAAGCGAGTTTTATTTGGTAACCCGACGCGTAAGCGAGTTTTATTTGGTAACCCGACGCGTAAGCGAGGGAGAGCCCTCGTTGGTGACTCGCCTTCAATGGTTGCTCATCCTCGCTTACGCATTCGGGCTACCATTCTCGCCTTCGGCTCATGAAATCAACAAGCGTGAGCGTCGGGTTTCCACTGTTACCTACGACAACGTTGATCAAAACAATCACGGCCGTCCACTACCCGAAACTAACGGGCAGCCGAACTGGCAAAAATTACTCAATCATACTTTGGACCAAAATCCCACGTTCGATATTGTGGTTCTTGCCCGGCTCAAAGCCCATCGGAATCGAACGGTCAAAGATATAGAAACCACGGTTCCTTTCGATCTCGCCAGTGTCGGCACCGATCTCAGCTCCAACCAAACCATTCTCGTCGACTTCGAAGTAAGCCACCGTCACCCAAATCGCGAACACACTGGACCTGGTGGTTACCAGGTTACCCAATCGTTGACGCTGAGCGTTGCGGAAGTAGGCACTTCGATCCGCATCATTGGCCGGGGCAGAAGAATCAAAATCTAGTAGAGGCTCACCTGTCGGCCCCGTCGTAAACTCATCATTTCTGAATACTGTTGAACCAGGCCCGGTAATGGATGGCACACCTACGGGAACATTGACTCCATCACCCGCAACTCGAAATGGATTCCCAAAGTCGGTTGGTGAACTTCCAGATCCGGCTTCGCGTGAGCTACGCAAATCAGCGTAACTGCAGCCTCCGGCTAAATTTGCATAGCCACCTTCCACAGCAGTACCGCCCTGAAAGGCTTCCCAAATCGTCGACTGATTGGCATTCGATTCGTCATCGCAATAGATCGTGTTAATGTTGCCCTTCCCGGGAGTTCGATATCGAGACATAAAATCAAACGGAGCAGGGAAGTTCGTAGGGTTCAATTGCTGTTCAGTCCCAATGAATCGTGAAGGGACCTCAAGGTAATCCATCACCCGATAAAAATTCGTTCGATTGACTGGTGCCGTATTATCATTGGCAAAGAAGTTAATCAGATGGCCGAATCTACCTCGAACCTGATCATCGTTTCCTGCATAAGGATCCAACGTAGAAAAATCTTCCTTGTCTGAGAACATGCGAGTCAACCAGTTGGGAGACGTATAGGGCACATTGGTTAATTCGAGATGACTGACATAGGGACGATTGTTCCAAGTCAACCAAGCAAAACCGTTGGCCGCAGCGTTGTCGAAATAAGCATCGTTGGTTTTACCGAGTGACTCATTTAGCTGCATGTCAAAGTAGTGATCCGCGGTACCCGGCAAGCCTACTGCAACTGCCTGGTGGGCAGAACGGAACAGCAAACGGTCAGTGTCTTCAGCGCCACGTTCCTGAGAGGAATTACTGGCAATTGAGCTAGGCATCATTCCAGTCAGCCCTATTCCAACCAGGTCTGGGGCAGAGCCGGCTGAAGTAATCGCTCCATTGAAACCAACTAGATCCATGTCCGTGCGATCGATGGTGATATAAGGGTTGAAGTCGACATCAAACGCCAGCGAAGGATTGGCGAGTCGTTGCAACTTGACCACGCGAAACTTCTGACCGGTCTCACCATTGAGCCAGAGGTACT
>JBLINZ010000080.1:0-17352 GCA_047639375.1 Mariniblastus sp. | reverse complement strand
AATTGTGGCTTCTAACGAAACTGAATTCTTGGGCACGATTACCGAAGAGTTGCGTCGGCACTTGCTATGTACACTGGCCCATGACAACCAAAGTGACGATTCGGATTTTGATCGGAATTACTTTTACCGGGCCGCCGCGATTGCGATTCGCGATCGCTTGAGCGAGTCTTGGCGCGAAACGCGACTTCGACTGGCCGAGACCACGGAACGCCGTGTCCATTATCTTTCGTTAGAATTCTTGTTGGGCCGCTCGCTTAACAACGCGGTTCAGAATCTTGGGCTCGACGATGACCTCAGACGCGGACTTCATGACTTGGGTGTGCAGCTGGAAGAAGTCGTCGAAGAAGAGCATGACGCCGGGTTGGGCAATGGTGGCTTGGGGCGACTCGCCGCTTGTTTCTTGGATAGTTGTGCCAATCTTGAACTGCCCGTTGTCGGCTATGGCATTCGCTACGAATACGGAATGTTCCATCAGCATATCGAGAATGGCCGACAGGTCGAAGCTCCCGATCACTGGTTGCGCGACGGCAACCTTTGGGAAATCGAACGCGCTGAAGACTCCAGGACAATTCAATTGTATGGGCACACCGAACGCTACATGGCCGACGATGGCAAGATGCACACGCGTTGGGTCGATACGCATGATCTTCTTGCGGTTCCGTATGACATGCCGATCCCTGGTTTTAAAAACAAGACGGTCAATACGTTGAGGCTGTGGAAAGCGGAAGCCACGGACGCATTCGATTTAGAGGAATTCAACGCGGGCAGTTACCCTGAGTCGGTGGCCCAAAAGAACAATGCTGAGCAGATCTCGATGGTCTTGTACCCGAATGATGCCAGCGAAAACGGAAAAGAGCTTCGGCTCAAGCAGCAATATTTTCTAGTCTCGTCCAGCCTGCAGGATGTCCTCGCGAAATGGGTCAAACAACATGGCGAAGATTTTTCTGATTTTGGGCGTCTGAATTGTTTCCAGTTGAATGATACCCATCCTGCCACAGCGGTGCCGGAACTGATGCGGTTGCTGATGGATATGCATGGTATGGCTTGGGAGGAAGCCTGGGAGATCACGACGGAATGCATGGCTTACACCAACCATACGTTGCTGCCTGAAGCCCTTGAGCGATGGTCGGTTGGGCTATTTAGTCACCTCCTGCCGCGTGTCTTGGAAATCATCTTTGAGATCAACGAGCGGTTTTTAGCGGACGTGGCTCAACGCCATCCGGGCGACACGGAACTATTGAAACGCGTCTCCTTGGTTGAAGAAGGCGATCATCCCCATATCCGAATGGCCTTCCTCAGCATCGTCGGGAGTTTTTCTGTCAACGGTGTTGCTCAGCTACATACAGATCTGTTGAAGAAAGGCTTGTTCGAGGATTTTTGTAAAATCTGGCCCGACAAGTTCAACAATAAAACAAATGGCGTGACGCAACGACGCTGGCTTTCGCATTGCAATCCCGGCTTGCGAGACTTGTTGAATGAGACCATTGGCTCCGAGTGGGAATCGGATTTAGAGAAAATTTCTGCACTCAAGCCGTATGCTGAGGACGCTGGGTTCCGTCAAAAGTGGCGCGACGTCAAGCTTGCCAACAAGCAGCGGTTGTCAGACTACGTCGAAGCGAACACCGGCGTTAAATTTGACACGGCGGCTTTGTTTGATGTTCAGGTCAAGCGAATCCATGAGTACAAGCGACAGCTGCTCAACGTGCTTCATGTGATCCATCTTTACGATCGAATCATGCGTGGGGAAACCGAAGGCATGGTTCCACGTTGTGTCTTGATCGGGGGCAAAGCTGCTCCTGGTTATTATTTGGCAAAGCAGATTGTCAAACTGGTCAACAATGTCGCGAATGTGGTCAATCACGATCCCAAGGCTGACAAGCTGTTAAAGTTGGTGTTCTTTCCCAACTACCGAGTCTCCGCGATGGAAGTAATTTGCCCGGGGACTGAATTGTCCGAGCAGATTTCGACCGCCGGTAAAGAGGCGTCGGGGACGGGCAACATGAAGTTCATGATGAATGGCGCTCTGACCATCGGAACGCTTGACGGAGCCAATATTGAGATTCGCGAAAAGGCCGGTGCTGAAAATTTCTTCTTGTTTGGACTGGATGCGAATGAAGTCGCAGCGACCAAACTGGACTACGATCCAAACGCCTTGATTGCAGCAGACGAAGAAATCAACCGCTTGATGGGGCTGCTGGAATCCGGCAGCTTCAACAAAAACGAGCCGGGTATTTTTGATGTGCTGACTGCCGGGTTGCGAAACCCTCACGACCCATGGCTGACGATCGCTGATTTGAGAAGCTACATCGATGCTCAAAACAAGGTGGGCGTTGCGTACCTCGACCACGCGCATTGGGATCGAATGAGTATCCTCAATTCGGCCCAAAGCGGTTGGTTTTCGAGTGATCGAACCATCCAGCAGTATGCGGATGAAATCTGGGGCGTGAAGCCCGTTCGATAAAAATACGAATTCACAGTAGCTCGACGGCCAACAATCAACCGTCGAGCTACGTGTTTTGGTTTTACTTTTTGGGAACGAGTTTAAAGTCAATCTCGTTCTGACCCGCTTTGACGTCGACTTTGTCGGGACTAATCGTGCGACCTTTGGTCGACACGGCGTCTCCGCCGACGTTTTTTGTGGGCGGATTGAATTCGTCTTCTTCGCTGGGGGCAGGGCCGTCGAGCCCCTGGATTTGGAAGCTGATTTTGTGTTCTCCAATCACGGCCCCAGGCTTATCGCGAACAAACATGACCTCAAATTCGCCCTGCTCGTTGGTCTTGGCAACCGAATCGCGTCCGCCGCCGGTGGGTACGAATTCAAGCACGACGCCAGCGACTGGTTTGCCGTCGCTTGTGACCACGCCTGTCACCAACCCGAGGTCGTTGCCGCCGCCGCATCCGGTCATTGCAAGAATGAAACATCCCAGGGCAAGCAAGAATTTACTTTGGTTCATTGGTAATCGTCTTTGGTTTCTAAAATGGACATGTGAGAAGTGACTGTCATCGGAGGTCAGGCGTTGAGTTGAAAGCTGCCTTTCTCCTCCAAGAATGCAAGCCGGCACATTCGTTTGGCTTGCGTATCGATCGCTGTTGGTATTGAAAAAACGCCAATTCGCCATTCGCTAATGCGTTTGTCGAAAAGGCGTTGATGGGTTTGATTTGTAATTACAAATCAGAGGCTTCTCGTTCTGCGAGTGCGATTAGTTTACGGCACTAGCAATCGCACCGTCGTTGCGTCCACTGAGGGCCATGAAAGTCGTACGGAAGTCAACTTCGTCAGTCAGGAATTGAACCGATCCGTCGCCCATGGCGAATTGAACGCCACCTGGGTGAGCTGAACGGTATCCGTTGTGAAGCGTATTGGTCCATTTCATCGTGTAGTTGCCGATATCCAGGGCGTTGACTGGGTAACGAGGAACGGTCACGTTCCGAGTCCAGCCTAACCAAGCTCGGTATCCGCGTCCGGCGGAAAAAAGACCGCCGTGTCCGCGTCCGGGGCGAGAGTCAGCTTTGCCCCCGGCGACTTTGTACATGAAATCAGAGTGTTCACCGAGCATGATTGTGTTGCTGGTTCCGTCTGAGATTTTTCCAAACGTTGATCCCTTTTCGTAAGCTTCGTTTCTGATAGACAGGACGCCAGCGTCTTGCATCCATCCGTAACCAGTCCAGCGGTTTCGGCTGCCATCAGCTCGAGCTCCAGGTGTGCGTCCGGTGGTCGGATGGAAGTAGTATCCGATGCTCGCTACGTAATCCGGAATTTGAATTTGGTAAGTATTGGGGGCATTGGGGAGTCCACGCGTTCCACTACTCGAGGTGTGCGTTCGCAGGCGTTCAAGTGGACTTGATGGGCAAGTCAATGCGGGGACCCGTAATTGAGACATGACCTCCCAGTTGTAATTGGTTCCCTGGCGATCGCTGAAATCGGTGTTGGTAAACACCAATTTGTTGTAAGCGGCGCCTTGATCAATCATCGGCAGAATTTTTACGAACCAAGATGGGCCCATGTTGATCGCACCTTGAGGCGTTCCCTCGTTGGTGGGGAATTCTTTGTGAGCACTTTCATAATTATGGCAAGCCAACGCGAGCTGGCGTACATTGTTGGCACAGGAGATTCGGCGTGCGGCTTCTCGCACTTGCTGAACCGCAGGGAGAAGCATCCCAATTAGGATGCCAATGATTGCGATCACCACTAACAATTCAACGAGTGTGAACGCGAAACGATTTCGCTTGGGGGTTCTTGTCATTACTTTTGCTCGGAAGAAAAATAGAAATAGAAAATATACGGACGGTTTTTTCGGTTAGTATACCGCCCTTATTGATTGTTAGCGGTCCTGGCTTTGTCTCGCCTTGGATCCGATACCAGCTTAAACGTTGGTTGAGTTCAGTTCTTTCAGGCTTTGAAAATCTCGACGATAAATCATACCTTCAAGCTCCCTGTAAATAGATAGTTGGGGAGCTAGAAAAGGTGCCAATGTGTTTGTTGATTTTCATTAAATACCCATGTCCAGCGAGATTGGTTTCGAGGTAGCTTCTTTTTCGCAATCGACGTAAGTAGATTGTCATAATTCTTAAGAATTTGTTTGTGACTAATAGGATTGCATCGCGAAACCGGTTTCAAGTGTGTTAGTAGGTGCACGGATCTCTCTTTAAAGGACGTCATTCCTTTCTAAGATGGTTTGGGAGGCAGTCTGATTGATAATTTCACTAGAAAGCAAGCGGCGTTTGTTGACGAGACACCAGTTATGCAAGCGTCGGTTTTGCAACATTACCAGAGCCGGAGATCGGGTTTCTGATTTCGACTCCGACCATGAAGGTCGAAAGTTTGGGGACGAGATTTGTCGTCGACGTCGTAGGTCGGGAGAGGGCCCTTTCGGCGTGTTGAAGGGGAAGGTTCGAGTGGGGCTGTGTCGAACCGTGGCTCGGAATTGAGGTGATCGAAGAATCTCCAGCGGATGCGTCGGAAGGTCGATTGCTAAGTTGGAACGACGCGGAGTTCGCCAGAGCACTTTCCGATGCCCCGATGCTAAGCCCGTATTCTGGTGGAGGGGGGCCGTTTCGTATTTCCATTGGGGAATCGAATCCGACCCGGATGAAATCGTCCCAGTGAGCTATTCCCAGAAATAGGTACGAAGCGTTAGCGTGACGATTATCGAGGGGCAATTCGAGCTGGCGTCGCTGGAGCTGTGACACGAGTCATTGGGCAAAGCGTCGGATCTCCGGGGCGAGATACTTAGAGCGAGTGCGCTGGCAGGTGCATTTGAATTCAACGAATATTTCGGGAATTCGGGCTAGATCGATGGCAGCATCGGAAATGCGGCCTCGATCAATGTCAAATAAAAGCCAAATCCGATTCAGCTCTTGACCATTGAACCAATGAGCGCATAATCTTGAGTTCTGCACGACACGGAAAATGCGGCTGTGGCGGAATTGGCAGACGCGCTAGGTTGAGGGCCTAGTGGGAGATAATCCCGTGGAAGTTCGAATCTTCTCAGCCGCACTGTAAATACAAGGGTTTTCGCTCTCTGGCGAATGCCCTTTTTCTATTGTGTGACCCTGCGGAGAAATTTCGGGAACAGCATTGAAGAAGCATTGGGTTTGTATCGCTTGGTTTTTCCATTCGACAGGGTAAAGATTAAGACATGACATCTTCTGAACAACACTACGAAAATTACAGGTTTGTGTTTCGTTTTCAGGGGCTAAAATCCAGCAGATCTTTGCACACGAATGATGAAGTTTCTGCGATTGCAGCTCAGGCCTCAATCGAGCAACGCATCAGCTTGGTAGAATCAAAGTTTCTATCGCCTGTTGGTTAGGCCGCGCCGGATATGCAGCTCGATTCTAAGGCACGTAGACGGTGGCGTTTAAGTGCCCCAACAACCTAATTGCAGCGTTTGATGGCCACGGTATAGGGGGGCCGAAATACGGTGGTTATTTGGAGTCGCCAGAGATCGTATGATTTTTTTATCACTGACTTGGAGTCGGTTTAGTAAGATTCGACTTGAGCGACGCCTGACCCGTTAATCGTTATTCATTGGCCTGCGACAGGCTTGGGCTGTGATGTCTCAAACATCAAGCATCTTCAGTGTTCAAAGAGGTAGCGAATTCAACCAAGTGCTTTTTTGCCTGAGATTCTCTTTCAAAAACTGTAACGCTTACTGTTTCTTTCTGAATTATTCGTTCGTAATAGTTGGGCTCAAGGAAGCAACGTTTGGGCACACTTGCTCACATTACTTCCACGTCACGCGACCCATGCCCGCTTCGATATCCAGCCAGACCGACGCGTGTTCAAACTCTCTCGTGTAATGATAGCCTTGTCGTTCCGCAGGGCTTTGGGGTGGCCCCAGGCGTTTTTTGTATTCCGGAAATGATTTTAACCAAAGCTTGCTGGCATTTCCATGTTGGCCTTGAGGGTTCACGTCGTATCCGTCGTGAATATTCAGGTAACTGTAGCGCTCGGCCATGATCAGGAACAAAGCAATGCTGTAATCAAGCCGCTCCTGACTGACGCTGGCGAAATCGTTGAGCTCGCCTTTTTGCTCATCGACGCCATCCCCCAACGAAGATTTCGCGATGTTGAGTGTCAGTGCGATGATCTTTCCCTGAGCAGCCGCTTGTTGGACAGTACTGATCCCTTTGGCGAGGTAGTCGACCTTGCTGACGCCGCCGACATTGTGCTCGAAGCCTTCGAGGTAAGAGCCGTCAAAGTGGTTCATGAACTCCAGTCCACCGTCGTCAAATCTGGCTCGCAACATGTTTGCGATCATCAGTTTCTTTGGCCCCAGCGTCTGTCGTGTGTCCTGCATCATTCGATTGAAGCCAGCGACGACTTCCGCTTTTTTGCCATCAGGCAATTCACTCTTCAAGTAGTTCATCAATACTTTTACGGTGCCATCGAGAAATAATCCGTCAATGGAATCGTCGTTGCAGACCGTCGCCATCGATTCGACCCACCACTTCCGCACACAATCGGTGGACAGATCGTAGGCACGTAACCGGTCGCGAATCAATTTGTCGCTGCCCTGTTTGTTGACCAGGAATGGGGCGGGAATCTTCTCAAGCTGTTGGTCAAAACTATAGCCGCCATAATGCACGATTACGTTTCGGTAAAACAAGACCTTGGTTGCCGAGTTGATACGTTTGACGGCTTGGGCCGCTTTCACGGTCCCCGCATCCGTTGAGCCAAAGGCTTTGCTGCCGGTCGTTTTTTCAAAAGTGATCAACGGAAACGTCGCTAGGTATTTTACTTCGTCGGGTGTAAAAGCTCCGGTTTTCCTGACGTGTACATAGCGGGGTAACGTGTCCCAACTGAATTCGGGAAGCCTTCCAGGTGTCGTTTTTTCTCCAACTGGTTCAGATTCATTTCCCCCCTTTGTAGAAAGTTTGCTGCTGAGAAAATCAACAGTCTTTTGCACAATCGCGTCGACAGACGGCTTAATGGGCGAACCGACTTTACGCCAATTGTGCCCTGTGTTTTTGATGATCATGATCTCCACAGGAGCGTTGGCAGCTTTGGCTTTTTCTTGTATGTAGTAGGCATGGTGCACCGGGATCGTAGTGTCTTTGTCCCCCTGAACCATCAATAATGGCGGACTCGTAGGGGTCAAATAGTTGATTGGGCTCATTTCACGGTAAAGAAATGTTTTGTTATTCGGATCTGAATCGGGCTTGAGAATGCGTGGCCCAAAGCGATCGCGAAAGTCATCTCTCCCGTCGTGATTGAAGAGTTCCGTTTTCTCAAAATCACAAGGCCCGTACCAGGAAACGCCAGCCAGCATCTTGTAATCGTACCCAGCCAATTCGGGATCGCCTGGAAAACTTTCCGGGGACGACAGTAGAAGTATCTGCGCGATTTGGCCACCAGCGGAGTCACCATGGACAAAGAATCGCTGAGGGTCGAGCCCTAAATTCTCGCTGTTTTTGGAGAGGTGTCGAACGGCATCTTTCGCATCGACGACGCAGTCTCGCATCGCAACCGTGCCTCCTTTTTCAACGAGGCGGTAATTGACGGCAACGACAGCAAAACCTTTTTTCAACAAGGCTAGGTAAAGCGTATTGTGCGCTCCGACGGCGATGCCTTGCTTGCTCCCAGCAGCCCACCCGCCTCCGTGGGTGTAGATGGCGACGGGAAGCGGCTCGGTGCCTTGTTGCTCCGGATAGTAGATGTCCAGATAAAGATCTTCTTCAGTTGTTTTCTTATAGAGAACGTTGAGCTTCTTTGCTCCCGGTGAATTCAAGTACCGAATTTTCGCCTGCGTTAACTCCGGTAGGGTGAGCACGCCATCCCGATCCGAATCGAATCGTTGTTTCACCCGCCATTGCTTCTCGTCTTCCGCTTTTTCAAAGCTACCGTCGCCGTCCTTGTCCAAGCGACTCATTTGCCGCTTGGCATAGACGGCCCGGTAGGGATCATCCTCGGCAATCCTAGGTTGCTGAGCGACGGCGATTCCCACCAACCCAACCGGCGTTCCGTAAATGCCCGAAATGCAGACAAGTGCCAACAGAAAGATCGTTTTTGCAGTCATATTTATTCCAAGGTGTTTGAGTTAGTCATCGACATGGTGATTGCCTCCATGGCTCAGGAATTGTGCATCAAAAAAAAGGTCGCCCGCAATGCCATGGATGGCTTCAACCCAAGAAATTTGGGCGTGTTTTTCAAGATGCCCGCTCGGCGATGCCGTCGAGTATTCAAGCTCGGCGGCGACGCATCACCAGTGTGCCGAGTCCGCAAGCCAGGAACGCGAAAGAGCTGGGCTCGGGGACTGCTGAAACGTCGAAACTGAAATCAAGGTCTCGCATACGCTTATTGTTTACGGTTGAGGTAACAGTCAGGACTTGTAATGGCCCCGAAAAACCCAGGTTGCCACTAGTAGGCGTGAGTACTTCAGCTCCGGTAGTTCCCACATAGAATGTCTGGCCAGAAGGTGGTGTAAAAACACTAATTGCAGAAAAACCATTGAAGGTCGCTACTTCACTACCGCCGTCTCCCGAAGTGTAAACAATGTTTTCAATGCTAAGTTGAAATGATTGATTTGTATCGAGATCATCACCGGTCCCAAAATGTTGATCACCCGGGACCGATGGAAGATTAAACTATGTGCCGAGAGTCAAATCCTGGGAACTGAACGACGAGCCAGTAAATGCCTCGTAACGAAGATCGAAGCTGAGTGTGTCATTAGTATTGGCCAATCCGTCCAAATCCGCAGTTTTCGTCCACGAATAAACGATATCGTTCCCATCCTCCGCGATGGTGACGTCAAAGAAACTTCTTTCGGGGTTCGATCCAGTTGCTGTATCATCATTTGCCTCCCAGTTAACACCGGCAGGGACGAGATCTGCACTGGTGTGCCCGATGGAAGCCAGCAAGGCAAAAACAGCGCAACCGCTGATAAGAATTCGAGACATGTATTTTTTCATGGTGGTAGGCTCTTCGTAATATACTGGAATGTCCAAAGCCAAAAGCAACGGGTTTTCACCCTTTCCATCATCTCCAAAACACCTCCTATCCAGTATCCCGTTTTTACAGGACAAGCCTAATATTGTTCCGCACGACAATTGCAATTGATTATTTGTGGATCACGAGACCGGGATTTCGCCGTAAAGTAACGGCAGCGATTGTGAAAACTGACCGATGGAACGTATGAAGACAAGACGCAATGGGTCGCGATTGAATTGCTGTTATGGCGGGAACAATTTCAGCTGAGACGGAAAAGACTCAACGACTCGGCCGCAAAACGCGGAAGCAGCGAGTTAAGAGCCGGTTGAAAAATAAAACCCGTGTTCTCGAGATCTCAACACGAAAAAACTTCCATTGCATTCGAAAGTCGGTGGTAGCGCAACTCGTCAAGAGTTTCGGCAGCCCGAAATTCCGAATTGAAATTCGACGTACTCCCGGGAAAAAAAAATCGCCAATCTTGAATTGAACTCGAAATAGGTGAATGCGCTGTTTCGCGGTTCCTCACGAAGTCCGGCAAAATTTCGGCTACTCTTTCAATGCCGTCATACGAATGGTTTTGCTCATGATTCGGTGTCTCGCCTAAAGGCCAGCCAGCCTGGCACTCTAAATCGTTTCAGAGGCAACCACAATTCGACGTGAGTTCCACCGCCATCGGGCTTCCTAACCGAGGCTGATCCGCCGAGTAAGCGCACGCGGCGTCTAAGCGATGGGGGAACGTCGATTCCTGGATTATCTAGGCCGGTTCCATTGTCACTAATGTTCAGGGAAATCCCATTTGGCGTAGCGCTAAGTCGCGTTGTGACTCGGGTGGCGCCGGAGTGTCGGATGATGTTGATCAGGCATTCCTTGTGAAACAGAAACAGGCCGATTCGTTTTCTTGGATTCAAAGCGTCGAGGTTTTCTTCGCCTTCGAAAGTAATTTCATGATCCAAATCGGCCATGATACGTGCCGAACTCCGCCGCATATCTTGGACGAGATCGTCATACAGCCCTTTGGATTCAAGCATATTGGCACAGTAAGACGCTGCGGTTCCGGTCCGCTCGGTCAGGTCGCGCATACGCGCGAGCAGCGGTTTTAATTTCTCCGGCGACTCGGAATTGGTTTGCGCCAGGTCACTCAACAAGCCAATCGCGTGAAAGTTGGCACCCAATTCATCGTGCAGATCGGCCGCAATCCGCTCGCGAGTCTCGATGATCGCGCGTTGTCGAAAAATCCAACCGCCCACCAGAGTGGCTGCAGCAATCAGCACTACCAGCCCAATGATGCGAGTCAGATTGGTTCTTTGTCGCACGTATCGGCCATTGAGTTCCGCGGCAACGAGCGGGCGTTCCCATTCAAGATCGTGCCGTTTCGCCAAGTCGGAAATCCAACGACGAACAGGCAGGATTCGTCCATAAAAATTGTTGCCATCAGTCAGGCGAGCAAGATTCCGAGAATCTTCGTTCGCAAAGTTGACCTGGACAGGTCTTTTGAGCGCGACATTTTGCCCACTTGCCAGTAGTTCAATCTCGGCAAATCCAATTCTTGAACCATAATTTTTCTTGTTTGAATATATGTACGGGTCGATAGCCGTTAACCGGACATAGCGGCAACGGGATACTGGAAACTGACGCATGATGATCGGTCCGGTGTCGAAGCTAGATTCGTGCCCAATTTCGGTCAGCAAGGTCGCGTCCGAGAAATCGACTTGATTGGCACCCTCAATGCGTAGGCGACGCGGAATTCCGAAACCTCCGCTAAATGTTTGCGGGACGGTATCACTTTGGTCGACTAAATGAAGATTGACGTGAGAAAGTGGATGGGCGGTTTCCAAGTCGATCGTAATGGTTGGCTCGTTCCCAATTCCGACATCGCTGACATACGCTCTGCTGGTGAAACCCGACGGACCATCCATCAAGTACGGCATGAATCCGTCGACTACAAATGAAACATCCCAAGCCGGTGATCCCGTTGACTCATCCGAAGACGAGGTGACGGAGCGCCTGAGTGCGACGTTTTCCTGACCGCAGAATACCAGGATCTCGGCCAATTGAAGAAGAAACTTGCCATCGTATTGACGTGGCAACAGTCGTTCAGCTTCGACCCGTACCCAGGATCCTCGTGCGCCATCCGTTGAAATGACAACCGGTGCCATGCGTGGCAATAAGTTGTCTTCGGCCTTGAATAATGCAACCTCGCGACCGTCGGCGTCTTTTCCTGATCCGACAATGACGCGAAACTCAGTGGGAAATCCCTCAGCCGTAAAACCACTTTCGGCCTCCCGTACGAGATTTGGTACCAGCACGATTTCATCAATGGAGCATTCTTGATCCAATTCGATTTGAATCCACTCCGCGTGCGCGGCGTCACGGTAGGCTTGGGAGCGATAGCCAATCGCTCCAACTCCGCTGCGCAAACTGTATTGGGCGAGTTTGGGGAGTCGTAGGTCAATCTCGGCAAGTCGTTTTTTCAATTGATTTATGGTTAGTCGTTTGAGTTGCCGGGCGGGCGGACCGGAACCTCGTGACCAAGCGATACCGACAACTGCAACCAGAACCAGAAAAGCCACCGGTATCAGAAGCTTCAAGGCATGTCTCAAGGGTTTGTCTCCAGTTAGGGTTTTCATCAAATGTAATCGAGTCGCCGCTTAGAAATAAGATGTTTCATGTTTCATTTATTGGATGTCAGCGTTCGTGGGAATGACAAACGCGTACTCCTGTGCGGCATGGATGCAAATCCCACTGACCACCCAAGGTGAAGGTGCGTCAATCTGACAGTGGTGTTCAAGACGCTATTACTTAATAATTTGACTGTCTAATCCCACGAAATTCGCGCTCAATCCGATTAATGGGAACCCGGCGTTCGTTTTTACCAGCCATTCCGCCGTCGAAATGATTTCCGGGATAAGTCAAATGTCCCGTGAAAGAGGGACATTATGAAAACTCAAATTGAACATAATGGTTAAAAGATTGGCTTAAAGCTTGCGTAGCGTTTGATTGCATTCCGTTGATTGATCGAGTCAGTGAACAAACACTTGGCATCGAAATTTGAATATCCAACGCTTAGACAGGCTTGATTGTTTTCATAGTTATCTAAGGATCAAGAAATGAAGATCTCAATTCGACGAACAGCGTTCACATTGGTTGAGCTGCTGGTGGTTATCGCAATCATTGGCATTCTAATCGGAATGCTATTGCCGGCCGTCCAACAGGTTCGTGAGGCCGCAAGAAGGGTCTCCTGTATGAACAACGTCCGTCAATTGACTCTTGCATGCCTCAACTACGAGAGCACTTTCCAGCGATTCCCGCCGGGGATGAACTTCAATGGCCCTCACTCGAATTCTCGCTCAGACGCGCCGATCGTTCCCAGATCTTCAAGCCCATCCAGAGCACAGCATTTTGCTTGGGGTGTTTTTATTCTCCCATTCATGGAAAAAAACAATCTAGACGACGCATTAAAAACCGCTACCAACAACTGGAATACTGACTGGAAGCAGGCCGTTGGCGCTGATGGGAAGCTTCTTGTTTCAAATGTAATTCCGGCTTTTATCTGTCCCAGCGACAACGCTCCTGATGGTAAATTCACCAAGTATTGGACGCATCCAAACAGCGTGGCGAATGGTGTTGGCTTTCACTCTAAATCAAATTATGTCGCCTGCATGGGAGCCTGCACTGGGGACTACAGTCCAAGCGCCATCGTTAGCCTGAACCGACAAGGCTCGATCACTACCGAATGGGGAATCTTCGGTTTAAATTCCAAGACAAACTTTGCTAAAATCAGCGATGGTTCAAGCAACGTTATTGCGTTTGGAGAGCGGTCGAGTAGGAACGAAATAGAAGCGGGAAGCACCAGTTCAAACCCGTCTCCGCAATATGGTGCCAATTGGTCGGGTCGGTTTGCTGGTGGGGCCTCTTGGGGGCAATCGAATCGCCCTTATGGTCCCAACCGCAATGCATTTTGGGCAAACTTTGGAGCAATTCCGCGGACCACACCCAACTTCGCGCGGACTTTTGGTGTTAACGGGACACGGCAGTCTGAAACAGTGGCATCAAGTTTCCACCCCGGTGGTGCGGTAGTTTCCCGCGCTGACGGGTCGTCTCATTTCCTTAGTGACAATCTCGCTTTTGATACATTGATAGCTCTTTCCCGCATGAGCGATGGTGGATTGGTTCCAGCGTTTTAAACCGACGTTGTCATTTATGTCGTCGCTATCCAATGGGGGCATGCGTTCATCAAGTAACCGACGGGTTCGACGCCAGCGCCGAACCTGTCTTTGGATTTGCAATCGACCCAAAACGAGCTTCGTTAAACTTTACTCAAATTGATCCCCCAAAATTTCCTCGTCAATCAAAACATGAAAAACAAAACGAATCTGATGGTTGTGCTGCTGGCTGCGATATCGCTACTTGCGATCGGATGCGCAGAAAGCAAGTACGAGGCGGTGTCTGGGAAAGTTACCGCCAATGGAGAGCCTGTCCCAAATGTTCGCTTGGTTTTTACCCCGATGGTCGTGGGGGAAAATCATAATCCTGGGCCATATTCAATGGGCTTGACCAACGAAGACGGTATCTTTAAGTTAAAAACCAGATACGATGAACCAGGTGCCGTGGCGGGGCCCCACAAGGTCGGATTCGAATGGGCAGATGTCGACTTTGACTCGATGAGCACGCTTAATGAAGAACTCGGTGAAGTCCAGGGCGATGCCGCTAAAATGGCGGCCGTTCAAAGAAGCATCGACGAATTAAAGCAAAAACTGGAGAGCCGGCCTAAGGTAGATTTTCGAACGGTTATCGAAATTGAAATCCCCCAAGGAGGCACGGACAGTGCAGATTTCGAAATTGGCAAATAAGTAGTGTGGCCCCAATGCCAATCAACGAACCACTAGTCGTCGGGACGCAGCAGATTTAGGAGATGGGCCTTGTTGACTGCGGCTGGTGCATTGTTGACTTTTAGCTTCGCATAAATACGACTTACGTAAGTGTCGACCGTTGCGTATCCGATGCTTAGCTGTTTGGCGATTTGCTTTTTCACGAAACCCTCTGCAAGCAAAGAGATGATTTCCAGTTCTCGTTTCGAAAGCAGGTGCTCTAACTGGTTGTGGTGGAGCTTGGTTTGCAAAGTTTTTAACACGAAACTGGCTACTCTCGGATCTAGCATCGCTCCGCCATTGATGACTGTTCGAATCCCGGATGTCAATTCTGTCAGGGTCGCGGATTTCAGTAAGTAGCCAGAGGCACCCTCGCCAATCGCTCGCAAAATATCAATTTCCTGGTTGGACTGGGTGAGGATGATGATTTTCGCATCAGGGACACAGCTTTGAAATTTCGATATCGCTTCGATGCCGCCCATGCCAGGCAGTCGAATGTCCAGCAGGATCAGATCCGGCGCGACTGTATCGTGGCCGCACTTGAGGGCGCGAAGGGCAATTTCGGCAGTGCCAAACTGACTCGTGAGGTCAATTCCCGATTCATCAACAAGCGCAAGGCGAATTGCTTCGCTGTAAGCAGCGTTATCTTCAACCAGCATTACAGTAGTTGCATCAGTCATGCTTGCGTCCTTGGTAATAATCGCTGGTTCGTTGTGTCAGTCGTGACCTCAATTTCATTGGTGCCCCACCCATCTCGGGACGCCAAGCAGGATATTCCCAAACGGATTAATCCGGGGTGTGTTTTTTACGAACATTGCAAATGTGAACTACTCGTATTCTATCAGGTTAAATACAAGTTTTGTCAAATCATCCGGTCAGAACTTCTGCTTTAAGTCTCAATTTTTTGAACGGCTTCCTAGCCAATCCGATATGGAAGCGTTCGAGCTACGAGAAACAAAACACTTAAAGAGGTAGAGCCGGTATTGTTCCGTTTTCAGAAGTAATCTGGGAGGTGTCGGGTAAATGTCTGTCATGCAAATACCTGAATCGATAGGTTGCTTGATCCGGATTTGTTCGTTCCGAGTTCGCTCTCAAAGCAATTGGGGAGTTGCAGTATTCCCCCTAGGTAAATGTCCGTGGCATTGCGGTCGACTGTCCTCAACCCGGCTGGCAGTCTACCGTCGGGGAGTACCTTTTTTCTGAGATCCCAAACTCGGTAGCGTCCCGCTGTGGGTCAAAAAACGGTAATCCAATTGAGTGCAAAGGAGCATTGGGTTTTGTCGTTAGTGAACATCGGTCGGCGACCACGAAGCATCATGAAAGGCACTTGGGACGTTGTTGAGGGAAGCGGAAAGCGATCTGTCCGAGCGGTTTGGAATTGATGGCGCATAAATCGGGCAGCCGGGGCCATTTCTGACCGCAGCCCTCACGCCGCGTGCGGCTCCTCGCTAAGCGGTTCAAAACAGTTGAATCGACTCGGCTCAAGCTGTGGACTTTTCTTCCAACGATCATTCCCATGATGCAATCTGAAAATTCAGGACACGCGAGTCGGCTCAGCCGAATGGATGATCGATTGGTTGCTAGAAAGTCCGAATCGATCGCAATTCGTTGTCTTGCTAAGGTTCTGGTTTTCAGTTTCGTAAGCTCGTTGTTCGTTTTTTGAATTATTCGAAAAAATCATCTAGACGGACTATCATCTTCACACTTGTTTCATGCGGAATCTCAATTGCCAACGTTCCTTTTGATCACCTGCAAGTGCGATTCAGAAGTTCAGGTTTCATCGAGCCAGGTCGGGTTGAAGGTGACGTGTGCCAGCTGTGCCGAAACGATTGATGTGCCATCATTAAGTTCGCTAAAAGGGGCGAGAATAGATGAAGAGCGAACGCAATCCCATGTTCCAGTTGGCGACACCTTTAGCCAGGAAATGATGGAACTCGAATTTGAAAAACGACGCAAATGGATTCTGCCTCCGATTGTACTTTGCTGTCTATTTTTGGTGATCCTTGCCGGCGCGACCCCTTGGGTTTATTTCAATATTCAAAAGCATCCAGAACTGCTTCAACTCGGAATTCAACCAATTCCGTTGCTGGTGGGAGCCCAGATCATTGGCCTCGTCGCCGCAATCTCGGCATTGAAATTGACTAAAGGCTTAGAATTGCAGTTTATTCCAATCATTCACGCGGCAGTCGTCGGCGATTGGAAGTTTTTGATCGCCTTTTATCTAGCGGGCGCTGGGCTTGGAGCGTATTGCTATATGTAGCTTTGACGGTCACTCATGTTGCCCGTGTGAATCACTTTTTGATGACTTGGAAATGAGGGATTCGGTTTAACAATGACGACTAACCATCTTCCGCTGTTAACATTCCGCGAGATTCGAGGATCGCCGGTGAGATAGATATCTAGTTAGCTTCTGACTCCGACGCGGCAGGTGCTGGTTAGAATTCTGTCGCTTTGGGAGGCCCAGCCCCATCGCACGACTCGATCCAGCCACTCAACTCGTTGGCTCGTGCGTGTCACTCTCATGACTTGACTTCGCTCATGACTCGCGAATGCTCGCGTTCATTCTCACCAGTTAGCGTGGAGCGTGGTGGATAGGGATGCGGTTAAGTTCTCTAAGCCAATCACCTGCTGGGATTTGCGGCCCGCGATCCAAAACGATACGGCTTTTCATTGCGTTTCTGTGCGTCCGTTTGCAATGTAAAAAGCCGATGCTGCAATGAGTCTTAGTAATGAAAAAACGGGTTGAAAGCCTGTTTCATTTCTTATTTTGAGGGCCTAGTGGGAGATGATCCCGTGGAAGTTTGAATCTTCTCAGCCGCACTTGCGTTTCACACGCAAAAAAACAAGGTTGAATCAATATTGATTACTTGCCAATGGTCGGCAACGCGACTCGTTTAATCACGGCGCAAAACGGTACATACCGTTTTGGCTTAAAACGGAGTTGCAATCATGCCTCGACTATCCAAATCTCTTCCCAAGTACCGTAAGCACCGGTCATCTGGCCATGCCATTGTTTTTGTTGTCCAGCGGCGGATTGGCGATCGCGTTGAT
>JBLINZ010000079.1:0-17425 GCA_047639375.1 Mariniblastus sp. | reverse complement strand
ATGGTCTCTCGTCTTCGCCTGCAACTTCTTTTTCGACTCAGTCTGCCCAGGCCTGACGTCGCTTAGCTTGTACGAGTTGATTAAATTCTTGACGCTGAGATGCTGTGCTTTCCAAGCGTCCTTCCGATATCCTCCGGACAACGTCAAGACAACAGGAATTTTACGTTGCACGCAGGCTTCGACGATCATGTGATCGCGTCTTGCGATTCCAGCATCCGTCATCTCCAAATTCGCCAGGGGATCTCCTTTGAGCGGATCACAACCTCCGACGATAAAACAGATATCGGCTTTCGACAGATCGAGCACTTCTCCCAAGTGCTTCTGGAGAATTTTCAAATACTCTGTGTCGCCCATCCCTGCTCGCAATTCAACATCACGATCGCCTACCTCTTTGGGAATTGGATAGATATTGCCTTGATGCATCGAGAACGTAAACGTCGTGTCATCGGCTTCGAGGCATTTGATCGTCCCGTTTCCCTGATGGACATCTACGTCGATGATCACGGCCCGTTTGATTTTCCGTTCTTTTTGCAAGATTCGAATCGCAATTGGAACATCGGCAAACAAGCAAAACCCTTCGCCCCGATCTGGTTTCGCATGATGATAGCCGCCGCCTAGATTGATCCCAATCCCTACATCGAGCGCCAACCGGGCCGCTAAAACGGTGCCACCACTGGCTCGTTTGAATGGCCGCAGGACCGCTTTGTCTAGCGAAACCGGGGCGTACTGGAGGACTGGAGCCTCCAAGTAATTCGCAACATTTTTACGATTCTTAAGATCATCCAAGTAGGCTTGATCGTGCACCAATAGCAGCTCTTGACGTGTAAGTTCCGCAGGAACGAATGTTTTCACCTCATCAATCAACTTATCCTGGACGAGCTGATCGTAGATCTTTTGGTACTTCTTGATATCAAACGGATGCAATTTCTCGAGCCCACCCAAGTCGATCAAATACGCCGGTGTGTAGACGACGCTGACGTTAAATGGAAGCTCAGCGGGGGATGGTTTGGTTGCCTGATCGTCTTGAGAGCCAGATTGAAATTCTTGATTCCCAACCGTCTGCAAACTGCGATTCAGCGTCCGCCCTTGGTAAACAGAAGCCACGACCTCGGGCTTGGGTAAATTGATAAAGCCCACCCAAATCGCCATCAGGACGACGGGAATCAAACAGGAAGTTTTCACCACTCTGACCCAGCTAAAGGTTGATTTCTGGTGCGTCCGTGATTTACTTTTTTTCATATGGGCCGTTAGCTGGGTGAAGGATGGGCCAATTAGCTTCGCAAATTCCGGACTTTTACTCGTTCATGTCTCGATTACTTGTCACGTTTTAGGAGGTACATGACTCCATGCCGATTCGGCACAAGCCACAATCGTGCCCCGTAGATCTCCGAGTCTTTGTCATCAATGAAATCGGTGTTTTCTTGCAGGAATGCGACGGCCGGTAAGAAATGAGCGCCGACTTCTGCGACGGGTTTCGAAACGCTGGACTCGTCAAATTTCCCGGACTCCAGATGCATCATCACATGGAACGTGTCACAAGCAACGACGACTTCGCCGGCACTCAACCGACGACTCATCTGTTCACGCAGCATCTGCTCAAAGTCGCAATGGATCGCCACGAACCCAAACACTTCTTCGGTTTGGTCATCGTAAACGGGCACGCCCGCCAAGAGCCCCACGGTCTTCTCGCAGCCCTCGGTCATTTCGCAATTCGGATTGCAGACTAACGACGTATGGACTTCTTCCGGTAGTTTTCTGGTAACCGTCGAAATGAACTCGTTGGCTTGACTGGATTTTAGTCGACTCTTGGGGACTGTTCGAATGGTTGTCGCGTCATGACTATGCCGTTCCACGCGAACCAACTCCGTAAACTCACCGCCTTCAATCTTGCTGTACGCGATCCCTCGATAATTTGGATTGGCTTTGAGCATCCCTTGAAAGATCGAGGACAAGCGCCCGCGCCATTCGGCGATATCCGCATCAGAAGCAGCCTGTATGAGCTGCAGGACCGGAGGAAGCCCCGAGGCGAAACGCACATTGCGCTCCAAGTCGCGAACGCTTGACTGCATATCCGAACGCAGCTCACGGCCTTCCATTCGAAGCGTCTCGTAACCCGCATGCTTTTGACTTTGACCCGCAATCCAACTTTCCAGTTCAACCGAAAGTCTTTGAACGCCTTCGAAACGTAGATGCTGCTTCCTCGCCATCGCCTTGGCACAAATCGCATCTAACTCCGAGGGGACGTGTTTATTATGAGCCTTGGCACGTGGGGTTTCCGCTTCCGCAATCTGCTTCAACACCGAGCTTACGTTAGACGCCTGTCCGCTGACGCTGTTTTCGTGGGGAGCCATTCCCGTCAAAATCGAAAACAATATTGCTCCCAAGCCATACACGTCGGTTCGCTCGTCGATTTTTTCCAATTCGCCGGCGGCTTGTTCGGGAGACATGTAGAGCGGCGTCCCGACCACTTCGCCATGCATGGTTTGAGCGAAATTGGAGTCGTTCAAACCGGACTTACTGGTGACTTGCGAGGCCAGTTCACTGTCTTCGAGAACTTTGGCAAGCCCCCAGTCCAAAAC
This sequence comes from Mariniblastus sp., assembly GCA_047639375.1. GTDB lineage: Bacteria > Planctomycetota > Planctomycetia > Pirellulales > Pirellulaceae > Mariniblastus. The sequence goes on along the minus strand of JBLINZ010000079.1, from coordinate 14,846 downwards.
AATGACTTGCCCAAAATTATCCAACCCGACATTCTCTGGCTTAAGATCACGATGGATCACGCCATGGGAATGGGCGTAGGCAATCGCTTGGCAAATATCGAGAAACACGTTCAGCAAACGGTAGAGACTCAGCGCTCCGTCTTCGCCGATCTCAATCCGATCGTGATGCTCCTCGATCGCGTTGGCCAGCGTTCGCTTGCCAACAAAACGCATCGCATAAAACGGCTCACCAGACTTCCGATCCACGCCATACTGATAAAGCGGAACAATGTTCGGATGCTCGAGGTGCCCGGTAATTTCGGCTTCACGATAGAATCGCTCCCAAGCTTTAGGAGACTCCAAAGCTTCCGAATTCAACTCTTTGATCGCGACGTTTCGATTGAGTTGCTCGTCGCGGGCCAGCCAAACGTTGCCTAATCCGCCGTGCCCCAGCCTCCGAATCAGACTGAACCGCGAAATGACTTCCCTTTTCTCGTTCGTCACATCCGGCGAGCCCTGACTGGAACCGCCGCGACCCGTGCTCGTGGCCAACGTTTGCGAAAGTGGATCGTGGTCCAACCGGTCACTTTTGGGATGAGCGTCGGTGGCCGCCGCATTCGCTCGCCGGTCTATCTGCGATTGGCTTAATTTCTCTTTGACCGCCGCGACGACCGATTCCTTTAGCCGTTGTTTCGAATCCTGAGAGAGCGCAGCCGCAGGGTCGTCTTGGGTGGCCAATAGAACTTGATCGCCCGAAACGGATTTCTGAATCAACTGAGACAACTCAGCGAATTTACGAGACTCGTCGTTCGCCGACAAGTGCTTTTCAATCGAGGCTGACTCTTCCGAACTCAGTTCACGACGGAGCGAAAGCGAAATCAGCTGACTCATTTTTTTGTCATCAGACATTTTGATTCACCTCTCCCTCAACATGCCATTTTGCCCCGACGCATTTCGCCAGCCCCAACCGGGCACGATGCATGCGAACCCACATATTGGCAGGCGTGATATCCAACTCAGAACAGATTTCATCCGAAGCCATTTCCTCCATGACGCTCAACACAAACACGTCGGCCTGTCCTTGCGGTAACGATTTCAAACAGTCCTGAACGACGTCGCGAAGCTCATCTAGTTCGACTTGCTGTCCAGGAGCTGGTGCCCAATTCAAGGCTCCCGGCTTCCACTTACCCATCGCATCAAACATTTGAGCGCTAGGATCGTGCTCGTCTTCGTAAGCAGCCGCCCGGCCGTGCTTGACCCTCAATCTGACATGATCGACGATTTTCCGCTTGAGGATCCCCATCAACCAGCCAATCTCAGATCCTAAGCCAGCGAACTGCTCGGAATACTTGACGCCAGCGAGAAACGTTTCTTGGACGACTTCTTCCGCGGCGTTGGATTCGCGCAGCCGTGAGTAGGCGTAGCGATATAGCTGATCACTATATTCGTCGACCCACACTTCGGGGTTGAGTTCGGAATTGAGTTTGGACATGATTCCGGATTCCATTGCGCATCCGTCCGCGGTGCAGGGCTTAAGAATCCACATTCTAGCCACGAACGGTCGAAAGTTCAAAGTCTCATTGCTATTTCAAGCTCTCAGTCGGTGGAGTTTGCGAGCAAACCAACAAGCCATACGCCCTGAACCAGACTCTGCATTCGTTCAATTGACAACCGTGGGTTCCTTGAACTCTCCCAATATGACATTCTCAAAATGAGCGTTTTGAAAACCATCAACAAATAGCTCGACACTTGCCGCCGAAACATCGGACGAATGGACCCGACCAAGCGACTTGTCGTCGAGCGAGGCCGTTAAAAAATTGACATGCCGCCCAAGCACGATCTCATGATAACCTTGACTTGCAGTGTTGTAGGTCTGGAGTTTCCGCCTCCCCACCTCGTAACTTCGCTTCCCGCTGACGGCAAAAAACACCGCTTGATGCCGGTCAATTTCGACTCTGCCGATCTCGCCATTTTTTTCTGTCACCACTCTAATTTCGATGTTTTCCGATTCGTGATGCAGGAACCCACATTGAACTCGAAAATACTTGATCGGCGTCGAATCGAGATTCACGCAGCGGTAAGTTCTCATACCGTAACCCGCTAAGACGACCCCTTTTTCTTTGCCAGCATCGACCTCCCAGTTCCCGTTTTGTGGATGCTCTAATCCGGTGTCCTCCCCATTGAACAGAAACAAAGTTGAAGTGAACTCTGCCAGCTCAACCTCCCCAGGATACAAAAACACACCCGCGAACCAACTACCTCGATCCACCCCGCCGGCGGCCCAAATGCCCCAGCAGACGGCAGCCAGCAGGAGGGCCGCAATCCCCCCCGCCTTCAAAATTCGCCTCGCGCTGACGAACCGCTCTGGCGAATTCTTTAGCGGCGGAACACCCGCCTTGCCAAGCTCCCATTTAGCGTTCAAATCAGAAGCATCATTCAATGTAGATCGACTGAATTCAGTCGTCTCCAAATGAACCGGAAGCGGCCCACCGCCCGAGGCGCCTTCCGATGAGTCATGCAGGTCAAAATCCTGGGACATTGTGGACGGACCAGGATCCGGGCCGCCTGCCCCAGCTTCAGACGCAGTGCTCTCAAACAAAGCCAACGCTTGGTCGATTCGCTTCAAGAGCCGGGGATGGTTCTCGACCCGACTCGTTCGATCATGGGCACACATCCGTCGAATCAACTCAACGCTGGCTTCCGAAAGATGGTTGGGGGGCGAATCCAACCAGCTGGAATCGCCATTGATTTTCCTAGCAATGATACTCATGGCCGGCATCTCGCTCATCGGCGGCTGCCCAGTCAACATTTGCCAAGCCGTGACGCCCAGCGAATAGATATCGGCCCGCTGGTCAACGTCCTCTTCGGTCAACTGTTCGGGAGCCATATAAAACGGGGTCCCGACTGCCGAATCGGCCATCGTGATTCGGCTACTCAGCAAATGGTTGGCGTTGAAACAGGCCAACCCGAAATCCGCGACTTTGACCATCGGAACTTTGTCCGGCAAGCTATAGCCGACAGGGGCCTCGGTCAGCATCAAATTCCCAGGCTTGATATCACGGTGAATCACGCCATGCTCCGCGGCGTAAGCCAACGCCATGCTCACTTGACGAACGATTTGCCAAACCGTGTACTCATCCATCGGCCCGTTTCGCTCGACTGAACGTTCGGCATCAAGCCCCTGAACATATTCCATCGAGAGAAACAAACGATCATGGTGCAGCCCAAAATCGAAGGCGGCGATGATGTTGGGGTGGCGCAGCTGACCGACAATTTTGGCCTCGCGTTCAAATCGTTGCTTGGTCGCTTTATCCTTTAACTGAGCAAGCCGAATTGTCTTGAGCGCGACGACGCGCTCAAGATTCAGCTGAACCGCTTTGAAGACAACACCGAACCCTCCCGATCCAAGCACGCTCTGCACACAGTACCCGGGCGCGACGCCGGTCGGAAACTCAAGCGCGTCAAGAATATCTAGCTTCTGCCCATCGACAAAACCGCGACGAATCGCAATTTCTTTGGCATCGCCACCAGACTCAACCATCCACCCCCGGATTTCAGCGGCTTGCGCCGAAGTCAGAACGCGGAACTTTACGGCAGACTCAAGAAAGTTATTTTCGGATGGTTCGTTCGATACCATTGGCCAAGCATCAATTTAATTAGCTTCCAACAAACCGCTGCCTAACTCAATTCCGCAAACCGCATCAGGCAACGCCTCCGACAGGCTCGAGTCTCGCGATTCGGCCTAATTTACCCGTTTGATTTTCTCCAAAATCGCTTTGATCGAAGGCCGATCAGCCGTCATGTCTTGCCCCACGTAAGCCAACTGCACCGAGCCATTTTTGTCGATCAAGAATGTCGACGGATGGGCGTGCATACTATGAATGTTAAAGAAATCCGTGGCGACGAAATCTTCGTCCAACACAATCGGAAACGGCACTTGGTCGACTTGATGTTTTTCGGTCTTCAAAGCCGACTCAATGAAGTCATCAACGTGATCGCGTTTCCCAGGATAGACCACAATTATCTCAGTATCCAACTTCTTGAACTCGTCATAATTGGCGATCAGCCGTGACGTTTGGGTTTGACAGAACGGGCAAAGCGTTCCGTTGTAGCCTTCGGTAAAAACGAGGACGATATTTTGCTTGCCCTTATAATCTTTGATCGCGATCTTCTGACCATTCTTGTCAGTGAACACCAGATCGCCCATCTCCGCTGGCGGTTCTGGAACGTTGGACTCGACTTGATCCTTGAACACGACAGCCGCTGGATTCGAGCTAATCATCGAGCCTTTGCTCGTTCCATTTGAATTCAAGCTTGAACCATTCGCGGCCGAGACTCCTTCGTCATCCGACGGTTTTGCGTCGCCGCATCCACCCAAGATGCACAGGGCCAGACACACGACGATCGAACCTAAAATCGTTTTCATTGTTTTCAAATCGAAAAAACCTAAGTACCAAAGATTACAACACGACAGTTGAACAGATCCTTTGGCAACCACAATTCCAAACTTAAATCAGTCAGGTCCAGTATTCTACGGCATGGGGCCAGAATGGTGCACCGACCACGGAAACTTAGGCTGAATTGAGCGACATTTGCGATTCATTTCACCATTTGAACTTCTCGACAAATTTTGTGAAATGACGGCGTAAGCAATTGGCTTCCGCTCCGTCTGCTGAGTGAATTGAAAAACTACTAGTAAGCCACGAGGAGACTACCATGTTTGACTTTAAATTTAGACAACTCAATAACGCCGCGGTCGTTTCGGTTTGGGGCACGCTGGACGATTCCAACCGGACTTATTTTTTCGATTGCATTTCGGATTTAGCACGTGAAGGCAACGCCAGAATTGTGATCGACTGCGAAGGCTTGGGAAAAATCACCAGCAGCGGACTGGCCGCCCTAGTTCGTGCCCGTCAAGCGGCAAGGACACATGAAGGGAAAATTTTCCTCGCAAATGTAAATTCTTCCGTCGCCGAAATCATCCACTTGACTCGTCTCAACAAATTGCTGGCTATCTTTCCCACGATCGAAGATGCCCTGGCTACGTTCAGTACTCAAGACAAGCCATTGGGTGATGTGCCAGAATCCAAGCCATTGGAGTTCGCGAACGAAAGCGACGAGCTGTTATCACAGACGCAGGAGGACAGCTTGCCAACGGTCGGCGATGTGTCGTGGTTTTGGCGCAACCCGACTACCAAGGCGTAGTGCATTTCGGGGGTCAGGTTTCGCAGACATCCTGCCCCCTTCTGCCTCTACCGGTTAGTGGTGGACAGAACTCTTTGACCTGCTTGAAACAATTACCGGCGCTTATACGATGCCACATTGGTCGAGTAATTTTGCTGCCTCCTGCCCAGCGCATAAAATAACCGCAGCGCTTTGCAGCGCTGCGGCATATAAAAGATACTCCGAATAGTGATAGCGATGGGAGTCGCTGGGAGACAGACGCAAGTCGGACGTGCTAAGCACAAGCCCTTAGTTGACCTAGGCCTACCCTAAAATTGGTCCCTCAGCCGTCAAGTTTCGGAGATATCCTGTATTGTTGATCCAACGATTGGCCGTGCGAATCACACGTTCAGCCGAGGACATCTAAATCATAGTTCACAAATCAGCATCGTGTCGAAGTTCTTTTATCGACCATTTGCCTCTTTATAATCGCATCAAGTTTTCAAAAAACAAGTCATAATTATGACTCGCAAAATTAGCAGTCAATCAAGAAGAGGGGTTATAGGATTTCAGTCCAATTTTGTCGAGAGGAATGTCCTCCGGAGAGGGAAATCATTCTCCCCAGCCAAGATTCGCAAGAAATAGTTCCTAAATTGGGCATGCCAGCGACCAAGAAAAAAATCTTGCCGTTGCCCATAGACATCTTTTCGGAGTTTTCAATTTGGCTGCGTATTCGGACTTTCGGCGCCACTTTCAAAACGTCAAAATCTGGGTAGAGACGACCGACGCTTTGCTTGCATCCGACTTAACTCCGTGACCGTTCATGAATCCCGAAGCTCATCTGATTGAATCGATTGACAGTCCCCATTTTGAACTGCTCTGCCAACAACTATCTCAATCTTCGTCGACACCCGGTCACAACCCCGAGTCTTCAGCAACCTGCCTAGGTTGGCCTGCGCGGAATCTTGAGTTGATTGCAAACTCAGGCGCCTACCGATGGTTTGTCCCCAAACATCTGGGGGGCGTGGGCTGGACCAGTCCCAACCTCGCGGCAGGATACGTTCAGCTTGCTGCCGCGTGCCTGACGACCACGTTCATAATCACCCAACGCGTCGCGGCCATTCGCCGGATCTGCGGATCCGACAATCATTCATTGCGCGACCAGTTGCTGCCGGGCCTCTTAGACGGCAGCCAACCGGCGACGGTTGGCATCTCTCACTTAACAACCAGCCGCAGGCATCTTCAAAAGCCAGCCCTCGCGGCGACGAAACACGACGGTGGCTATACGATTGACGGATTCAGCCCCTGGGTCACGGGCGGCCAGAGAGCAGCCCATTTGGTGATGGGGGCGGAATTGGAATCCGGGGAACAAGTTCTATTCGCAATCCCCCAGCACACGCCTGGCGTTTCAGTGGCCCCGTGGTTCGACTTGGTGGCGCTCTCAAACAGCCAAACCGGCCCCGTCAAATGTGAACAGGTCACGGTCGCAAAATCGCAAGTGCTGGCCGGCCCCTCAGATAACGTCTTGGCGCTGGCCGGCATCCCCAGCACCGGCAGCCTACAAACCTCGTCGTTGGCCATCGGATTATCCCAGGCGGCGATCGAGTTCATTCGAGCCGAAACCAAGACGCGACCGGATCTTGAGCCCGTCTTCAATGCGCTGAACGCTCAACTGGTCGAACTCAAATACAAGCTATTGACCGTTGCCTCTGGCGACCCGATTTGCACCAACGAAGATCTCCGAACTGATGCAAATAGCCTCGTACTGCGAGCTACCCAAGCCGCCATGGTGGCCGCCAAAGGCACGGGCTATGTCAAGGGGCATCCGGTCGGACGCTGGTGCCAAGAAGCCCTGTTCTTTCTAGTTTGGAGCTGCCCGCAATCCGTCCTAAATGCCAACCTCTGTGAGCTGGCTGGGATCGAGTAGCATTGTCTCAACCGAGTCCTGTCTAGATTGGAAACTCTGTTTGCGATTCCAGCCGCTTTGCCGCCAGAAGACACTCCTCTTTTTGCCCGAGCGAGTAAACGCTGACAACGGCAAACTCGCACGCCACCGCTTTGTTGCACGCAAAAAAAAAGCTCGCGGTCGGGAACCCCGAACACGAGCTGAAGAAGTTCTCTTGGGCTATTTTTCGTCTGACTTAGTTTCGTCTGAATTAGTTTCGTCTGACTTAGGCTCGTCTGACTTAGGCTCGTCTGACTTAGGCTCGTCTGACTTAGTTTCCTTCGATTTTTTCTGAGCTTCGACCGCGGCAGCTCCGATTTCATTTTCTCCGGAGCCATCGGTGGTGTCTATACTTCGTCCGGTCCTCAACTCTTCAAGCATCTCGGTGGTCGGAAGCCCTTCATCAATGAATCCGCTTTGGGCACGAAAATCGATGAAGTGTTGAAGCGGGAAGTCTTCCGGCCATTCACGATTGGTGACTTTGAGCATGTCATTGTACTGAGTCAGTGCGACCAGCATCTCTTCAGCCATTGAGCCCAGCTGCAACTCGGGGGCAGATTCAAATACGTCGGCCCATCGTGAAAACGCGTTTAGATAGAGCGAGATGGCTCCCTGCTTGATCACGGTTTTCGTTTTGGTTTTGTAGTCGAAATCGTATTCATCATCGTAAATCGACTGCCGCCACATTTTTTCGGCATCGTAGAGCATCTCACGGGCATTCGAAGCCAGTTTCGTGGCTTCCGTTTTATTTCTCGTCATCCAGTACCGGAAGTTCACGGTGGTGGCATTCTTATCGATCGTCGCAATTTGATTTTGCAGCTCTGCAACCTTCAAGACGGCTTTCTCGGCCGCGACGGTTTGGTCGTCGGACACTTCCAACGCGATTGCCGAATCAATATCGACTTGGAGACCACGAATGTAGCTTTCCATACCGCGGATCATGTAATTCTGCTCATCGGTTCGCTCCGACGCTTCCACATCCAACCAAGCACGCTGCTCGGTTGGGATGACGGTTGGATCGATCAGCATGTTCAGCATTCTTTTGCGAGTCCCAGGCTCGGCCATCTCATCCAGCATCGCGCGTTGAATCTCGATTGCGGCCTCATATTCGGCGAGTTTATTCATCGAAATCACGACACCCAATGTGTTGCCGATCTCTTGGTTTCCGTACCCAATCCACTCGTCGTGGGCTTTCCGCCAGATTTCCCGCAGGCTTTCACTAGATCGAAATTCTTCCTGCAATGACATCGCCTGGTTGCGAACCATCGACGGTCGATACATATGGAAAAGCATGTCACCTTCCCGTTGTTGACAACTTTCTTCCTCGACCATTTTGCGAGAAATCTCATACCACCAGTACGCCATTCTCCAAGTATCATGACCGTCGAATGCGGGCGCGTAATAATCATCGGGGTTGATGAAGTCCGACATGTCGTTGTGGAAATCGTTGTCTTTTCGGAACATTCGACGAAACGAAACTTTCTCGTCCGACTTACCAAACTTGTTTCCAGTAAAGAACCCGAGCTTACTCGGAACCCGATGGTCACGCTTGTTGAACGGGATTCCACGCTTGAGGAACGCAAGCCCCTTCTTAACCCACTCGTACCGATACTCGTAATCGTCGAACTCCATGGAAACGTTGTAGGCCAAGTTATGGGCTTGATACTCCCAGACCTTAACGAAGTTCGGCTGAATCTTTGTTAACGCTTGCAGCGTCGAATCGAGTTCGTTGTAGCGTTCTTTTTTCTTGTGCTCGATGGCTTGCATCCACAACATATTGACGGCCACACCACGCAGCCCAAGTGAAGCGAGTTTCATCGTTTCACTGGCCGGATCGATGTCCGACATTTTGGCTTGGGAAAGGTCGTTCTTGTCGCGCATGGCAGACAAAATTCCGCCGGCATCTTGAATTTCGCCATCTCCGTCTCGGGTCTCTGGTCGAGAAACCATCGATAACGGAATCAGCAAACCACCGATACAGGCGATGTAAATGATCTTGCGAATGAAGGGGTTCATGTTGTTCACTTGGCAATTTCCCGCGTCTTGAGTGCAAAGTAACCAAGGATGGTGAGGCCGAGGCAGAACGCAAATGTAATCGTGAGGGCAGTGAAAATTCGGTGAATATCAATCGCATACCCGAAGGTCAGATAATCTGAAAAATTCAGCTGCGAAAAGTTCGGGGCCAGGAAGGTCACGGCTTTCATAGATGCCATTAGCCCCCGGTCGGTAAATTCGATCGCCGTCGTCAAACTATTGGTATCGAGATCGAGCACCATGTTTTTCTGAGTGATCACTCGAATCATTGACTCAATCGGACCGCCACCGTCGACGATCGCCATATCGCGAATGAACTGCGTGAAGAATCCAATGATGATCATCACGAGAGTCCCAAGCATGGTGATCGGTGCATTGAGAAAAGTACTGAGCGCGACTCCCATCGCAATGATGATCATCATTTGGCACCAAATACCCACATAGCCCTTGGCGAAATTCCACCAGTAAACCTGGTCGCTGGCCCGGAAGTAAAGATCTCCCCGAGCGGTTCCCAAGTACTGGTTGTAGTCACGACAACTCAAATTTAAGATGATTCTGCCGTCATTCCCAGCGAAATCGTCGAACAGATCATATTCGCCTTTGGAGACGAGTTTCCCATCCGGTGAAACCTCTTTACCGAGAATCTTACGCTTGAGAGGAAGCAGCTGAACCGAGTATTCATTGGTCTCGAAGTCGATCACTTCGGAAACGAATTTATTGTCTTGCTCAGTCACAGGCACGCTTTCGAATTGAATGCCGGCCATGACTCGTTTTTCGATGTCAGCTTTATACGTTCGGAACACGCCTAGCGTCATTTCAAGCGGCACGATTTTTCGGCCGCCAAACCGACTCTCGGTCAAATTGTCAAATTCGAACCTGGCCTTGGACAGCGACGTGCCGCCTGCCATCGGAGTTCCGCCATCAACGTAGCTTCGATACTCCCATTCCTTGCCGACGTTGAGACCTTTTTTCTTGAGGTTTCCTTGTCGATCGTAAAACGAAAGATCCTTGGCATAAACAGGCACCCGGGCTCGAAAATACCCCACGGCCGGCCCCAGAGAAATTTTGGCTGCGGGACCTTCTCCGGTGATCGTCACGTTATGCGTGTGGCCTCCGACCGGGACACAGACGATTCGCGTATAAGTCTTACTGCCGTCTTCCAGTTTCTTGGTTTTGAGGATGTTGCTCGTGACTTGAGGATCCGGATCATCCGCATCGAGCGTGTACTCGATTACCTCTAGGCGATGGCTGTGACCAGAAATGATATTGGTTCTGGCTTCCATGATCGCGTTGTCGGAAACTCGTTTTTCATTGATCCGCGAGATCTTGTCTTCCGGAACGTCGACGAACGACGACAACGTTTGGTCGTTGCCAACGATTTGGTGGGTGTGAGCTAAACCTCTCCAAACGAAGAAAAAACTGATCACGCCCATCAACAACAACAGCCCTGTCCCGAGCAAGCCAAATCCAACGATTCGGCCAAGCACGATTTCGGTTGGGCGAACGGGTTTGGTCACGACCGTATAGATCGTCTTGTTCTTGATGTCGTCTGGCAAACTAAACGCACTAATCAACATCCCCATCAAGAGGATTAATAGCTGAGTCCCCCAGAGCACAAAGTTCACATAGATTTGGTCGGGATTTTCACTCCCATTGTCCATGAACCAGCCACCAAACAGGAGGGACGCGGCGAAAATCGCAAACGTAACCAAGATGACTTTTCGTCGTAGGGCTTCCTTGATGGCCAATCTTGCGATCGCAAAAACACGTCGCGGCGACGTGAACATGAAATCAGGAATCGCCTGAGAGATCACCTGGGCAACCGTGTAAAACGCTTCGAACGGACCATGGCGAAACGTCGCGACGATGTATCCGAACAGCACCCCCAAAACCACGGCTGCCAACAAAATCAATCCAAACGTAGGGAGATTCTGAACGAGCCAGGTTTGGAATGGTAAAAACTTTTCTGGGTCAACAACCATTTATTCAGCCAGTCCGTCGTCTGGTTTGATTTGAAATTAAAAACTATCGAGGAATCACAAGGAAGTCTAACTCTCAGCCGCGGGGACGAGAGAAACGCTTGGGGCGATTAGCCCTTCTTCGCTTCGACGCCTGCGGAGCGATGCCCGGGACGTTCTTGGCTTTCGCGAACAATGCCCAAGAATAAGTCTTCAAGGGTTGAACGGGGATTCTCAATCGACAGCAATTGTGCTCCGTGCTTGTCGATGACTTCTTGAATCTCTTTTTGAGCCGATTTGGAAAGTCCTTTGGCGCGAATCTGAGTCTCTTCGCTAACTTGTAGTAGGCTGTCAACGCGGCCCAACTCCTTCAAGTCGCCTTGGTACAGAATCGCGATCCGGTCACAAACGTCTTGTACGTCCGCCAAAAGGTGGCTGCACATCACAATCGTTTTACCTTGATCCCGGAGCTTAAGGATCATGTCCTTCATGTCGCGAGTACCCAACGGATCGAGTCCAGACGTCGGCTCGTCGAGCAGAATCAATTCCGGATCATTGATAAGGGCCTGGGCCAATCCGATCCGCCGCGTCATCCCTTTGGAATATTCCTTGAGCTGACGCCGCTTGGCAAACGTCAATCCGACTTGCTCGATTAGCTCGGCCGTACGTTCCTTGCGGACCTTGGCAGGCATGTCAAACAATCGCCCGTAAAAATCAAGCGTCTCTTCAGCGGTGAGAAACTTGTAGAGATACGATTCTTCCGGCAAATAGCCGATGCGCTCATTCTTGGTCACTTCGCTGGCGTTTTGGCCAAACACCAATGCCCGTCCACTCGTTGGAAACAAGAGTCCTAGCAGAAGCTTGATCGTGGTCGATTTACCGGAACCGTTGGGCCCCAGCAATCCAAAGATCTCGCCTTTTCGGACCTCCAAGTCGAGCGCATTGAGCGCTCGGACTTTTTGACGGCCCCAAAAGTCTCGATAGATTTTGGTTAGGTTTTGAGTCTCGATGACCACGTTTGGATCGTAGTCGGGGTTGGTTTGCTCTAATCGGCCGACCGGTTGGGATTGCTTATCCGTAGAAGTGTCAGATGCCATTTTGAACGGGATCTCCGGTTATGTTTCTTTTTTTATGGATTATGGATGAAACTGAAGCCTCGATCGCAAAACACGAGGCGTTTCAGGGCACGATTAGTTGAAAGGCGGGAGTCATTGGTCGGGAAAAATGGGATCGAATGACTTATGGATTACCACCTCGATATACGGTCGTCCCCGTTCATTAGTTCATCAGGTCTACGTTGTTTACTAGGCGAAAGAGCCTTTGAATCGTCTGGTTCTTGATCTCGACACCGGGTTAGAACGGTTTTGCCAATCACACCGCCGACACCCGCAAAAATCATCCTCGGAGGGCCTCCATCAGCGGTCGCCGCTGGAGCTTGTCAGCCCAAGATCAGTTGCTGGCCGGCAGCCTAACCACACGTGGCGTGCTTAACTGTCCAGTAGCAAGTTATTATCATAGGTGGCTCGATTTGCGAGCACCATGATAGATGTGGAAAAAAACGTGTTCAACCGGTTACGACCTTCTAATAATGCGTCTTAGCGGTTATGAAATGATTCCTACATTTGAAGCCATTAAGGATGGCGGCTCCCCGGATAAACGGTCTTCCTCGCGACGCAATTCAATTTGCGGACGTTATGGATCAGATAAAACGCATGAACAGAATAAATATTGACTCTCCGCGGACCATCGAATCCCACCTGGAGTCGCTCTATGGCCGCATCAATTATGAGCGTCAGAACCGCGTCACGCCTCGCCATTTTAAGCTCAAGAATATGCGAGAGCTGCTGGGGCGAACCGGTAATCCGCACTTAGATTACCCAGTTGTCCATGTCGCCGGCACCAAGGGCAAGGGCTCTGTCTCGACGATGGTCGGTCAAATCTTGAGTTCCTCGGGGCGACGCACCGGCGTTTACACGTCTCCCCATTTCGAAACGCTCCACCAGCGGATGGTCGTTGACAACCAAATGATCACGGACCAGCAGCTGATCGAAACCCTGACCACGCTTGAGCCAGCCATCCAAGCGATGGACCGAGAAGCCGAAGAACAGGGTTTTCGCCATCTGACGTTTTTCGAAATCACCACCGCCGCCGCGTTCCATTTCTTTGCCACCCAGAAATGCGAAGCCGTCGTCCTCGAAGTGGGATTGGGCGGACGTTTGGATTCCACCAATGTGTGCCAACCGGTAGCCACAATCATCACAAACATCAGTCTCGACCATACGCGGCAACTGGGCGACACCGTGGCCAAAATCGCGTTCGAAAAAGCCGGGATCATCAAGCCGTTGATTCCTGTGATTAGCGGCACGACTGATCCTCAGGCCGCAGCCGTGATCGCTGAAGTCGCCCTCGCGAACAAGGCACCGCTGTTTAAGCTCGACCGAGATTTTTCACTTATTCAAAACGATTCCAATCGAAAAGATTCACGCCAAGCCGCCAAAGGACTTGAAACGTCGGCCCCCAATCACGAGTCAACCGAACGGCCCTTTGTTTGCCACGGGCGATTGGCGTTACCGAGTCCCAACGACTCAATAACTTCGGATTTGGCGGACGGCATCGATCGAGGTGACACGCCAACGGAGTTCGAATACTCAATCGATGAAATACGTCTGCGGCTGCTGGGCGAGCACCAACGACTCAACGCGGCGGTTGCCGTTGCCGCGGTCGAAACGCTAAACGCCAGGGGCTGGAAGGTTGCCGACCAAGCGGTCCGCGATGGCCTGTGGAACGCGGCGCTGGCAGGTAGAACAGAAGTGGTTTCCCGATCGCCGACCGTCGTAATTGACATGGCTCACAATGTCGCCTCAATCGAAGCATTACTCGATTCGTTGCAAAATGATCTTGATGAATGGAAATCCAGTCGCAGGCGAGTTCTAATTTTCGCGACCAGCCGTGACAAAGATGCTGAAGGGATGCTCACGCAACTAGTCCCCAATTTTGACAAGATCGTGCTAACTCGATTCCAAGACAATCCCCGCGGACGTTCGGAAGTCGAGTTACTGGAACTGGCTTCTGCCATCCAAAATCAACGTCAAGCCAAATCGCTACCGGCCGCCGAGCTGACGACCCAGCCCACCCCGCTGGCAGCCTGGGAATCGATTCAGCCTGGACTCGACGCCAGCGACCTTGCCTGCATCGCAGGCTCTGCATTCTTGGTGGCTGAGCTGAGAAAAACCGTCTTGGGCGCACTCGGAAGCTGATTACCAGCAAGCCAGTCGCCGCCGAGAGCTGGCTCTTGAACGGTTTCGCGACGAGGACCCCACTTCCTGGTCGGAACAGTTGATTCAACCTACGCCCGTTGATTCAACATGCGAGACGACACCCTGTTTAACAATTTGCCAACAGGCGTCAGTGCCAAACGCGAAGCGATCCTAAGCGAGCCCCAAGAACCGTCGCATTAATAAAACGGCTAAGTGATCCAAAAGTATAGGAAACTTGAAAATCCGGCCAAATGGACGGCGGCAGCGACCCATGTCATGATCTTGAAACTGAATTTCTGTGTCTTGTGGCGAAAGTAATTTTGCCCCAGCATCGCCCCGGGCCAACCGCCGGCGAATGCCAATCCGTGTAGTTTCGACTCGGGCGTGCGCCAGCCATCCTTGCGAGCCTGGCGCTTGTCCCAGCCGTAAAACAAGAATGTGACCACACTGATGAGGCAGACGAAAACCAGATAACTCAAAGCGATAATCTTCAACTAAACTTCCTAATTG
>JBLINZ010000078.1:0-17439 GCA_047639375.1 Mariniblastus sp. | reverse complement strand
GTTTGGATCGATCGGGATGGTCGAATTAAATTGTTAGATCAAGCTATTAAGCCGTTTGCTAATCCGGCATCTGCGGCTGTCGAGTCCGAGCAAATTCAGCTCAGCGAAAGCAGTCTGCTTCCAACCGACTCATCGGGATCCAGCCTCAACACGATGGTTGCAAGTTCCACGGGGCCGTGGCTTGATTCGTTCGATTTATTGTCCGGAATGCTGGACTCCTTCATTCATCATCAAGTCGTTCCGGCGCACGTATTGACGTTTCGAAAAGAGATGGAGATTGTACGAACCGAGCCGGATTCCTTGCGGACGCTAGGGCAGCGATTGGGAGAATTAGCGGATCAACCGTCGGCGTGGCGGTGGGACGATCGGCTGGGCGTGCTGGCAATCTCTGCCGGTGTCGAGTACGCGGCGGCGTCAAGTATTGGTCCGACGATGGGGTTGATAGTCGCCTATTGTTGGGATTTTAGTATGCCGATGGTGGGGCTGTTGATGTTTGTGATTGGAAGTGTCTTGGCAATCGTAATGGGGGCTGCTTTGGGTGGCGGACCGGTTTTTCATATTACGGGGGTTTTGGTGCGTCGAAATAGAACGCTCGAACCTGCTTCGCCGCTTCGATGTGCTGTCCGCAACTGGATCACATGGCTCCCGTTTATTCTGGCGATTGCCTGTTTGGCAGTGTTTCTGGAATTCGTGATCAAGCCGGACATGATGACAGTCGAGCAACCGCGATTCGAATTCAGCGGCCTCAACGATCCTTGGGTGATTGGCGCTTTGTTGCTGGCATTACCCACGATGATGATCATGACTTTGGCACCGATCTACGCAATTCTAAGACCGTCACGAGGGATTCCCGACGTGTTGGCTGGGACTCGTTTGATTCGAAAATGATGGTTTGACTAGAAGCAACTGAGCTCGATCTCGCCCCCTGAATTTCTTACGGAAATCAATTGATCACGGAATGCAAAACTTGCGATGCCAAACTTCTCGCTCATGGATTGAGTTCGGGACAGCAGTTTCGTTGCGCGAGTTGCCAGTCGCTTTCAAGGTTGGGCGTCGACGAAAAGATTGCCACCGACCGTTTGGCTTGGCGTAGTTTTTGGCTGGGGATCTCTTCGATATTGTTGCTCACGTTAACAGGCATTCCCGCGATTTATTTTGGGGTTCGGAGCCTGTTGCGGATGCGTTTTGTCAGGCCCAAACGTGGAGATCAGGTCGCGGCCGTGACGGGGACTTTGCTCGGCGCCTTTTTCGGAATCTTCGGCGGTTTCATCGCGGTCTGCGCGACCTTGGTGATCATGCTTCGCGTGTGGGGCAATGTTGAGACGACGGATCACTTGGAAGTCCAACAACAAGCGGCCGAGTATTTTGAATTCTCAAGCGAACGCTTGGAGCCAGCCCGTTCAAGTTCCGTTTTCTTCGGACTCCAAGTCATGTTCGAGTACGCGGATCAAGTTGAGCGTGAGGAGCAGAATGTGTTGCTTTCGATGGCTCACATGCAAACGGGGCCAAAGATGCAGGAAAGCATGATGGTTGATTTATTAATTAACCGTCGACTTCAGAGAATGCCACGCGAGCGGAACATGGCTGTGAAATTGATGAATTGGAAATTAGATGGCCAGCTGGCGGACGTCAAGAAAGCGACGCCGTACGCGGATTCTGGGAAAGACACGGATGACAATCGCTTTGATCAAATTTGCCATTACTACGCCTATCGCGAAATAGAAACCGGCCCCAAAGCGGGTTTGAAGGGTATCTCCATCGTTGTCGACTATGCCAACTCCGACCTCACCGAGGCGGATGTAAAGGCGTTGTTCGAATCGATTCGGATTTGCGATTAATGACTAGTGTTTCGGTAATACACTCGTGTTACAGCCACTGTTCATGGCAGGTTTTGTTCCTTACTGTTGGAGACTACGCATGAATTGGCAACCGGACTCGCAACGGTTTGTTGTTTTAAAATGCGGGACGATAGATCGTTTAACGATTAGCCGGCAGGCGACCGTTTCAAACACAGAGCGTTTGTAGGCGCGGGTGCTTGCCCCTTGACGGCAAGCATTAACGCGTCGTGTTACCAATGCTGCGGTAGCGCAAGTCGTCAAGACTTTCGGCCGAAACTCCTCTGCCTCGCTTACGGGCTTGTTGATTTAATGCCCGGTAAAGTGGGGCAATCATAGCCCGAATGCGTCAGCGAGGCAGAGCCCTCGTGAGTGGCCCGCCTTCGATCGTAATGCGTCCTCGCTCACGCGTTGGGTTACCAATGCTGCTGCTCGGCCGTTCCGCCCAACAACGATGACCACGGTGCGCTTTCTCAACAAGGGTGACTATGAACACCGCGTCACGCAGCGGATTGCTATTTCTTCTTTTTTCCTTGGCGCTGTTTTGGCTGTTTATTTTTCTTGTTGAGTTCCTGGTACATGTTGAACCTAACGGGGAACGCAACGTCGTTTTGTTTGGCCCAAGATTCCCATATCGCCACCAATTCATTGCGTTTGGAAGAATTGGAGTTTGCCAAGTCATTCATTTCGGTGCGGTCGGCGGCGATGTCGTACAGCTCCCATGGTTTTTCGTATTCGCGAACGAGTTTCCAATTGCTCCAACGCAAGGCCGCGTTGCCTTCGTGTTCCCAGAATACCGGCTCGGTGTGAATCGGTTCGCGATCGCCAGTCAGCGAGTTGAGGATCGAAACACCAACGCAAGCTGGAACATTTTCGGGGTATTGGGCGTCGGCAACTTCGACGCATGTGGCCATGAAATCAGGCAGGTAGGCGAATTGTCGAACGAACGTCCCGCGATCTTTAGCGGGGATCCCTTGAGGCCAATAGGCGATCATCGGAGTACAGGCTCCGCCTTCGTGGACGAAGTGTTTGTACAGCCGAAACGGAGTGTTGGAAGCGTTGGCCCAAGCCATGCCCTGACGAATTCCATCGGTGGTTTCCAAGGGTGAGTTCTTTTCCCAGCCTTCTTTGTACTTGCCGAGTTGGCCGCCTTCTTGGCAGGCTCCGTTATCGGATAGGAAGAAAATGATCGTGTTGTCTAGTTCACCAAGTGACTCTAGGTGCCGCGTCAGCTTGCCAACGTTCTGGTCAATCGAATCGATGCATCCCGCGTAGGCGGCTTGGATTGTATCTAGGTCGTCGCGTTGTTTGTCGCTCAGGGAATCCCATTTAGGCCCTACGTGCGGGGCTGGCGTGACGTCGTCGCTGATGAGGCCGAGTTTCTTTTGCTTGGCTAGTCGTGTTTTCATGAGCGCCTCCCAGCCCTGCGTGTACTTGCCTTTATACTTTTGGAAGTCATCCCACTTGGGTTGCAGCGGCCAGTGGGGGGCGTTGTAAGCGAGGTACAAAAAGAAAGGCTTGTCGTCCTGTTGCGTGGCTGCCGTGATGTACTTACACGCTTCGTCAGTGAAGGTGTCGGTCGCATAGAAATCTTTGTCGGGCTCGACTGGGTCGTTGTCTCGAGTCAAAGCTCGGTCGCCCCCAGGTTTGAAATAATTGAACGCGCCCGAGAGGCCACCGTAGAATTTGTCGAACCCTCGTTGCAGGGGCCAGACGTCAGGAGTTGCGCTTCCGAGGTGCCATTTGCCGACCATGAGGGTGTGATAGCCGGAAGTTTTGAGGACTTGGGCAATCGTCGTGCAATTGTCGTTTAAAAATCCTTGATACGCTCCGCTGACCCCCAGCGATTTCCCAGGCGGCAACGTCATGTGTCCAATTCCGACTTGGTGCGGATGGAGTCCCGTCATCAAACTGGCGCGCGTTGGGCAACAGCGGCCGCAATTATAAAATTGGGTAAATCTGAGGCCGTTTTTGGCGAGGCGATCCACGTTAGGGGTTTCAATTTCTCCCCCGTAGCAGCCAATGTCCGAAAATCCCATGTCATCAACGAGAATGATCACAATATTCGGGGGAGGGCTTGATTGGGCGTGTGGTTCGTTTTCAGGGATGCCGGTGTCCGCCACGCTCGGGATGCTACCCAAGCAAAACAGCAGGCAAGCAAGGCCTAGTGATAGTCGGATGATGTGCTTCTTGAACGCTAATTGGTTATTCATAGGACTCGGAGGTTGAAAGCTAAGCCGTCGAAGATGAAATTAGAAACTCGAACTAAGTGCAACGATGAATTAAACAGCTGTTTGATTGAGATTCTTATCGAAAAAACCATCATTGCGGAATCTCGATGATTAGAGCATATTCAATCGATTGAAGCTCATTGACACTTGGCGAATCCCTACTAAATTGTTCAACTCCTCTGGAGTGATTCTAGCTCTGAGTTTTTGCGTCATCTGTTTTTAGGCAGCGAACTACATGCGGAAAAAATTTTCAGTTGCATTGATCGTTGAGACATCGAGTGATTACGGCAGGCAGTTGTTGCGCGGCGCTCTGCGTTTCAAAAAAACGCAACACGATTGGTCCGTGTATCTTGAGCAGCGAGACCTTCGGGCGGGGCCACCTGAGTGGCTCAAAGACTGGGAGGGTGATGGTGTCATTTCGCGTTCAACGACGCCCTACATCGCGGCTTTGATGCGGGGTCGTCAGATACCCTTTGTTGAATTAACGGATCGTCGCAATGAGAAGCATGAGTTTCTCACGCTTCGTTCCGATGACGCGACAATTGGCCGTCTAGGCGCCGAACATCTGCTCGAACGAGGTTTTCGAAATTTTGCTTTTTGTGGATTCGAGATGGAGGCTTGGTCTGACCGACGTGAACAGGGGTTCCTGGATCGGCTGAGTCGCGAACATGTTGGGAGCCATGTTTTTCGTTCCGAATGGTACGGGACGCAAAATGTTGTAGAGAAAAAATCGATCGCCGGCGAACAGGCGAGGCTGGCTCAGTGGATTCGGGGGCTTCCCAAGCCGATCGGGATCATGGCCTGCAACGACATCCGTGGTAAGCATATTCTCGACTCGTGTCTGCTCCAGGACATTGCTGTCCCAGAGAAGGTAGCCGTCGTTGGTGTGGACAACGATGAGTTGATGTGTAATTTTTGCCAGCCACCGTTGTCGAGCATCGTTACCAATGCCGAGCGGGTTGGATTTCGAGCTGCCGAACAGTTAGCTTTGTTAATGGCTGGACAGAAAATCACGCCGTTACTACAGCAGATAGATCCTTTGGGCGTCAAAGGGCGTGAATCCACCGATGTGATTGCGGTTGAGGATCCTGACTTGGCGGATGCCTTGAGTTTCATTCGATCCAACGCGTGTTTTGGAATTACCGTCAACGAGGTGCTGGAGCATACGACTCTGTCTCGCAGTTCACTTGAGCGTCGCGTCCGTAAGTTACTGGGGCGCTCGCCCCAGCAAGAGATTCGTAACTCGCAGCTCAAGCGAGTGAAAATGCTGTTGAGGGATACGGACTTGTCGATCGAACAGATTGCGGTCAATAGCGGTTTCGATCATCCTGAGTACTTGCATGTGATGTTCAAACGGGAATTTGGGATGACACCGGGCGAGTTCCGCAAGGCCTCGCAAAAATAGCCTCACCGGAATCGCCGCCAAATTTTTCTTTTTAAACAGTTTGGCAGTTCACGCTGGGTTAGTTTTCGTCTCGCGGGGCTCCCCTGACGAATCGCGTGTTTGGTAGGATTATTGAACCAAGCTCGATTTTCGGACCACGAACTCGTCCTTGCAATTAATCCACGAGAACATTCGAATGCAAGCGGGATGCGTTTTTCAGGCTTGTCTCGGCTTGCTGTTTTTAGTTTCTAGTTCTGGAGAATCCTTGGCTCGTCAAACCAGCTATCAGCTTCCCCCTCAAGAAGTCATCGACATCATTGACGCGGCTCCCGAGCCTTCAGTGAGGTTTAGCCCGGACAAAAAGTGGATGTTCTTGGTGGACTGGGACGCGATGCCCGACATTACGGATGTCTCGCGGAAAATGTTGCAACTCGCAGGGATGCGAATCGATCCCGTTTCCAACGGTGGCTTCCAAGCGAGTTTTTCTCAAGGTTTGACGTTGCGGACCCGAGACTCAGCTCCCGACGACTTGGCGGCTCAAACGAAGCTCAAGCTTCCGGCTAAAGCTAAAATTACTCAACTCAGTTGGTCCCATAATTCACGGCAATTCGCGTTTGTGCTGGCGACGCCTTCCGGGCAACAGTTGTGGGCGGGGTCGGTTGAAGAGCCACATCCAAGAATGTTGACTGACCGCTTAAATACTGTGATGGGCGGTTTTACTTGGATGCCAGATGGCAAGCGAATTTTGTGCAAGCTAGTTCCGGCGGATCGCGGCCCGGAGCCTTCTCCCAGTCTGAAGCCAATGGGGCCTATCGTTCAGGAGTCGTCTGGAAACAAGTCACCGACTCGAACTTATCAGGATCTACTGCAGAATTCGTATGACGCATCGTTGTTTGAATACTACACAACGACTCAGCTTGCGATTGTGGATTCGGTTGGTGATTCTAATATCGAATTAATTGGTGCTCCACAAATTTTGTCGGGCGTGAGCCCCTCTCCGAGTGGTGATTTTGTGTTGGTCACCACGATTCGGAGACCGTTTAGCTACTTGATGACGTATCGTAGTTTTCCCCGATCGATTCAGGTTTGGAAAACCAACCAGGCCATCCATGGGTCGAACGTTCATACGGTCGTCGACGTTCCGATGGATGAGAACATTCCCATCGAAGGGGTGCGTGAGGGGCCCCGCAGCGTCGATTGGAAGTCGGGTGTGCCGGCGACACTGGTGTGGGCCGAGGCGCTTGACGGGGGCGATCCGAACAAGGAGACCGAGCATCGCGACCGATACATGATTCATGCCGCTCCCTTTAATGACAGTCAGCCGGCGGAGCTATTAAAAGTCCAGCACCGAGCGTATGGGATGTCTTGTTTTTCCGATCCATCCGTTGTCGTTACAACCGAATATGATCGAGATCGTCGCTGGGTCAGGACCTTGATGCATGATTTAAAAATGCCAGGGACCACGCCGAAGGCTTTAATGGACCGCAGCATTCGAGATCGCTACGGAGATCCTGGGTGGATGATGTCCATCCAAGATGAGACGGGGCACGTGATTGCCAGGCAGGATGGCGATTGGGTCTACCGCGCCGGCGCGGGTGCGTCACCTCAAGGCAATTTGCCTTTCGTTGATCGACAGAATCTCAAGACGTTGGAAACAGAGCGTTTGTGGCGCTGTGAAGAAGGAACTTATGAATCGTTTGTGGGAATGGTCAGCAGCAACGAAGAATCGAAACCGACGGTCATTACTAATCGTGAGTCGCCGACCTCTCCGCCCAACTATTTCATTCGCAACCTCGACGGCGAAACGTCAAAACCGCTAACCCATTTTGTCGATCCGACACCGCAGATCAGGGGCATCAAGAAGCAGCTGGTAAAATACAAGCGATCCGATGGGGTGCCGCTTTCGGCGACCCTTTATCTGCCGGCCGACTACCAGCCCGGCAAGAAGCTTCCTCTCCTCGTATGGGCTTACCCGCGAGAGTTCAGTGACGCCAAAACGGCATCCCAGATTTCTGGGAGTCCCTCGCAATTCACTCGAATGCAAAGCATTTCCCATTTGACGTTATTGACGCAGGGCTACGCAATCATGGATACTGCGACGATGCCGGTGATCGGCGATCCGGAAACCATGAACGATACGTTCATTGCTCAGGTTGTTGACGCGGCTCAAGCTGCGATTGATAAAGCCGTCGAAATGGGCGTTGCCGATCGCGATCGTGTTTGCGTCGGCGGACACAGCTATGGGGCTTTCATGACTGCCAATTTGATGGCCCATTGTGACTTGTTCAAAGCTGGCGTGGCTCGGAGTGGAGCCTATAATCGGACGCTGACTCCATTTGGGTTTCAGTCGGAACGACGGCCGTATTGGGAAGCCAAGGATATTTATCACAGTCTCTCGCCGTTCTTGCATGCTGATAAAATCAACGAGCCGTTACTCTTGATTCATGGCGAAAACGACAACAACAGTGGTACATTTCCTATCCAGTCGAAGCGAATGTATCAGGCAATTAAGGGCAACGGCGGGACGGTACGGCTGTGCGTGCTGCCGTACGAGTCGCATTTCTATCGAGCGCGGCAGTCGGTCTTGCATACGCAAGCCGAGACCATCGCGTGGCTCGACAAGTACGTCAAGCATGCTTCGGCAGACTAGCGGGTTATGGCCTAGCTCTGGTCAACGGGAGCCCGTTGGCAGGGATTGGCATTCAGAACGTTTGGATTTCGTAATTTTGGACCATGTCACAGTGATGAATCAACAAGCTCAACAAGGCCACGATCTGATTGGCCAACCGGCGGCCCCCTTCGATCTAGTCGATACTGACGGGGCACATTATCGATTAGAAGACTTTTCTGGTCAGTGGCTGCTCCTCGTGTTTCATCGACATCTTGGCTGATCGACGTGCCGTGAGCATGTGTCGCAGTTGCGACAGAAGCAGTCAGAGCTTGAGTCTCGGGGGATCAATACCTGTGTGGTCACGTTTGATTCGCAAGCGATGGCGTCGGCTTACGTTGCCAAATTAAACCTGGATTGGCCGATGTTGCTTGACTCTGAGAAGGAGCTGTACGCCAAGTACGGGATGCCTCGAGCCGGATGGTGGGCACTGTCCAATCCAATTGTAGTATGGAAATATATCTTGTTGATCCTGCGCGGATTCACCCCGGGAAAAATCGGAAAAGACATCAAGCAACTGGGCGGCAATGTACTCATTGATCCCACCGGGATCATTCGCATGAATCACGTTAGCGGCGACCCTCACGATCGCCCAGCGATCGAAGAGATTTTTGCGATCGCTGACGCGGGCAAATAGTCTCAATGATTTCTGGGCGAATGTTCGGTGACGGATTGTCCATTTTCAGCCGGCGAGTTCCCAAGTTAGGCGACTCGGCGCCGCCGAATCAGCAATGCCAAGCCAGAAAGACTAAGGAAGGCCAGTGAACCGGGTTCCGGAACTGCTGCCAGGATAAACAATCCGTTTTGACGATCACTTACGATGATCGTGCCGCTTTCAAAATACGGAAAGACAGACCAAGCCCCGTCGAAATCGACATCGTTATCCAGATCGTACGTGTCAAAAAATCCAAATTCTTCGAGGTCAACCGTCGACGCATCGTTAATTCGTAAGACTCTCAATCCACTTGTGTAGTTTGCTTGGAAGATCAAGTCGCCTTTGACATACAGGTTGTGGTCAATCGTGGCCTCAGTGCCCTCGTGGAATCCTAGATACAGTGGATTATCAAGATCCGACACGTCCCAGACTCGAGTGCGAGTCTGGAGGGGAACATCGGCATCGGAGCGGTATTCATCTAGCTCATCATCCATGAAGAAAAACTGCTGGTCTTCGGAAAGCCAGCCTTGGTGCGAGTATTCGGAACCGGCATAACCGATTCGTGAAATCTGAGTCATATCGGACTTGTTAGTAACGTCGGCGATGGTCAACG
Organism: Mariniblastus sp.; assembly: GCA_047639375.1. Taxonomy (GTDB): domain Bacteria; phylum Planctomycetota; class Planctomycetia; order Pirellulales; family Pirellulaceae; genus Mariniblastus. The sequence continues at coordinate 8,053 of JBLINZ010000078.1, read as the reverse complement.
TGTCTTCGTTGGAATTGAAAGCAATTTCACGACCGGCGTAATCGCCGTCTGGCCCGATGTAATTCACGACTTGCGTGTCGTGCGTATATCCATCCGCGGAAAAATTACCAACGAACGTCGGCATTGAATTGGCGTGACCACCGTTCAGATCAAGCACATGTAGGCCGCCACTCGCGACGTTGGGGGAGCCCACGACATAGGCATAACCTGAATCTTCATTGACAAAAATGTTGTGGGCTTCGCGGAATCCGTCGTAAACTCCGACCGAGGAGAAATAATGAGGCGAGGTCGTGCTTGATTGCGATGCGGTTAATAGTTGTGTCAGGTCAAACACCTGCATTCCGTGGGCGCCGTTATTGTCGGCCACGATGTATGCTTGATTGTTGTAGACTTTCATGTCACGCCAAGCGCGGTTGCGGGTACCGGCCGTAGTCTGGAGCGTGCCCAAATAAACCGGAGCCGTCGGGTCGGTTACTTCGACAAATGAGGTCCCATTCGTCAAACCCATTAACGCAAACTCGCGCCCGCTGGATGTGTCGGTCCAGCCCCAAACGTCATTGCCCAGAACGTTCGAGGCTCCCATGCTTCCCATTTCATTCAACCAGAGATGGCCCAGCATGTCGATGTTGTGTGAATCGTAATCGCCACTGCCGCCACCACCATTGCCCGGGTTGGCCCCTGAGGCATTGCTGATCCCTTTGGCTCCATCACCGTCCGCTAAAACGGACGAGCAAAGAAGTGTGAAACAAACGGCGGTTTTTGAAAGCCAAATGATGGATGATTTCATGAAAAATTTCCAAGAGTCAAGAGGTTGGGATGTACATGGGTGTTGGAAGTGGTGGGGAGATGGGAGAGGCAATTCCAAACAGGCAAATCAAGTCTAGTTCGGATTCGTTTGAGGCACAATTAGAATTTAGTAAACGTTCAACGTTCGTAGTTGTATTAGGGGAGATGAAAAACTTAGGTTTTTCATGGACTAATTTTCATGGACTAAAAGACGGCTGGAGTTAGAGTAGATTAGATGTTCTACGACTTGTTCGGAGATTTTGAAATGAAGTGGCAGATTCTGGTTCTTGTTTTTTGCGTTTGCGTTTGCTTTTCGAATCTGGACCAAAGCTCCGCCGATATTGTTTCCTTCCAACTGACCGGTGCTGCCGGCGATGGCTTGCTCGAAGGCAATATCACGCCGGCAACGGGAGAAGTCGGAACGGGTGGGATTGGTGCTACCGGGATTACGTTCAATACAGATAACAATTTGATCCACATCGATCTCGAATGGGGGTCAGATTTTGGGTACACCGATTTGAGTCAAAGCATTTTGAAGATGCACTTGCATGGTCCAACAGCAAGTTCGGGAGACGATGCCTTCGGCGAATTGGCTCCCTTGATTTTTGCGATCAGCAATAGTTCAACTTTTGCCGACTCTTCGACCGGAGGAAGTGTCAGCGACAACTTCTTCATCGACGCGCCTGACGCCCAGGCTTTGCTTGACGGCAGGATGTATGTCAATGTTCATTTTTCAGACGACGATACCGGCGTGATTCGAGGCTACCTTCAAGCCGTGCCGGAGCCGGGGTCATTGTTCGTGCTGGGTACACTTGGCGGGATGTTGTTGCTTCGTCGCCGAAAGTCATAGTGATTCGATTTGCGTATTGAGTTTCGAGCTAAAGTTTCGGCTGATTGCGGCGTGGCCAGCGTGACGCCCTGACGCGGCATTGAATTGATGAGCGGGGTTTTCGTTCCCCTTCTGTGAGCCACCGATTCTAGCATTGGCTTTTGAGGCTGCGTTTCGCCCCGCATTGTATGCCATTGAGCGTCTCGCGGGTGGCTTGGCTTGAGGCCGCCAATCGAGTGGGGTGCCCATTAATGGATGGTTGCGTGGGAGGCTTGATCATGCGTCCCATTGTTTTAGCTGGTCCGCAATGGCTTTCATTTCGTTTTTCTTCTTCTCGAACAGCCCGAACATCACAAGAATCGCGACACCTAAACCGATTCCGAAGGCCCACCAAGGCCAGACGTGATTCAACGTTTGGTGGGCATGGGCGACCATCGTGATCATCGCCATCAGCAAGAACAGGCTGCCCAAATACAGGAATGACTTTATTCGCAACATCATTCCCGCCATGATTCCAAGCACCGACAGGATTGCCAGGATCACCGGGGGCCAAAGATTATCGCCGATTCCTGAGATGAATACTTCCATGGTCGAACTCACGTAGATCACGATCACGCAAAAATATCGAAGCGTCGAGAGTTGCCTTGCCGTGAGCGATTTCTGGCAGAGATGCCCAGCGATCAACGTAGAAATAGCCGGCGGGATCAGCCACCACTGCGGATGATTGACGAACGAGAAGTCCACTTTGTTGAACACCAGCCAAAGCGCCAGGTTGCCAAACACAATCGCCGCGACACCGCTGAGTGTCGAGCGATGAAGGTAGCTGACCATCAGATAAGCCAAGCCGACGGTCATCATGACGAGCTCAGGCTCTGCTTTGGAATCATCGATGGCAAATACGCCGAACGCGACTAGCAGTGGCAAAACGACGGCCGTGTTGAATAATGGCTGGCCCAGCACAGTAAGTTTTCGTTTTTCCAAAATACTTGCAATGCCTACGCCACCAAAAGACAACGCCATCACGATGTAGGGCCAGTAGGCCTGGATCCCAAATTTGAACAAGAATGGCATGGAAAAATACAGGTGCGCGACTAACGCCAACGCCACGAACTCAGCGGCATAAACGTAGGCGGTTCTGCCTTGGACCGACAGCGAAAACGGATCGTTCTGGGGCCTCAACGCAATCACGATCAGCCCGGCAATCATGCTTGCAACGAGTAAGGCGATCACGGTACTTTCGCCTGGCAGCAAACCACATCCTGTGTCCGGCTGAAACGCAGAATACTCACTGAGTAAAACGAGTCCCAGGTTTGTCATTGCCAAACCACACGTAATCACGGCCATTTCTCGAAGTGATTTTAACCAAGTGTCTTCGGCACGGACCCAGCGGGAAATAAGTACTCCGTACACAAACATCGAACCGGACAAGACGATCAAGCTGCGAACGAGCAGGCGAATCATGGGAAGGTCTGTCATTCGTGACTTTTCCAGATCTGCCCAGCCCAAAAATAGGACCCCCAGTGTGACCATGCATAAGCAAACGATTTGCAGCCATCGTCGAATGCCAGCAGTCGCGTGGGCGCCGATTCCAATCGCCAGTAAGAACGGCACGAGCGCCGCAAAGTACCGATGAGGACGAGCTTCGAACTGAACGATCACCCCCAGGGCTGCCAATAATGCCAGTCCACCGGCAACAAGACTCAATAACGGCAATTGAAACTGCATGGAAGCCACGATTTTGCCGGTGTGGAAGATGCCCACGGATTTGCCGACGCCAGTCAATTTTTCGCGATTAAGCCAGATGACGCCCCACAGCGCAACACACGCGGCCACCGAAGCCATGACGCCAACGAGTCTTGCTTCGGTTGTGTGCGCGAAGATGGCAGGCACCACAATTGCTACAGCGAGGTTTAAGGCACATCCGGCGAACACGAGGAATCGCGCCCGTTCGTTCCACAACGAGAGTACGAGTAGTCCAATCATCATTGCGAATGCCACCATACCAATGGGGTGAGCAATTGAACTGGAACCGGATTGGCTGAAGCCCTCAACCATGAACTGGAGGCCCGCTGCCGCGAGGATCCAAAGACTGCCTCCCAGCATCACGACATTGGGCAGCCACAAAAACGAACGAGGAAACTTACCTCCTGCAAGGTTGCCTGGGGCTGCCTGTTTTTGCTTGACCCAATAGAACGCAATCCAGGCCATAGAAATTGATGTCAAAGCGATCGTGACTAAATGGAACCAGTCCGGGCGTTCCCAGTTGAACCAGCCGTGGGGGTCTGTCCAGACTAACGTCGACACTCCAGCAACTGCGACCGCAGCAGATACAAAACTAAGCTTTCCGTCGCGCAACATCCAGCCAATCAAACTGGTGAGCCCGCAGATGATCGCCATAACATTGAACCACAACCAGAAGCTTTCCGAATTGAGCCAGGATCCGCGAATCGCAAACAGCAATCCAACGAAGCACACAAGCAATACAGGCCAAGCTAATGTTTGTGATCGGCCGTCGGATTGAGGATTCGACGGAGCGAGGGCGGTTGAGTTGTTTGGTTCTGCGCTGCGACCCAGCCAATAGGTCAATCCAGTTTGGACGACGGCGACGGCCACGCAGCCCAACATTATCGATTGGAAGGGAATCCAGCCCCCGTAATCCTCGCTGAGGCTCAGGCGTCGGTCGAGTACCGCGGCCAAGAGGCCGACTAAGATCAGCCCCATCCACCCGGTCAGCCAGCTCCAGGACAACGCGGAGCGCGATTGGGTCAGTTCATTTCGCCAAACGAAAAACGCCAACACGCCAAACGCCGCCCACGCCGCAACGCCCAGTGGACTTCCCACGGTTGAAATCCAGGCCCCAGGTTCATCGGGAACTGCAAAGAACCGCCCGATCGCCAAGACGGCAAGGCTGGTGATCAAGAGCCCATTTATCAATGTGTGGGCTTCAATTTGGCTGACCCATTGGCTTGCCGTTTGCCTTGCCCACAAACTCCAGCCCGATTGAGTTTGGCTTGTGGTTGTGGGAGTGGATGGGTCTGCAACTGTTTTCGACAAGGGATTCTCGGTGCCCAAGATCCGACTTCGAAACGCGAACCATGCGAAACCGTAGGCCGTCATGCCCAGCGAAACTGTCTTGAGGATATTGACAAACCAACTCGACGCGAGTCGTTCATGCGTTGAGAGCGAAAGCAATACGATCGCGATCACAACGAAATACTGAAATACCAGTGACCCGATCGTTGCCAGCCAAGACCTCTGTTCTGAAATCGCGTACAGCAAGAACGTGGATACCATAACGACGATGGGAAGCCCGAAAGAGATTTCGACGGGAATTTGCTGGAACCAAGACGAAGCTTGGGGGCCGCCCAAGGATTGGACGCCGTTGAGCATGACTTGGGCAACCGTGATTGTTGAGATCAGGATCACGACAGCGGCCACGATACCAAGTGTAGTATTGATTAATCCCTGAGTTGTCTCGCGACTCCATCTCGAGGGCCCTGACAATCCGAGTGAGTTTCTCAGAGAAGCCCAAGCCGGAAACAGGGGGCGACGGGCGGCAACCATGATCGCTCCCACCGCACTTCCGATCGGCAGCAACCACCGCAGCGCAGAAGCGGCAGAGATCGATTCGCCAAATCGATCGGCGCCAACTGCCCACGCCAATAGCCAAATCACAATCAAGGCCAGGCCTTTGGTTCCAGTCGGGGCCACGACAAGGGACACCACGACAGCGATCGCCAGCGTGCCCAGCGTGATGGTCGCTCGCGTGGACGAGCCGGCCATTTCAAACTTGCTGACCCACGTCGAATCGCTGGATAACTCCTGGGCCACCAGCGGAGCAAGGGTATCAAAAGCCAAAATCGCGATCGCAAACACGCCGGCAAACAGAACCGCTTGATCGGCTTTTAAATTGCTGTCGCAAATCCATTTGAATCTTGACCGTTTCGCAAAGACGCCTAACAGGACCGACCAGAGTACTGACCAAGCGGAAAGTGCCATTAACTGAACGAGCCAATGCTCAGCGGTTTGGACGGGTGGGCACCAGGTCGTTTTGACAGCTAGTTCGGCCAAGAGAACGCTTACCAGCATGGCGGTCGACAAGATAAACGGAGCCGCCGCAAGTTGGCGGAAATCCGAGCGTGCTTGCGTCCAGGTTAACCCGATCAAGTACCAGCACACGCACGCTACCGACATGAATCCAGTCGCCCAGCCGGTTTGAAACCGAATCAATGTCAGCGTCCCAATTGTCAATGCCAAGGTTGCGATTGCGCCCCAGTCTGTGAGGATTCCGACGTGAGCGTTCGAAGGGCTATTTGAGATTTCTGGGTGTTCCGAACTCAGTTTGCCAGTTGAGGTCTGTGTCGTTTCTCGGCAGGTCCAGCCGACGCCGACCAGCACCAAGCTTTGCACGGCGAACACAACAAGCCAAGTCGATTGGTTGATGCCAATCAACCCGGTGACGTAAGTGGCTATTGTGGGATTCCACACGAGCGTGTGAATCAAGGCGCCCAGCAGAAGCGCGGCCGAAGCGAATGTCAACGATTCGGGTTGGTTGGTTTTGCGGTCCGTGTTTTTGCGACTTACCACCACGTAAACGCTTAGCAAGCCGATGGCTGCCAGCGACAGTAGCCCACTCGCGGTCATGACGTCGAACGTGTTGTCTCGGTTGATCAAGCTTGCGATCACGGCGATCAAACAGCCCACCAGAAACACCGCTCCCCCGGTGATCCACCCGGAGATTCGAAACGCTTTGGGGTCTTTCAGGGTTGGCCATAGAGATTGAACAAAGGTGTTGGCGATCGCAACGAACGCGCCAATCGCCAGTAGGCTTAGGCCGCTTTTTCCATTGAGCAGAGCGTTTTTGAGTTGCTCCGCCGTCGTCCATTGATCGAACCCGAACGAAGCCCCTAAGAGATTGACTGCTACCAGCATCCCCAATGAGAACACCGCCCATGCCGCAGGCACCATGCGTTCGTCTTTTTGGTGAAGGAACATCGCCATTAAACCGACGGCTGAGAAGAGAGAGTTGATGACGAAGATTGTGGGATGACTGATCGTTGCCAGTAGGTTCAAGCCCAGTAGTACCGCTCCTAGAACTTTGAGTGACATCCCCGTAAGCCGCATGCCTCGCTCGTCAGCAGTTCGAGTGAACTCGGCTGAATCGCGATTGCTCGATTGGATCGCATGGGTGGCACTGTTTGGCTCACCGGCAACGCGTGGTACGGATGCGATGGGAGAGGGGATTGCGCCACCGCGAAACACGATTGATCCGATCCAGGAAGTTATCAGGCAAATGGTTGAGACGATGGGAGCGATGGTTATGAGTCCGATCAATCGAGATTCCGATCGAAAGACCACCACCGACAACGTCGCGAGGCTTGCGAAAACGCAAAGTCCGAGAATCAAAAGTGCCCGCTGGCTGGCTCGCAGCGTCCAGCGTTTCCGAGTCCATTGTTGTGGGTCAAAGGTACACGTTCCAATCAAGAAACTAGCTGCGACGGGGATCGTAAGCAGCAATCCGTGCCAAGCGGACCCGCCCCATTCTGCGGATCGATTGAGCACTAACGCTCCGACACCACAGCCCATGATCCCAATCGTCAAAGGCAGTTGGCCACGTTTCAGGAGGTGTTTGCTGGACTTCCAAGTCATGAATGAAAAAGCGATGAGGCCGACTGAGATCGCGACCCACAGCCATGGGTCATCCAGCTCTCTTCGTCGCGCGAGGAAACAGGCAGCCACGAAATTCAGCGGCACCAACAAGAGTCCAATGATCAGCGTTCCACGGCTGGTGTTTCGCAGTTTCCACTTTTTCAAAGTGTAGATTCCGGCTCCATGGATCGCAGCCGTGATCAGCATGAAAAGAAGCGTTGTGAAGTACGGAATCGTGTCGCTGAGTTGCTCACGCAAACTGATCACCAGGCCAACGGCGCTGAGTACGATCAGAATTCCACTGGTCAACTCACCCCATCGCATGTTTTTTTCTTGCATGAACCCCGACATGAGTTCGGCGAGACTTCGGCGTGGGATTAATGGCGTTGGCTGGGGCGGATCGGGGATGTCCCAAGGCGCCGGTTGGGGCGCGTTTTGACTTGCCGAGACCGCCGTCGCCATCGTTACAGGCGAAGTCAATTCAGCGGCTGTCGGCACGGGGGAAGCGATCTTCGGCGTTTTCTTGGCTTCGGCAACACGGTCTCTCGTGGGGAGGAAGGTGATTGGAGCAGCATGGGTATCCGGGGCTGTTGCTGCTCCGGGGGTGGGCACAGCCGGGGGTTCAACTTGAGTCGATGAGTTGGGTCGTGTTGGAGATGGAGTGGCTTGCCGGTGTGACGGCGAGTCAATTTTAATTTTTTTCGGTGGAGACAGATCCACCTCAAACTCGCGCCGTAGAAATCCCTGAATCCTTGAGAAAGCTTGATCCGTTACTTTTTCCTTGATCTT
>JBLINZ010000077.1:0-17796 GCA_047639375.1 Mariniblastus sp. | reverse complement strand
GAGATCCATCACGGTTGCGTCGGAAGTCCTAGAAGAACTCAACACGATCATTCGATAGAGGTAGCTGACCGTGACCACTCATGATTCCGATCATTCGTCCGTTGACGATAGTCTGGAGAGCAAGTCCATTTCTCCTGCGAGCCCACCCACGGAGAATCGACGAGAGAGATTTCGTTTGCGTCTTCCCGCCGCCGCCACTCTGTCGGCCACGATCAATGGACTTGAATACGACGTTATCGAGATTGCAGAACACAGTCTCGTGGTGACGTCTCAAGGTGTATTTAACAAGTCCGGTGAGTGTGCTGGTGAAATCCAATGGGGTGACGGTCAGACGACCCAGTTCACTGGGACGAGTGGCAGGCTGGCCGAATTGGGTCGCGTGGTTTGGGGTATTGAAGGTGTTTCGACTCAGCATGTTATTCGGGAGCAACGTCGGCTGCTGAATTCATTTCCTGAACTTCGTCAAGAAGAATTCAAAATTCAAATTTTTGCCACCGATGGCTAAAGAGGGGTCAATCGATTGATGCGTTTCTGGTGGCGAACACTGGTGTTTCGCGATTATTCGCGTTGAAGCTATCAAAACACTGGGGCAATCCTACTGCTTGAAATGGCGGTCAATTTTCGAAATCTTTAACGACAGAAACCCTTGAGTGAATGAAGTGAGACCATCAAGAGGTTGAAAGACATCAAGCCATGAGACGACCACATTTTATTAACCGAAGAAGATTTTTTCGCCTGCGCTTTCCAAAAAATGCGTTGCTACATGCAACGATCAATGGCAACGCGTACCGCGTCGTCGAAATCGCGGAGGCTAGTATGATCGTCGATCATGACGGCGAACTCGACTCGGGCAACGATGGCATCTGCTTAGGAACGATTGTCTGGAGCAATGAGAAATCTTCTTCGTTTATCGGCGAAGTTGGGCGATTGAGTGCCTATGGTCGGGTGATTTGGGAAATTCAGGGAATCGAGATGCAAGACGTGATTGGTGAGCAACGTCGTCTGCTGCAGCGATTTCCTGGATTGCGAGAATCACAGCGTCAGTCAGCGTAGTCGAGTTTCACCTCATTCCAAGTCTCGATCGTTCTGTTTTCGAAACCGGCATTTTCGAAACCGGCTGATACCCCGCCCGAATTTTATCCAGGCACGCATCGCCTCTCGACTGAGAAGCGATCGCCCATCTCACCTGAGAAGTTTTAGATGAAGCCGGCGCAATGCCGTCGCTTGTCTCAATTAGATTTGAGTGGATTTGAGTGGATCGTGCACGCCGTTTGGCACTGTCGCCTGCCGCCTAGTCGTTAAACGATCTATCGTCTCGCATCTTAAATCAACTAGCTCTGACGGGCCGGGTATCCAATCAGGTCACTGCCTCGATGCGTTGGGTGGCCATTTGAAATCGAGGCTAAGCGGCCCGATTGGCTCGGCGAATGAAGTTCAAGATTTCCGCCACGGCTTGGTACATTTCCAGCGGAATTTCGCCACCGATTTTGACATGGGCGTAGAGAAATCGTGCGATGGGTTTTCGCTCGACCACGGCGACGCCATTTTCTTTGGCGACTCGAATGATTTGGTGGGCTAGATGGTCGGCTCCTTTGGCAACGACCACAGGAGCAGCGGATTGGCCGGGTTCGTATCGCAACGCGACGGCGAAGTGGGTTGGGTTGGTGATGACAACGTTCGCCGTGGGAACTTCTTGAATCACGCGTTTGCGAGCCATTTCGTTTTGAAGTCTCCTAATTCGAGCTTTGATTTGTGGATCACCATTCTCGTCTTTGTTTTCGTCGCGGACCTCTTGCTTGGTCATCATCAGGTCTTGCTTTTGTTTCCAAATTTGAAATCCTAAATCGACAAGGCCAATCACGACCATCAGAATCGCCGTGGTCAGGCCGATCGATAGAATCAAGTCCGCTCCGAGCATCAGCATTTGGGCGTAGGTCAGGCTCCCGCTTAATGCGATTTCTTCCATTCGGGACGAGACGATCAAGTACGACACCACGACGATGGCGGTGGCTTTGGCGATTGAAATCCCGCCTCGATTGATTGCCCGGGTCGAGAACAATCGCTTGAACCCCGCGATGGGCGACATCTTGTCCCATTTGAGCTCCAACGGTTTGGACGATAAATTGAATTTAGTTTGCATGAATCCAAACACCAGCGAGGCCACCATGATCGGGACCATCAATGCCAAGCAGGCCCAGCCGACTTGTTCGATGTTTCTGCGCACGGCGAGAAGAATCGAATTCGGATGAGAAATCATAGGGTCGAAAAAAGTCAACCGTTCACGAATCGAGATGAGAATCGTGTCGAAGAACCAGCGCCCCATCCAGAGAAAGAACAGGACGCCGACCAAGACCGTCAAGCCACCCATGAGCTCACTACTGAACGCCAGTTGCCCATCTGTAAACGCTTTCTCCCAGCGTCTGGCAGTTGGCTCTTCGGTAGGATCGTTTCTCTCGCTCATGATCGGCTTGGCTCAAGTGAGCAGGTTTTCTCCGTCGGTAAATTCAAAGCGGAAACGGTCGCAAGCATCCAGGCCAGGTATTCGGTGCACTGTTTAAGGCAATCCATGGGCCACAGCGGGCGTTAGCATTGCGGGTGACGGCAGCGGGTCGACTTACTCGAAGTAAGCCATCATCAGCTCCAGGTCAGCTTGGTAACGCAAAAAATAGAATTCCGTTGATTTAATGATAATCGGCATGAACATGAACATGCATAGGATTCCCAAGCCACTTCTAAGGGACATGCCAACAGAAAACAAGTTCAATGTCGGCGCGGCTTTGTTGAGCAAGGCCAGCCCAATCGTCAGCACGAACATCACGATTCCGATGGGCCCCACAATCAAGGTGCCGAGCTCAGTGAGTGAGCTGGTGATTTGGACAAGGAATTCGGTCGGCAGGTCGAAGAGATCAATTTTGCCAGCCAACTCAGTCAGCGACATGTGTATGAAAACGATCAGAAAATGGTGCAGATTGAGTCCAAAGAATAGTAGGACTGCCAGCGTTTCGAAAATGGTTGTTATCAACGTCGACGAGTCAGCGCTGCCGGGGCTGGCGACGGATGCCAGTGAAAGCCCAACCTCTTGGCCAACGTAAGCTCCCGCAATTTTTGCAGGCACAAACATGAACCCCAGCACGACTGCCAGCAGAAATCCGATCCCGATTTCTTTTCCAATCAAGAGAACCGACGACACGAGGTTGATGGGTTCATTGACGTAAAATTCGGGGGGCAGGCTGCCATACCAAAATACAGTCAAGCCCATCGCCATCCCGGCTTTGACCATCGTCGGCAGTTGGCGTTGCCCGAACAGCGGAAAAAATCCGATGAACGCCGAGACCCGCGCCAGGATTAGAATGAACGTGAATATTTGCTGTTCGGCGTTCATGGTTAATGCTGAACCAGTGTGACCATCGATTCAAACATCTGGGTCGTGTAGGTGCTCAGCGTCGTCAAATACCATGGCGTCAACACGATGATGGTCCCAACCACGGCAACAATTCGCGGGGCAAACGTGAGCGTTTGTTCTTGAATGCTGGTGATCGTTTGCCCAATGCTGATTACCAATCCGACGGCGAGACTGACCAACACGATCGGCGCGACCAACAGCAAAGACGTCATCATCAGATCTTTGCCAATCATGACGGCATCTTCAAACTCCATGGTCTTCTCCAAAATTTTAACCTTGCCTAGGCTAGCTCGCGTGGCTCTTGCTCACGCGGCAGACGTCAGCGAGACTCTTTCAGGACATTGCTTTTTTGTCGAGGTCAATTTTTGGATTTAGAATCGGGTGAAATCGATTTCGGGAAGTTCTCATTGCTCGTGTAGGCATCGATGATTTCAGCGGCCATGACCGGGTCCATGCCCCCCAGAATCCCGGCAATTTTGCGTTTGTCCAGACTGTCCAAGAGCCGACCTGCGAATTCTCGGTCCCCTCGTTTGGCGAAATTCTTGAGCAACTCGACGGAAATTTCCGGTTCGAGATCTTTGAACCAACCCTTGACCTTGTCGACTCGTTCAATCATTTCTTCGTCGACCACGTCTTCCGAGGTCTTGCCCGTTTTCTTCTCGAGTGACGCGAGCTCTTTGACCTTTGAGTTGAATTCCGAAAATGCTTGTTTTAGCTCAACCGTTTTCTCACGGGCGGACAAGATTTTGGCGTCGATCTGTTGCTCCAACGCAATCAGTTTTTCGCGTTCATGTTTCAAATCTTCAAAAAGCACTCCGATCCGCTGTTCTTCTTTTTGCAAGAAAGTCTGCTTTTGAAAGAGTTTTTCCTCCTTGGCCATGATCGAATCAGCCAATTGGGTGACAGCTTCGACGGTCAACGGAGTTTCCGGACGCAAGGAGACGGGCATCAGGTCGGTCTTGTCCGCGTCGTTGAGGGGAGCTGGAAACGCCGAGGGAGAAACAGGTTGTTCAGCGTCGGCGACCTCTTCGGATGGCTCTTCGGTTTTGGTCAAAAACCACGATAGGCTTGCGGAAGCGCCGAACAGAACGACGCCAACAAGGATGGCTCCGATGATTGATTTCATTTGATGGTCCTGATTAACTTGGTTTCACTGGGGGGAGAAAAAACCGACGTAGGTGGTTGGTCTGCCTGATCGATGGATGACGCTCGCCGTGTGACGGTAAGCCATCGTGTTTTGTTTGATCGAATCAAGCGGTTGCTTAATTAAGGTTACTTAATAAAGTGGGTGTTCAAATAGCGTTCGTCTGAAAGGTGTTGTTCCACGATTCTTGTGTTGTGGGCGATTTTTTTTGTCTCGCTCTCGATTACTTTTTCGAGTGCATCGATTTTCGACATCTTCGCGGCCAGCTCGGCTCGACACTCAGTTAGTCGATGAGTGGCTTCCGTGATTTCGGTTTCGTTGGCACGAATGCAAGTTTGAATCTGACGCATCACATGGTTGTTCATTTCAAGGCCCGAGGCGGTGGGCGAGACTTGTGACGTTTGACGTTGTGTGTTGGCCAGTTCGTCGGCGAGCTGTTGGGCTTGGTGCTGTTTTTCTGCGACCACGTTGGCTTGTTGTTGGAATTTGATTTGGATGATTTGCAGTTGTTGTTCGTAAAACGACAAAACCTGTTGAAATGATTTCAGTTTGTTCATGCGACCGTCCTCCAGTGGGCGGAAAGCTGTTGCATCCAGGCGGTGGTTTCGGCCAGGCTCGATGGCTGACTCAGATCCTGTTGGAGAAACTTGCAGATCTCGGGATAGAGCTGGATGGCTTTGTCGGTTTTGGGCGACACGCCGGCTTGATAAGCTCCGATTTGCAGAAGATTAACCACTTCCATGTACAGCGTTAGGACTTGTCGAATGCTGGTGGCATCGGCCAGGTGTTCTGGCTCCGCCAAGTCACGAAACAAACGACTGGCGCTGGGAAGTGCATCGATCGCTGGGAAATGACCCGAGTTGGCCAACACCCGATCCAAGACGATGTGTCCGTCCAAAATTGAGCGAGCTGAATCGGCAACGGGGTCGTTCATGTCGTCGCCTTCGACAAGAACCGTTAATAACCCGGTGATCGATCCCTTGTCAGAGTTGCCTAACTGTTCGAGTAGGCTGGCCAATTTTTGAAAGACGGAAGGCGTGTATCCGCGGCTGGTTGGCGGTTCGCCCAGCATCAACCCAAGGTCTCGTTGGGCCATTGCGAATCGAGTCAGGCTATCCAGCATCAGCAAGACGTTGTTGCCCGCTTGTCGAAACCAATTGGCGATGGCAACGGAGGTTTCGGCCGCCCGAACTCGAGAGAGCGGGCTTTCATTGGCGGTGGAGACGATTACGACCGATCTTGCCATGCCTTCTTCGCCCAGCGACTCGTTGATGAAAGGCAGGACTTCCCTACCCCGCTCGCCAATCAACGACACGACGTTCAAGTCCGAAAGTGCATGCCGGGCGACTTGACCCAAGAGCGTGCTTTTCCCAACGCCGCTGCCTGCGAACAATCCCACGCGCTGACCTTGTCCCATGGTGAGCAGGCCATCGATGGCGCGCTGGCCGGTCACGAAAACTTTTTTAATGGGTTTTCTGCCAAGTGCATGAGGCACGTCTCCGGAGAGGGTGACCGAATCGGTTGTTTGCAAGGGCCCTTTGCCGTCGATCGGGTCACCAATCGAATTGATCACGCGTCCCAATAACTCATAACCGACGGGGATTCGCATGGCTCGTCCTAGCGAGACCACCCGGTCGTGTCGCTGAAGATTTTGGCTGGACCCAAACGGCATGATTTGCACGCGATCGTCCTCAAAGCCGATCACTTCAGCGAGGACTCGCTGACCGCGACTGTGGATCTCGACTAGTTCACCAATACTGGCTGGGAGTGACACCGTGATCGAGCCTTGCACGCTTTGGAGGGCACCGGAAGCCCGAAATGATTGGCAGGAGGCGATTCTGTCTTCAAGTTCTTCGAGGTTGAGGTTATTCATTGACAGCCTCCAAGAGTCGATCTTCGATGGTCTCGATTTGTTCGTCTAGATTCGATGAGAGTTCGTAACCGTCGTATTCGCATCGGCATTCACCGGAAGAAATCGAGTCATCGGGGACGAAACTGAGCGAATCAAAATCCTGCGACGAGTTTTCTAAGAACGATTGAACATTGGGAATGTCGTCAGGATGGAGACAAATCCTAAGTGGTGTGTCGTTGCGGTTGAGGGCTTCATCGACTAGCTGATCCAGACGCTGGATGCTGAGCGCGTCGCTGCGGCCAATGATCCGATTGACGATCACTGCAGCCAGTTGAACAGACATTGTCTTAAGCTGGTTCGAACTGGCGTTGGTTTGGGCTTGGATTTGGTTGAGTTGCGTAGAAATCTGATTGAGCAACGGCTCCCATTGCGAATCAGATTTTGCTTTCGATTGTCGGCGTTCCAATTCAGCATCGTGCGCAAGAATACTCGCCGCGTTAAGTATCTCAACGTTGGCAAGGGGCCGATTAAATTTGAGTGTGTGAGTCGTCATGGGATTTGGGGGCTTGGTTAGCTCAGCGTAACATCGCCGGACTCGTCGAGCTTGCCGATCACATCGACCAAGCTTTGTCGCGCTTCATCGATCTCTTCCATCGAAACGCCGGATTTGTATTCCATTTCTTCTTCGATGGTTTGCCGGGCTCTTTTGGAGAGATTGCCGAGCAGTTTTTTCTTGAGGATGGGGTCGGCCTTTTGGAGTGCCACGATCAAGATGTCGGTTTCGATTTCGCCGAGAACTTTTTGCATGTCTCGATCGTCAAGTCGCAAGAGATCCTCGAAAACATAGAGTTTGGCTCGAACTTCATTGATCAAGTCCGGGTCTTCGACGGTCAGTCGTTTGATCAATTCGTTTCGCATGTCTTTGGGAAGCGCACGCATCAGTTCAGCCAAGACCTTGGATTGGTCAATTTTTGCCACTCGGCTGGTAATCGAGTTAGCTTTTTCGAAGCTGGAGATAAGAACCTGATTGACAATCTGCTCAGAAACGGTGGATGTTTGACTGAGGTACACGACGGAATCCGTTCGGACTTCGTTGGGAAGATTTTCCAACACGGCCGCGGCCAAGGGGGTTTCCAATTGGCGTAAAACCATGGCAATGGTTTTAGGATGATCCTGCTCGAGGGCGGTCGCAATCTGGTAAGGATCGAGTTGGTTGAGATCGTCAGAGGCGTTTCCCGTAGACTCAACCGAATTAAAGTACATCGGTTTGGGCCTTTTTGAGGCGGCGGCTTTGGGTGTTGAAGAGACGTCATTATCGGCCGCGTCTGCCAGGGCAGCAGCCTGCTCTTTGATCTGAGGGCCCAGCGTTTCCATCGCGAACGAAAAATAGTTGTTGAAATCTTGAACGACGAATTCGATCTCGTCTTCGCTGGGCGGATCGAGTTTGAATTCCTGCAACAACTGTTTGACGTGAATCGCCTTGGTGGGATTCATGGACTTGAAAGCCGCGTTGGACGCCTCTTCACCGAGGACGCACAGCAGCAAGGCAAGTCGTTCGTCGGTGGAAAGCGTTAGCATGGTTCAAGACAATGTTTGATTAGAAAACTTGGTGTGGCGCTTGGTGTGGCGCTAAGAACTAGGCTGCGCGATTGATGTTGCGATTGTTTGTATTGGTATTAGTGTTCGTGTCTGAATCAGTGTTAGCGTTGGAGTCGACGTTGGACCAAGAAGCGATGATTTTCGAGAAAACCTCAGGGTTTTGCTTGACCAATTCGCTCAGCTGATTGACTTGCGTGTCTCGAGCCACGACTTCGGTGGTCGTGGCGGGATCGGGTTGGAGTTTCTTGAAGGCGCCGCGGGCGACGAGGAAAGCAATCAACGCGGCGATACCCAGCGAAATGTTCTTGATAATTTCGTTGATTTGATCCCAAGGAATGACGAACGCTTCGGGTTCGAGCTCGGGGATTTCAGGGAATTCAGCGAAGCTCACGCCAATTTCGAATTTTGCATCGTTGACGCTCATGGCTCGCGTGACGATCTCCTTGATAAATTCTTCGTTGATTTCTGGGCTGTCTTTGGTTGCGATTGAGTTGACAACCACGGAGGCACTGACCCCAGTTAGTTGCGGTGCGTTAGAGATAACGACTGATTTGGTTTCTGAAGGTTGGTATTCGATAGCAGTGATATCGGATTTTGTAATTTGGCCGTCACTACTGTTGTTTCCGTTGGCATTTCCTACATTTGATGGTGTTCCAGCCACCCCGCCTCCGCCGCCTCCGCCGCCTCCTGGTGAGCTACTCGACGAACTTTCAATCGTTTCCGAAGTCGTGGCTTTCTTTTCATCGCTGAAATCAGTGGAATGTCGAGTTTCTTCTTCGTAGCTATATTCGGCGGTCACCTCCACCGTGGCGTTGTTGAATCCGAGGAAGGTCAGCTGCCTTAACGCTTTTTGCCGGTATTCATTTTCGCGTTCGACTCGGAATTTCTCTTGTTTGGACAGCTTCTGAATCGAGTCATCAGTAGAGTAGATGTTGCCATTGGTGTCAGAGATGGCGACTCGATCAGGCGTCAGGCTGGAAACTGCATTGGCTACCTGCTGGGCAATCGCGACGGCTTGTGACTCGTCGAACTGCGAATTGGGAACCAACTCTAACAACACAGAAGCCGATGCCGGCAACGAATTCCTCATGAACGGCTTTTTGGGATCTTGATTGAGGAACACGGTGGCTGACGAGATCGCACGTGACTTGGCAATCGCGTGCGCTAGGTGTCGTTGTAGGTTCCTAGTTTCTATTTGATTTGCCTGATCGGGTGATCCCCAAATGTCTGATTTTTCGTCAACGACAGTGCCATCGTTAATGTTCAACTCGGCAATGGCGATGTACGCATTCGAGAGTGAGCGTTGGTCGACCATGATGATGGACCCAGCGCCTTTTTGTGTGTATTTGATATTGGCGGAGGCAAGCAAATTGACGGCTTCCGCGGCTTCTCGGGCACTCAATCCGTTGGCTAACTGGACATAGTTCGGCTGGGTTGACCAATAGCTCACGCCTCCCACGCCTCCCACACAGAGAATCAACAGCAGCACCAAACCGAACCGCGCAGCAGGCGTTGAGTCTTTCCATATCAGCAACGACTGATCTAAGAAGGATTTCAAGGTCTGCATAAATAGGTGTCCTGAATACTGGTCGCGAACGAAGGTGTGCCCGCGTTTGTCGGGTGGCTAGTTAACTTTTGTCTCTGGCGGAGTCTGTGATCGAAAGTAGTGGAGGTGGTGGTGGTGGCTTGGTCAAATTGTGTACGGCAAAATTACATCGCTTAGAACTGCATTCGCATTAGATCGTTGTAAGATTGAATTAGCTTGTCCCGAATTTCCATAAACAACTTGAATGACATCTCTGCATTGGCGACGGCCATGACGACTTGTTCCACATTGTCTGTTTTTCCGGTGATCAGATCCTGAATCGCTTTATCCGAGCTGACTTGGGCTTGATTGGTATCGCCGACAAACGATTCAACCAAATCAGCAAAACCGGAAGGGCCTTTGGCAGCCATGCCGGGTTTGCTAGACGTTTGATTACCTGCCTGAACTTGGGCAAGCTGTCCGATGGAAGAACTGGCACCGACCGGGTTCATTGTCGACCTTGTAGTAGAGACAAGGTTTGTTCGATCATTTGTTTGAACGACGTCAAGGCTTTCAAGTTGGCTTCGTAGGAGCGGCTGGCGGTGATCAAGTCAACCATCTCGAGGGGAAGGTCGACGTTGGGCATTTGCAGCATGCCGGTTACTTTATCTGCGTGTGGGTGGCCGGGATCCTCGATTACGTCACCGGGCGTTTCGTCGGCGACTTTGCCCAAGACGCGAACGCCCAGGAGGCCAGTTGAACCGCTGGCCCCCGAGTCCATCATCGAAGAGAACATGAGTTGTTGGCGTTTGTAGGGTCCGCCATCCGGCGTTCTGGTTGAATTGGCGTTGGCAATGTTGTTGGCAACCACTTCCATCCGCATTCGCTCCGCCGACATGCCCGAGGCACTGATATCAGCTGCTGAAAATAGATTGGAAAACATGGGCTTACCTGTAAAACGATTTGTATCTGAGAGGAACGGCTAATTAGCTTCGCATTGCGCGATTCAAGATCCCCATTTTGGATGACAACAATTGAGTTAATGTCTGGTGAACCATTGAGTTCTTTTTCATCATGGCCAATTCGCGTTCCAGATCGACGTTGTTTCCATCCGCTCGCTCGGTGAGTCCTTCTACCTGACGGATGGGAATTTGAGTGATGTCCGCGACGGTGGTTTTGGGCTGATTCACTTTCTCGAGAAATTGATCAAACGAGACTTCTCGGGCTTTGTAGTGAGGTGTGTTCTCGTTGGCGAGATTCTGCCCCGTCACTCGATGGTTCTCGTGCGCGAATTGAATCGCTAACTCAAGCGTCCTGAAATGTTGATTTATGCCGGTCATATAAATTGGATCGGTTGGGCGGTATTTGCGACTGCAGCCAATGGCCTAAGTTTGCGGCTTGCCGCAAGTAGGGCGATCATTCATACGGTTTTGAGCTCCGGCATGAGCAAAAAGGCTGGCTCGAAGTGATAGCAGATTTCTGAATCAAAAAGCGTCGAAGTTTCTGCAAAAATCCAGATTGAGAATCGGGATCTTTGCAATGTCGCGATGGCTCGATGGGGTACCTGAAAAGTCGAACATGACTGGTTCAAAGCACCGACTGTAAACGATAGAGAGCGCTTTTCTTCCGCGAACGGAGGGCCAGCGAATGTTGATGGCTGTGATTGATTCGCTTCCAGCAGTGTGGGTGGATCACGATGCGTGATCGCCATGGCAAATCGGTTTTCCGATATTTATTGAGCAAAGCGTGGATCGATCGCTCATTTGAGCGATGACTCTAAGTGATAAAAGGTACCTAAATGGATTTCGCAACAATTCTCGGTTTGGCAGCTGGGTTTGGTTTGATTCTCACGTCGATTGCGATGGGTGGCGGTCTAGGACCGTTCATCGACGTCCCGTCGATGATGATCACGATTGGTGGATCCATCGCTGCGTTGTTTATCAACTATCCGCTGAACATTTGCTTTCGGACGTTGGGCGTGATCAAGAAGTGTTTTCTGGTCAAAGTCCCATCAGCTCCTGACGTGATTGCTCAGTTCAAGAATCTCGCTGTGATCGTTCGAAAAGACGGGATGCTAGCATTGGAGAAAGAGCTTGAGAACATTGACGACGACTTCATGAAGCGTGGTTTGGAGATCGTGATCAGTGGTGCCGAGGAGCCACAGATCCGGCAGGTTTTAGAAACGGAATTGTCAGCGATCGAGGCTCGACACACGGTCGGTAGAAAAATTGTTGAGTCGACGGGTGCGGCAGCTCCGGCGTTCGGCATGATTGGAACCTTGGTGGGTCTGGTGCAAATGCTTCAATCGCTTGACGATCCAAGCAAGATTGGTGGTGGTATGGCGACCGCCCTTTTGACGACGTTGTACGGTGCGATTATCGCGAACGTTGCTTGTATTCCGTTGGCGGGAAAACTGGAAACGCGGTCGCAGGAAGAAGTTGCGATTCGAGAGTTGATGATTTCCGGCATCACCGCCTTGGCTCAAGGACTTGCCCCTCGTGCCGTGGAAGACAATTTGGTGGCTTACCTGTCACCTAAATCCAGAAGTTTGATTCAGAACGAGGCGGCCTAAACGACCATGGCACGAGAAAAAAAGAAAGAGCCGCCGGGCGATGATATTCCTGCCTGGTTCATGACGTACAGTGACGTGATCACGTTGTTGATGACGTTCTTTATTCTCTTGTTGACGTTTGCGACGACGGAGCCAGAGCGTTTTGAAAAATCGGTTTCGAGTACGTTTTCAAAAGGTGCGGCGACGGGTACTGCGGGTGCGAAGCTTGATGGAATGGTCAAAGACTCATTCGTGAATCGGCTTCGACCGCCTGCTGCCAGGATCGCGATGCGGGGTGCTGAAATGCCGCCAATCGATCGGGCACCAGCAAGTGCCACGTTTGGTGCGGGTTTGCGGTCGCTTACCGAAGAGGAATCAAAACCCAATGAGCTGACCTCGCACGGGTTTAAAGTACCGATCAGCAAGATGTTTGATTCCCAAGGCGAGCTGACTTCCGCCGGTAGAATGATTTGCAAAATGATGTCAAAACAGCTCTTGGAGTTGCCGTTTCAGGCGGCTGTTCAGTTTTCGAATCCGAAAGATGCCCCCAAGCTGGCTGGCATGATGTCCTATCTTTTTGACATCGAGAAGACTCGACCTGGCCAAGTCGCGATGAGTTTGGTCAAAGGCGGATCGTCAACCGGTTCAGGGTCTACCAAAATAGCGAAGCCTCTGGAGTCCAGCATGATTCGGATTTCTATTCGTCGATTCTCGGAGAATGCGCGATGACCCGTAAAGCAAAAGAACCTTCCGCACCTCCGAGTAAGGCGTACTTGGTCTCGTTTGGCGATACGATGACGGCCCTCTTGGCGTTTTTTATCGTTTTGAATTCTTTCGCCAAAGACCAGACCGGAGCCAACATGCATTCAGGAACTGGTTCGTTCGTGAATGCGGTTTCTTCGATTGGACTTCCCGGTACGGCGCCAGGAAATCGCTCGAACCTCGTGATTAAAAAAGAAGCTCCCGCGCCCATCTATGCCATTAGTGATCCTGATGAAGATCGAACCAGTCCCGATCGATTGGGTCCTGATGATAATCCGGACGATGGGCGAGTCATTGACAGGCAAACTGAAAGCTTTAAACGGTTCTTGACCGAAGTTAACCGCCGCTTCGAGGTCGAAGAAGAGCTCCCGACTCGCTCCCAGATCGTGCTTGACTCGTTCGAAAAACTTGCCCGCCAAGACAAGAAAATACAGCCACCACTTCAAACCAACGCAATTCAGATTGCTTCCGACGCGATCGAACAACTTAGAAGAGAAGAATACGAATTGGAAGTTGTGGTCTGGGCGAGCATGCCCAGTCGTCTAGCAATGACCCGGGCGATGGATTCGGCGGTTGCGATTCAGCAACAAATCGAAACTTCGTTCAATTTGTCATCGTCCCAACGAGTGCGATTAAGAACCTCCGCTAAACCTTGGTTGTTCACCGATGCCAAGCGTCCAAAAATTTCATTTGTATTATCGCGGATGGATACGAAAAATAACGGCTCGTAAACTCTTTCATGACGTACAGTTTTCTGTCTGTTCGACGGCCGTTGCTATTCCAATGATCCACTCAAATGACGGGTGAATCGGATTGACGATTCGAAAGTGAATCACAGCGAGATCATTGATTCAAATGCCGTCTGGATTCCGGTGTGGGCGGTTGTTGGGGTTGTTTGGCCAGCATTGCGGGTGGCCGCAAAAAAAGCAGGAAGAGTTAGCAAGCCGTTCAAGCTTTGTCCGATAACAGTAGGGAAAGCTTCACCAATGCTGTCTTTCAATACGGAATAAACCGTATCAGTACGAGCGAAAACAGAGGCAACTATGATTAGTGTGATTGAGATGATTCTGTCGGCTGAGGATTTGCCAACCCCCCCAAGCGTGGCGTTGAAGCTTCTTGATTTGAACAATCGTGATTCGGTCGAAGTTGAGGAAATGGCTGCGGTGATCGGCATAGATCCTGTCCTGACGGCAAAGCTAATCGAGTATTGCAACTCGCCGCTCTTGGCACGTGCGAACAAAATCACCAGCATTGAGCGATCGATCGTCGTCATTGGAATGCGAGCAGTCAAGATTTTGGCTCTGTCGTTTTCACTGGTTCGGACAGTGTCAAGCAGCAGTTCAAAATTTGATTACGACCAATTCTGGAGTCGCTCTTTGGCGACAGCCGTTGTAGCTAAGACCATTGGGTTGTCTCGCAAGCAAGACGGCAACGAAGAATTCTTGTTGGGTTTGATGTTGAAAATTGGCCAAGTTGGATTGGCTCACACTTTCCCAAGTCGGTACACCGAGCTACAGCAACAAGCGGAAGCCACGGGCGTTCCGATCCGCACTTTGGAAGAAGACGAATGGAACGCGAACCATCTTAACGTCAGTGTTAGCTTGTTGAATCACTGGAATTTTCCAGAAGAAGTCACTGCTAGGATTACCGCGTATACTCATGCGATCAACAACGAAGGGTCCACCAGTGAAGATGAAACCGCTTCTACTTTCGTCAAGACATTGCAATTGACCGAGCAAATCGTTTCGATGATTTTTGCTCCGAATTTGCTTGAAGTTGAATTGGAAAAAGCCACTTCGATGGCTCAAGAGCTATTGGGAATCGACGGGCAGGAATTCGCCGTGTTGTTTGATCAAGCCAATGAGTCTTGGGCTGAGTTTGCCGTCCTGCTTAATTTTGACGCCTCGCAAGCTCAAACGTTTGAGCAGCTTGAGCGACGAGCTCTTAAAGGCATCGCGATGTTATCGATCGGCTTGCACACCGAAAACGCCGTCATCAGCGAAGAGAACGCGGTGTTAAAAGTTAACGCGATGGTGGATAGTCTCACCGGACTTAAGAATCGACGCGCCTACGATGACGAATCTGCTGCCGAATGGGAGCGGTCGATGCGTATGAATCGAACGTTTGTCTTGATGATGGTGGATATCGATCATTTCAAGCAAGTCAACGATGTACATGGACATGTCTTTGGCGATCAGGCCTTGGTTGCCGTTGGCAAGGCGCTCCGAGACGGTGCCCGTCAATATGATTCCGTATTTCGATTCGGCGGCGAAGAGTTTGTGATCATGGTTCCCGAGTGTGATATTAACTCAGCGAACTTGGCGGCTGAGCGATATCGCGAGGCAATTGAAGCGATCGAGTTGCCGTTGGAAACTGGAATCTTAAAAATCACGGCCAGCATTGGAGTCGCGGCCCATACGTTCGGGAATCCTGGCACGTTGGAAACGTTGTTGGAGAAGGCTGACAAATTGCTTTATCAAGCCAAGAAATTCGGACGAAATCGTGTTTGTAGTGACTGCGAACCGAATCCAGTTGCATAAGCGTTCTCGCTGCCAATTTAGGCGTTCGCGCTGCCAATTCAAATTCACACTGCGTTTTTCTGCGACGGAAAAACATGGCGGGTTGCTGACGAAGGAAATTTTCCTGAGTCAGCCCCGCTTTTTTTGATTTGAGACGGGGCTTTGATCGGGAAGTGATTCGAAGCGGTTGCGGCCAAGAACCTCTTCCGCAGTCAGTTTGAAGCATGAACGGTTGGGACGCCACGTGAGATTCAGCACGCGAGAGGCTCCGGCTACCGCATCGATGACTGAATGTTTTGGGAAATTTCTTGTGCGGAAAATTCCATCAGTACACGAGGTGATTGGATCAAGACTCCAGTCGGACCAGGAATGGTTGGGCCTTGCGAGCCGATGTATTCCTTGAAGTTGTTCAAGGTGGGTTCGTGTGACGTGTCCCAGACTCCGTCAATGGCGTAAGCAACGACGGTTTCGCGACTATCGATCATCGCCATCGTCAAACTAGCTCGCATGGGAGCGTGGGCTCTGAGCTCATTGACTCGGACCAACGCGACCGCATCAGCGTTGTATTTTCGCGCAATTCTGGCGATCTCACCTTCGTTGAACCGGCCTTGCATAATGGAATCCATTGGCGTGAGGATCCGCTCATTCGCTGGAGCAACGGCGTCGAACAATCCGGATGAGCGAAACTCATTGGCAAGTTCGTTGATCATACGGTCTGTTTCACCGTAGCTTCCACTTCGTTCTCCCGATTCGATCAAGACGATCCGACGAATTCGATTGGACGTAAATAGGGGAGAAACATAGGAGCTGAACGTCGGCGGATGAAATGCCGGAACTTGGGGCGTCGTTGATTGCCAAGGGAATTTGCAGGGCAAGACCGAGGTTACCGTGTTGACGAATTGACATCCTGGCATCGAGGTAAGGACTACGACGGCCATGATTAACAACGAGTGTCGCGTGCTCAGATTGCGGGCTAGGGATCGAGATACTTGATTTCGTCGATCGATTGGATTGCAAATGGACGTCATGGTCCGGAATTCCTTCAGGTTGGTCGCGTCGTATTTTAAAGCGTGATTGGAATTGAAAACAGGAAGTTATCCTGGCCGTGACCCCAAGGTTCTTCACAAGGCGCTAGTTGGCTTTGGATTGAGTGGTGACCAACACGCGGTCCAATTCGGCTTCGATTTCTTTAAGTGCCTTGTCCGCGTTGGTTTCGATCCGAATCTTCTCGGCTTCAAGATCTTGGATGGAGACTTCTTGCTGGGCAATTTTTTCACGCTGCAAAGAGGCCGAGCGGTTTGATTTTATCAATGATTCTTGGGCGCTCTCTAGCGTTTGTGCTTGGGCATCCATTTTCTGAACTAGGACGTCGATCCTGGACAATAAGGAATCGTTCTCGCGGTTCTTGTCCCTAAGTTTCTCCAACAATTGTTCGTTTCTGAATTGCAATTCGCGCGCGATTTCTGACGCCGTTTGGGGGTGAGGTCGTAGTTCCGAACCGATCAAGTTGAGGCCACCCATGTAGTGCCCTGTCGAGACCGGGGCTGGATGCGATTGCATGCTAGGGGGTGCTCGTAGTACGTGGTTGGATTCTTGGCACGGTGGATTCTGCGTCATATTGGGAGGCGATTCCACGCGATGCTGGGAGTAATCCAGGTTGTTGTGGTTGCTGAACTGATGAGACACACCTCCCGTTGGTGTCTGAGGAACCTGGTACGCCTGCCCCGGCTGGTCCTGCCCCGGCTGGTACACCTGCCCCGGCTGGTACACCTGCCCCGGCTGGTACACCTGCCCCGGCTGGTACACCTGCCCCGGCGATGCCTGATCGGCATAGACCGAGTCAGTTGGTGCGTCAATAAAGTCCGAGCCTGGTTGATTGAGCTGCTGTGTGCGTGCTTGGACTGGGTAGTCTTGAACAGGGGCGTTCAGGCGAGGCATGGCTAAATGAGCGGGCATTTGTTGGTTTGGCTGTCCCTGCCATTGGGAGGGAGGGGTGTTTTGGTACGGCGACGGATTGGAGTAGGTTCGAGCATCCGATTGTTGTTGGAAGGCGGCCTGGATGGCGTCGACCCTGCCTCGGTCGTAAGCTTGGCCTCGAATCCTTTCGATTTCTTCGGCCGGGCGATTCTCAACAGCGAACGGTCCTGGCTCAACCGAGGAGAGAGGATTCGCGTTGGATTTGAAATTCGCATCGGACGACGAAAGCGCATCGTTGAATGTGTGTTGATTGTGTTCGGATGGCTTTCCTGTCGACGTCGCCTGCTGGCTCCCGTTTTCGGGGTTGTCAGCATTGAGTCCGCTGTTAGCAGCGGACGTTCGGCTCCTGCCGTCGTTTCCTGTGTTGTTTTGAGAGTTGTTTTGAGAGTTGTGTTGAGAGTTGTGTTGAGAGTTGTGTTGAGAGTTGTGTTGAGAGTTGTGTTGAGAGTTGTGTTGAGAGTGTT
>JBLINZ010000076.1:0-17844 GCA_047639375.1 Mariniblastus sp. | reverse complement strand
CGTCAAACAGTTTCCTCAACTCGAAATCGCAGGCAAACTAGCTTCTAAATTCCGTATCGTCTCCGTCGCGGAAAAGCAGGAAATCATCCGGACGATCAAGGATTCTGGCGCCGGTATCACAATGGTAGGGCTTGGCTGCCCCCGCCAAGAAGTCTGGACATACGAATACAAAGAACATCTTCGGATGCCCATCCTGGCGGTCGGAGCTGCCTTCAATTTTCACGCAGGCCAATTGTCTCAAGCTCCACTCATCCTGCAGCGCCTTGGACTGGAGTGGGCTTATCGACTGTTTCGAGAACCCAAACGACTCTGGCGACGCTACGTTCTCTTGAATCCGTACTACCTCGCGATGCTATTTCTGCAAAAAGTCGGACTCAAAAAATTCGACCCGCAAGCCACCTCACCGCCCGATCGTGAGATCATGTACGGCTAGTCGTAGAAATCGACTTGCGGGCCAATGGCGGGCCAATGGCTTCCCACTTGGGCAGGCTCAAGCAATGTGCTCGGATGCATAGCGACCGAATAGAGGCATGGCCGTTCATGGATACGGTCCGCAAATTCCTCAAGTTCTGTTGGGCTGGCGTTGAGTCCTGGTTTCGAAGGCTTAAACTATTGGGACTTTAGATTTCAACATCTTATTCAATCGCTATGCAACACCCGTATCAAAAGCGACGACGCAAACTCCAAGCGGCCGTCAAAAAGTCCGGAGCCGACGCGTTCCTGGTCACCAACATCAAAAACGTCTCGTACCTGACTGGATTCTCGGGAAGCGCGGGCTATTTGATCGTGACCCCGAAAACCGAAATCCTCTTGAGCGATACACGTTACTCGACTCAGATTCAGGACGAATGTCCCGGAATCGAGGTGGCCATCCGGGACGCCCAAACAACGATGTTTGAGTTGACTCAATCGATTTGTCGGAGCTCAAAACTCAAAACTCTATCCTACGAATCGGACTCGCTGAAGAAATCCGAATTCGATCAGCTAGGGTCGACACTCTCGGGCATCGAACTGGTTCCGACCCGCGGTTGGATCGAAGGCCTCCGAGCGATCAAAGACAAATCCGAAATCATTGCGATTCGGAAATCCATCGACGTCAATCAACGGGCCTTCCACGTCATTCAGGCTCAACTCACGCCTGCCAACACCGAATTACAAATCGCTCATAACCTCGAACACCAGATGCGTGCTTTTGGTGCCAAGGGATGTGCTTTTGAGCCGATCGTGGGCGTCGGGGCTCGTTCTGCATTACCCCACGGGCAGCCAACCGCCACTCCAGTCAACGAAAGTCCATTCTTGTTGATCGACTGGGGTGCCGAGGTCGATAACTACTTGAGCGATTTGACCCGGATGATCTTCACCGGAAAAATCCCAGCCAAAATGCGAAAAATCTACAACGTCGTACTCAGGGCTCAATTGGCAGCCATCAAGAAAATTCGCCCCGGCCAATCCTTTAAAGCCATCGACCAAGCCGCCAGAAAGGTAATCGAAATAGCCGGATTTGGTCCACATTTCGGACACGGAACCGGCCATAGCTTTGGACTAGAAATCCACGAACAGCCCTACATGTCACCAATTCACGAGGGTCTGATCGAGGCAGGGATGGTAATTACAATCGAACCCGGGATTTACCTCCCAGATTTTGGCGGCGTCCGAATCGAGGACGACGTTCTAGTGACCCCAGACGGCCATGAAGTTCTTAGCAATTTACCCAAGCAGATCGACGAATGTACCGTGGACCTTGGAGGATAGTTTTAGCTACAATTTCAGCTAAACTTTATCAACATTGACCAAACATCCCGGACGGTCGTTTTCGACCCAACGGTCTAACCCAACTACTATCAGATTTTCTGTCAGCGATTCTCTTTTCAGGAGAATTGCGAAACGGATCATTTGCGGAGCAATAATGGCGAAAGAAAAGCAAGATTCAGTTTTCGAAGTTTCCAAGATTCGCGAATTCATAGAATTGATGAAGGATCACGAACTTAGCGAAATAGACCTCAAACATGCCGATCAGCGAATTCGCTTGCGACGGGGTGGCGAACAGAAAATCGCTTACGCACCGATACCTTCAGCTCCTGCACCTGTTGCCGCACCAGCTCCCGCTGCAGCAGCCGCAGAAGCTCCTGCAGACGACCCCAACATCGTCTACATCGAAAGTCCCACGATTGGAACTTTTTACTCTCGTCCCAAACCGGACGCGCCAGACTTTGTCAAAGTCGGCGACGTCATTACGGCGGACACCATTGTGTGTATCGTAGAAGCCATGAAAATGTTCAACGAAATTCCAGCCGGTGTTTCCGGAAAAATCGTTGAGTGCTTGGTCAACAACGATGATCCCGTCGACAACAACAAGCCGCTGTTCAAAGTCGCCATCAATTAGTCTGAGCTTTATCGCAAGACGGTCGGGGGCCCGGTCGTCATTGCGACTTCCGGTCCCGGATCTTTCGCCTGCCAATCCCCGCAGGCTGGCAATCGGTCCGCAACGCTTTCAGTAAACGTACGAAAACCAACTATGTATAACCGAATTTTGATCGCTAACCGTGGAGAGATTGCTCTACGAATTATCCGTGCTTGCAAAGAAATGGGCATCGAGACCGTTGCGATTTTCAGCGAAGGCGATCGCGGCAGTGCTTACCTCGAATTGGCTGACGAAGCCTATTGCGTTGGCAACGCACGATCTAATGAAAGCTATCTGCGGATCGAACAGATCATCAGCGCAGCAGAAGTCGCCAACGCGGAAGCGATCCACCCAGGCTATGGTTTCCTGGCGGAAAACGCGCATTTCAATGAAGTTTGCCGCGACTCAAACATCGATTTCATCGGCCCCACACCAGAAGCGATGCAAATGCTGGGCGACAAAAACGAAGCCCGCGCCTTGGCTCGAAAAGCCGACGTGCCCGTCGTGCCCGGCAGTGCTGGATTGATCGACAATCCCGAGGATGCCCTCAAAATTGCGGCCGAAATCGGATACCCCGTGCTTGTCAAAGCCACCGCCGGTGGTGGTGGAAAAGGCATGCGAGTCGCGGTCAGCGAAGCCGATTTGTCCACCGCCCTTGAACAGGCGGCTCAAGAAGCCGAAGCCGCATTCGGAAACGGCGGCGTTTACCTTGAAAAATTCGTCGAGCTGCCAAAACACGTGGAAGTTCAAATCTTGGCCGACACGCACGGCAATGTCGTTCACCTCTGGGAACGTGATTGCTCGACACAACGCCGACACCAGAAACTGATCGAAGAAAGCCCAGCCCCCACGCTTCCAGCCAACGTGCGAAAATCGATTTGCGATGCCGCCGTTCGGATGATCAAAAACGCTAATTACTTCAATGCCGCGACCGTAGAATTCATCGTCGACAAAGATAATAATTTCTACTTCATCGAAGTCAACGCGCGGATCCAGGTCGAACATCCCGTTTCAGAAATGGTGACTGGGATCGACTTGATCCAACAACAAATCCGGATTTCGGCCGGCGAAAAACTATCGTTTACGCAAGCAGACATTCCTTGCAACGGCGTTTCGATCGAATGCCGAATCAACGCGGAGGATCCAGAACGAGGCTTCGCGCCCAGCCCAGGGTTGATCGAAAGCATCAGCATCCCCGGTGGACCAGGAGTCAGATTCGACACCCACGTTCATGCGGGCTACGTCGTTCCACCCTATTACGATTCGATGGTCGGCAAATTGATTGTCCACCAACCGACTCGCGCCCAAGCCATTGCGTGCATGGTCCGCTGCCTTGATGAACTGAGAATCAAAGGAATTAAAACGACGGCAGCCTTTCAAAAATCGGTTCTCCTCCATCAAGATTTTGTGGATTGCAAAGTCGACACAAAGTGGGTTGAGCGAAACATGTAGGTCGAGGTGCGCGGCACTACTTGTTAAACCCCTCGTCTCAGGGGGAGTTTAACGGCAGACTGATTCAGGGATTTGAATCCTGAAAACGACTTTTTCTCGGGAAACCCCGACCCAAAGCGCTTCATCACTCCCCAAATCGACGTTAAGGGGACGCGGGAATTTCTCAAAGTAATGTTGGCAATTTGGCCCGTGTTCAATGGTCATTCTTTCGCATAAACTCGAGCTTTTGGCCATTGTACCACTGTCGACCAAGAGGCTTTTCCCGTGGCAAATACGCTTTCTCCACCCATCAAACCTGTACATTCATTCAAACGAGTTGCGATCCTATTTGCGGGTGGCCCCGCACCTTCCGCCAACGCGGTGATCTCGGCGGCCGCAGCGTCGTTCCTTCGTGCGGGTGTTGAAGTCATTGGCATCAAACACGGGTATTCTTCACTCGCCGATTTCGATCCAGCCAAACCGCTCGTCGAAGGCCAAGATTACATGATCTTGAATCACAAGGTCCTGGGACGAACGCGAAACTCCCAAGGCATCATGATTGGTACCGCTCGCACCAACCCCGGCAAGCACATCACTTGCCCTGCAGATCTTGGTGACAAAGAAAAATCGGCGCCGATGCAGCGAGTCTGTGACGGCCTGGCCTCAATTGGGATCGACGCTTTGATTTCAATTGGTGGCGACGACACGCTCAAGACCGCCAACAAATTCAAGCTTTACCAAGAGCACAACAATGCGACCACGAAGATTCCCGTGGTTCACCTTCCTAAAACAATCGACAACGATTACCACGGCATCGATTTCACATTCGGATTTTTCACTGCGGTCGATTTTCTGGCTACCGAAATCCGTAACTTGATCTACGATGCGGAAGCAACTCGATCGTATTTCTTGACAGAAACGATGGGCCGCAGCGCAGGCTGGCTGTCCTACGGTGCCGCGATCGCGGGAGAAGCCAGCCTCGTGATCAGCGTCGAAGACGTAATGGCCGGTTACCTGATCGACGAAGAATTCACCAACGATGCCGGTGAAACTCAAACCCGCCAATGCATGGACATGGAGCGAGTCTCCGAGCGAATCGTTAAAACCATGCTGGCCCGAGAAGCTGAAGGCAAGCAGTACGGGGTGATCGTGGTAGCAGAGGGATTAGCTGAGTTCCTTCCTTTCAGCTACGTCGAAGGCGTCTCGCGCGATGACCATGGGCATATCAACATCTCGCAAGTCAGTCTCTATTCAATTCTCTCAAATGCTGTCCAGAAGAAGTACACGGCGACCACTGGCGGATCGCGTGCGGTTAAAGGATTGCAACTTGGTTACGAAGCTCGCTGTGCAAAACCACATGCGTTCGACGCGATGCTTGGCAGTCAATTAGGCGTCGGTGCGTTCCGGGCCCTCGCAGAAAAAAAACTCAATGGAGTCATGGTGAGCGTCAGCGGCCAACTCGATTTGCACTATGAGCCATTCGAGAAACTTGTCGATCCAGAGACACTCGTGACCGTCGTGCGCTACATCGATCCTGACAGCGACTTCCATCGCCTAGCTCGATTCCTTGAGACACACGTGAACGACTAATCACGCCTGCCTTTAGCACTCGGTTGCTCCCAGTCGAGATCGATTGAAATAATCCATGGACCCGGCAATTCACGTGAATTGCCGGGTTTTTTGAGTTATAGTTTTTCCCGCGTTCGTGTGTTCAATTCCAAGCATTTTCGTTTCAACGTGAATTGGATCGCTTCAATCAGCCACTCAAATCGCTTACGATCACTGAGACTCCCTCCCGCTAGGATGACGACCATGCACCCGAAATTCAAATCTACGCTGGCTTACTGCTGCTTGCTCCTCTTCATCGGCGCAACACCGCTGCTGGGACAAGCCCAACCTGACTCCCAACGTCCTTCAATCGAAGACTTCGCTTGGATTGCCGGAAACTGGCAGGGCAAAGCAATGGGCGGGCAGTTTGAGGAAACTTGGAATGCTCCCAGTGGCGGCGCAATGATGGGGATGTTCAAGTTTGTCGAGAATGACAAAATTGGATTTTATGAATTGCTGGCAATCGTCCCCAAAGACGAATCAATCGTGCTGCGACTCAAACATTTTGATAGCCAACTAGCGGGCTGGGAAGAGAAAAATGACTCGGTTGAGTTTCCACTTATCTCCGTTACCAAAACCGTAGCCAAATTCGATGGCTTGGCATTTACGTTGCTCAATCCCGACCGCATGGACATTGTGGTAGTAACCCAAACGGGTGACAAATCGCAGGAACTCAAGTTCGAATGCCATCGTGTAAAACCGGCTGCCAAATCCAAATTAGTTCCCGCTGCCACTTCAGCCTCATCCTCTGCCGCGCAAGCCATCAATCGCGTGATCGAAATCGACAAGACGATCGCCAAGCAGCGAGATCTGTTGCCGGAAACCCACTCGCTCAGCTTCGCCGTTCAAGCCTATGTCGTGGGGCTCAAAGCGATAGACATGAGGGATTGCCCAGCAGAATTTGTGGATGCGTTTTCGGCCCACCGGAACGCCTGGGCGGACTCCGTCGCCTTTTTTAAAAAACATCCAAAACCCCGCGGTGAAATGCACAACGCGATCGCAGAAATCCGAAAACTCGGCCCAGAAACCGTAGCCGAACTCGACGCGACCATGTCGCCCATCATGAACACATGGAAAGCCATCGAGTCAGCGATCAAGAAGTCGAAAATGAGCGAGAATTCCTCCGCACGTTAATTTTATGGATCTGGATTTTGGCGTTGTGGACGAGGCTACCCGAAAAGCAATCCAACGTCGCGTCACCGAGCCTGACTTCTTGCGTTCGCTCCACGGCAATGATGACAACCTTCTTCGCTCAACCTGACTTGGCACTAGCCTCCCGAGACTCGCTTGTTTAGGATATTGACTTGTGCTCACAGTCACTTTTCTACTCCGCTTAAGCCACTACGTCGAAGGGTCAACGTTAAATGTCAGTTGCATTACCTGAGTCGATGCCTGCGATTCGAAAACTCCACGATGCCCCTGGACTTGATTGGTGCGAGTCCATCGACGTTCCGGAAATTGGCCCCCGGGAAGTGCTGGTCAAAGTCACGCATGCTGGAATTTGCGGGACGGATCGCCACATTTACGAATGGGATCATTGGAGCCAAGATCGCGTCAAAATCGGGATCACAACCGGGCACGAGTTCGTCGGCCATGTCGTCAAAACAGGCTCCGCGGTCGACCGCGTCAACCTCGGACAACGCGTCAGCGGCGAGGGCCATATCGGTTGTGGCAAGTGCGAAATGTGCCGCACTGGAAATGGTCATATTTGCGAAAGCGTGGTGATTCTAGGGATTGACTGCAACGGATGTTTTGCACCCTACGTGGCGGTCCCTGAAGAGAACTGCTGGCCGGTCAGCCCTGAAATCCCAGACAAGATCGCTGCCATTTTTGATCCGCTCGGCAATGCAGTCCACACCGTCATGTCGGCCGGCGTGAGCGGGAAATCCGTACTCATCACGGGCGTTGGCATCATCGGCTTGATGGCCGTCACGGTAGCCAAAGCAGCCGGTGCCGGGAAAATTTTCGTGACCGACATGGACCAACGCCGTTTGGATTTGGCAATCGAACTGGGAGCCGAGGCGGCTTACCCAGCCAATGAAAACTGGACAGAAGAAGTTCTTAAGCAGACCCACGGTCACGGCCCCCATGTGATGCTCGAAATGAGCGGCAATGCGAATGCGATCCGCGATGGATTCTCTGTCCTCCGCGCCGGTGGCACCGCCGCCTTGCTAGGCATACCTTCCGATGACATCCAAATCGATCTCGCCAAACTCATTATTTTCAAAGGCACGACGGTCCTTGGAATCAACGGCCGACGAATGTTTGAGACCTGGTACCAAATGGAAAACCTCCTGTTGTCCAAACGCCTCAACCTCGAACCGATCATCACCCATATCCTCGACATGAAGGATTATGAAAAAGGACTCAAGATGATGCAGACGGGCGAAGCGATCAAAGTCGTGATCAAGATGCCCGAGTAACGCCATGACGAGCAAGCTCACTCGCTTGCAACATGCTGTGAACTCAAGATCATTGTTGTATTGAACCGACCACCACAAAACTCAAGCCACTCAAATGCCCAACACTCAATTTGATGATCGCTGCCGTCAATTCATTCAAACCGAATCTGCCGCCGGACAGCTCAAGCCGTTTTACAATATTACTTCGCCCATGCGGCCAGTGGTTGAGATCGAAGGCAAGGGCGAGGTCCTTGTGCTTTGCGCTAACAACTACCTTGGACTTGCCGACCACCCGGAAGTGATCGAAGCCGGAATTCAGGGATTGCGTGAATACGGCGCCGGCACGGCCTCGGTCCGCTTCATTTGCGGAACCCTGGATTGTCATCGCAAACTCGAACAGAAAATCGCGAGCTTCGTCGGCAGCGAGTCTTCGCTTTCGTATGTAAGCTGCTGGAACGCCAACGAAGCCCTCTTTCCGACACTGGTCGGCCCCGAAGACGCGATCTTATCCGATGCTTTGAATCACGCCAGCATCATCGACGGGATGCGATTGATGTCGAAATCGGTAACCAAAAAAGTCTACGCCCACAGCGATCTCGAGCAACTCGAAACATTGCTCAAAGAAACCCAATCCAACCCCGTCCGGTGGGTCGTGACCGATGGCGTGTTCAGCATGGAAGGCGACGTGGCCAAATTGCCTGAACTAGTTGAGCTGTGCAAACAATACGATGCCCTCCTGGTTGTCGACGACTCACACGCGGTCGGTGTCCTGGGCAAAGGCGGCCGCGGAACGCATGAACACTTTGGGCTGATGGGACAGATCGATGTCATGACAGGTACGCTTGGCAAAGCCTTAGGGGGGGCCGCCGGCGGCTACATCGCAGCCTCGGCCGACGCGATCAGCGTGCTTGAGCAACGGGGCCGAACTAGCCTGTTCTCCAACGCCTTGCCGGCAACCGTGGCGTACAGCGCCCACAAAGCCATTGAAGTCATTGAAAACGATCCCTCGATCGTCGCCCGACTTCACGCTAACGTAGCGACCATTCGCACTGGCTTGGCAGACCTTGGATTCGACTGTGCACCTTCGCCAACAGCCATCATTCCAATCATGATCGGAGACGAAGCCGAAGCCATCAAGAAATCAAAGCAACTGTTCGACTTGGGCGTGATGGTCATCGGGTTTGGTTTTCCCGTCGTCCCCAAAGGTGAGTCCCGCTTGCGAGTTCAAGTTTCGGCGGCGTTGACGGACGCCCATATCCAACAAGCCATGGACGCGTTCGCCAAGCTATAGCGTTTGCCAAGCATCAATTGAATGCCTGAACCCGCAGCGAATTCCAGCCATTCCCGGAACAACATGATTGATCTAAGAAGCGATACTTTAACCCAGCCCTGTGCAGACATGCGACGCGCGATGGCAGAAGCCCCCGTCAACGACGACGTGATCGATGTCGATCCAACCGTGGCTCAATTGCAATCCACAATCGCGACATTGCTTGGTAAAGAAGCCGCGATGTTCATGCCTTCGGGAACGATGACCAACCAAGTCGCCGTTCGCTTGCACTGCTCACCGGGCGATGAACTTCTGTGTGAATCAGGCTGCCACATCTACAATTACGAACAAGGCGGATTCGCTCAGCTAAGCGGGGTCGTGGCCCGAACATTCAAAGGTGTCAACAGTTCGATCGGGATGGATCAACTGCAAAACACGATTCATGGGATTGATGAACACTCTGTTCGGACGCGTTTGTTTTGCTTAGAAAACACACACAACAAAGGCGGCGGTGTGGTATTGCCGTACGAGACGGTCGCCGAGACCTGCCAATGGGCTCGTGACAACGGGCTTAAAACTCATCTCGACGGGGCCAGATTATTCAACGCCGTCGTTGCGTCTGGACGATCTGCGTCCGACTGGGCTCAGCATTTTGACACGATCAGCATTTGCTTCAGCAAAGGACTCGGGGCGCCCGTTGGATCCGCGTTAGTTGGCACTCAAGACATGATGCACAATATGCGTCGCCATCGAAAACTATTCGGCGGCGGGATGAGACAGTCGGGGATCATCGCCGCTGGTGCGTTGTTCGCGTTGGAGAATAATATCGAACGGTTGGCTGACGACCATGCCAACGCCAAGCGAATTGGCGAGTCAATCGTTGCCACCCAAGGGCTGGATCTAGATCTCGAACGCGTCGAAACGAACATCGTGGTGTTCCGTGTAGACTCTTCCGTTGGAACCTCGGCAGAATTCTGTGCGGCAGCCAAACAAGCCGGCGTCTGGATGTTCCCGTTCAGCCATGAGCATGTCCGGGCAGTCACGCATCTCCACATCTCAGAACCCAACGCCATCGAGGCAGGGGCCATCATTTCACGTGTCGCAGGTCAATTGACTGGATAGAAGAAAGTCGCCTCAATGACGGTGAAATTCTCAGACATTGAACTTGCGATCAAATTCGCAAACTCGGACATGGGCACTCTCCCTCCAACAGAAAATGTCTGCAACTAGGATTTTGCCATGGGAAATCGCCCGACAACTCGATACTTTTTGTTGGTCACCGCCTGCATCGCGGCCTGTTTGGCGATCACTCAAGGCTTGATACCCAATCACCCGCATTACCCAAGCCAATCCATTGCCCTGATTTTGCTGTACACCATTGCCGTAGCGTTCGTCGCCCATGCCGTTCTGGTCACAACGGGTTCAAAGTTTCGAGCCAAGATCTTGATTGGAACCCTCGTGACCGCCACGTTCTGCCTCAAGCTGACTTTCTCGCGTTTTATCGAATGGCAATTCATTTACCCGGATCGAGTTGGAACCGTTCTATTACTGTGTCCCTTGTGCGGCGCGTTCGCGTTCTACCTCGTTGACGCTTGGTTCGGAATGTATCGAAAGACGTTATTCGACTCCCGCCTGATGACATCCGATCCATGAGAATCCGTTTCGCCCGTCAAATCTCTCCAGTTACAAAACATCCGTTTTTCTTGAAAACGTAATTTGGGTACATTTGCCCGAACGAGGTTTTTCCCGAACGAGGTTTTGCTCGCGACGTTAACTTCAGACGTTTAACTCGCTGCGATAACGGGCAAATGTGCCGATCCTACGTTTATTGACGAAAACGGCCTGGTGCTCGCCAGACATCTCTGTTGAAGCGCGGCAATGGCGGTTACTACTTTTGGAATTTTGACTTCTGTCGGTTCTGTCAAATTTTCCCGAGCGACGTTGCCGCTGGCGGTAGATTGCATTAACGCTCGCTCATCACCGCACACAGCGACGACTAAACACCACCACGGTTCCGGCGACTTTGTCACCAAACCTTTGTTTGTTACGAGACCCAATAATCCGAACCGCAGCCGGAAGTGCCCCAAGCAGAAACGGGTTAACCTCCAGCAACCGAAACAAAGTTCGAATGCAAGTCTGTTTCAATGAGCAGCGTTCTCCATCAAAATCAATCACTTTCAAACCAGTCAACAATTTCCCCATGGAACGAGAAGTGATTGACTCAAAGAGAAAATAGTACCCTAAGTAAACCGTCACCACGGCAATCGCCTGCAGGGGGACGCTGGGTGCATCCATCTGCTTAACAATGATGACAGCCAATACGCACGCGATGAGATTATCGAGGATACCTGCGATGTGCCGCGCGAGCGTCGCTCCCTGCGGGGAAACATACGGCACTTCATCGTATTCATGATTCATAATTAGCTGTCATTTCCGTCGCCGTCAGAAAACAAGCGATTTGATTGCATTGCTTGAGCGGGAATAAAACATACACCGACAAGGGCCAACAATGTCGAGACGATGCTGGTCGGAATATGCCAATCATTTCCTATCAAAGGTAACGCCACAATTCTCTCAGCATGCGATGCCGCTGACTGAGAGACCACTGGTTGGAGCATGAACATGAGCATCCACCCACCCCCTGCGTAGAACGCGATTTTAACGAGTTGCTTTCTGTCGCAGACGCCGGACAACCGACAAGCCCAGGCAGGGAATAACGCGGCGCAAAGCATGCCGAGAATAGGTGCATCGAATTTAAGCATCAAAAGCAGGCCAAACAACGAAGCAATCACACACCCGGCAAAGCAGGCAATCAAGTGATGGAGTCGTGCTAACATGCTTATCCATTCGGAGTCTATAAGACGGAAATACAGCATGAACAGAGTTCATGAGAACGTCTTAAAAATCTAGCTTAACTTTTCCACATGATTTAGCTTCAGCCTTTTTACGACTCGCTCTGCATGAATTCATTGAATGGCTATCGAAACGAGTTTAACAGAAACAGGACCGGTTACGCCGCTTTAGCCAAAACCTTTCCGACCACATGAACGTCCATTTGTGGGAACGGAATCGAAATCCC
Source organism: Mariniblastus sp. (assembly GCA_047639375.1). Lineage (GTDB taxonomy): Bacteria > Planctomycetota > Planctomycetia > Pirellulales > Pirellulaceae > Mariniblastus. Next base: position 5,653 of record JBLINZ010000076.1, on the reverse strand, counting down.
CGCTTGATCCAAGGCTTCCTTGGCGGCGGCAGTTAAGTCTTCTCGAACACGCCAGTATTCAGTGGGATGGCACCAAACGCGAAGCTGCCAATCGACCGATGAAGCGCCTAGTTCCCGCAAGTAGACTTGTGGTTCCGGGACATCGATCGCTCCGTTGGCTTGAACTGATTCAGACGCCGTTCGAATCACCGCCCGTTCCAACGCTTTCCGTGTCACTTTGATGTCGGCAGAATAAGCAGCTCCCACGTTGACGTCGACGCGTCGAACCGAGTTCCGGGTGTAGTTTTCCAGCTTGGCTCCAAATATCTCACCGTTAGGAACGATGATGTGTCGGTTGTCTGGCCCGTTAAGCCGCGTGGTAAACAGATCGATTTCTTCAACCGTCCCCGCGCAACCGGCCACCGAGATGTAGTCGTCGACTCGGAAAGGGCGAAACACCAACAGCATGATTCCCGCCGCGAAATTACTCAACGTACCCTGTAACGCCATCCCAACCGCGAACCCAGCGGCTGCCAAAACCGCCGCCAGCCAAGCCAATTGGACCTCAAATAGCATGTCCATTGCGACCATCCCCACAACCAACATGATGACATTTCGCACAGCCTTGTTGAGGAATTTCCCCAATGTCACATCGACTTTGGCGGTTACGAATCCACCCGCAAACCTGCCAATCGCTGAAGCCAACAGGAAGCAGCAAAACAGAATCGCCAGCACAAAAGTAATTTTGCCACAGAGGGCGATCAATACACTTTGCGCTTCAGTGTTTCCATTCATCGATTCCGTGATGGTTCGAATAATCCCGTCAGTCACGGTTTTCGCGGATTCCGAAGCCGCCTTGGTGGTCTCCGATCCGGCCTCGGCAACTCCCTCTCCCTGAGCAACTTTGGCGGCCCACCCGACGCCCCCCAACACAACCAGTTGTGACTTAATGGCTGCTCGTAGCATATCTTTATCCTTAAGATTGTTGGCTGTCGCCGGTTCCCTGTAATTTGATGGGTCGGATCTTAGAAACCACGGGAATTGGAGCAAGAGCGATTTCCGCAGGGCCCCGTGATTGCATTCACGGAACATTTTTCGATTGCCCCTGATTCCAGAACGAAAAAACACCTTCCCGCCAAAGTGCTGGCACGCAAACGGACTGGAGATTTTTTTCAGAATTGTCTAATGTTCGCGGCCCGGTTCGCCGAAGCACCCAGATTTTGAAACTAACTCCCGGTCTCGACACATGAATTTCTCAAAACGAATTCCGGATCTCCTGCTACCCGTCGGAATCATCGCCTGCTTGATGGTGATTTTCGTTCCTTTGCCGGCGGGTTTGATGGACGTCTTGCTGGCAGCTAACATTTCGATCGCAGTCGTTATTCTGTTGACAACCGTCTACGTAAAAACTCCGCTGGAATTAAGCGTGTTTCCCTCACTGTTGCTCGGGACGACGTTAGCTAGATTGGCGTTGAACGTAGGCACGACTCGATTGATTTTGACGCGCGGTGCTATCGACCATGAGTCCGCCGCAGGTGGCGTGATCCAGGGATTCTCGCAATTCGTCACCGGCGACAGCTTGGCGGTTGGACTGGTGATTTTCGCAATTATCGTTGTCATTCAATTCGTGGTCATTACTAAAGGTGCCACTCGAATCTCCGAGGTCGCGGCACGATTCGCGCTGGACGGGCTCCCGGGGCGCCAAATGGCCATCGACGCTGACCTCAACGCTGGCCTAATTGATGCCCAGCAAGCCCGGCAACTACGCGAAGACACCATGGCCAACGCGGATTTCTATGGTGCAATGGACGGAGCCAGTAAGTTTGTTCGCGGCGATGCCATCGCAGGCATCCTCATCACGGTGATCAATATCGCCGGCGGACTTGCGATCGGACTTTCGAGTTCCATGTCGATCGGCCAAGCCACCGAAACGTTTACAAAACTGACCATTGGCGATGGCCTCGCCAGTCAACTGCCAGCCTTGCTTATCTCCCTTGCCGCTGGGCTTTTGGTTACCCGAAGTGCTCGAAAAACCGACCTTCCTCGCGAATCGATGAATCAAATGTTTGCCAAGCCGATTGTGTTGGTGATCACCGCTGCATTCTTGGGACTCATGGTGCTGACGGAACTTCCCAAAATACCACTGCTCATCATTGCGGCTGCCTGCCTGATAGGCGCCTACTTGATCTTCCAAGACCAAAAAGCCCAAAAGAACGCGGCAAAAACAAGCCGACCCGTAGCCAAGCCCCAACCCACCGAAGTCACGATCGATAAATTACTAAGCAACGACATCCTGGAAATGGAACTGGGTGTCGGCTTGATCCCCTTGGCAGATGCTCGGCAGGGCGGAAACCTGTTGGGGTTGATCACCCAAGTTCGCAAGAACCTGGCCGCGGAAATGGGTGTCATCCTGCCGAAGATCAGAATTCGCGACAATTTAAAACTTCCCCCCAACCAATTTCGGATTCACATCCAAGGCAACCTCGTGCAGCGTGGCGAGATCTTTCCTAACTGTTGTTTGGCGATCGATTCAGGCCGGGCCGTTGGTCCGCTGGGTGATGGCGTCGTCAAAGGGATTGCCGACGAACAGCTCACCAACTCACCAGCCTTTTGGATCCAGACCAATGCCCGAGAATCGGCTCAGTCGGCTGGCTACGACGTCATTCCAGCCGCAGACGCGTTGGCCGAACAGCTGAAATCGACGGCAGTAGAAAATGCGGCGTACCTGCTTACACGAGACGCCACGAAACAATTGATGGACGAAGTCCGCAAGCATTCTCCCGCAGTCATTGAAGAACTAATCCCCAATCTAATGTCGCTGGCCAACATTCAACAGGTCCTCAAGACGTTGGTTTCGGAAGGAATTTCCATTCGACCATTGAACTTGATCCTGGAAACGCTCGGGGATCATGCTGGCACCACCACAAACCGATGGGACTTGACCGAAAAAGTTCGCGTACAATTGGGACGTCACATCACGTCCAGCTTATCCAACGATCAGGGCGATCCAATTCCTGTCTTTACGATCTCTCAGGATCTACAAGATCGAATCGCATGTGCCTGGGAACGAGAAAACGACGAGATCCGAATTGGCCTCCCTCGTTCCATCGTGGAAAGCCTGGCGTTTGCGATCCAAGACGCAGCCAAGCAAATGATCGCTTCCGGAGTTCGCCCGATTGCCCTCGTGGACCAGTCCATCCGCCCTGTGATCGCCGAACTGGCGTTTGATCAGGCCCATGAAATGATTGTCTTAGGTAGCCGCGAAGCCGAGGGCGCGAAGCTGGAAATTGTCGGCGAGATAACCTCAGAGCAGATCAACTCAGTCGCCAACGCGGCCTAGAACAGTTCGCTCCGATCCCCCTCAATTCCTGCGGCTTTAATTTTGATACTGGCAAGCCTACAAGCATCCTTAATTGATCAATCTGAATTATTCACAAAAGTATCATGAACTGAATGTCGATGAAAGGATAGCGGAAATCCAAGTCGTCGATATTTCGTGCGCGGTAGGAACCCAAGAATTAGAGGGAAGCGAAAAAACAAAAAAGATTTTACATCAACCATGTAATATGTTCATTGACGCGGCAAACCTAAATCTGATATTTACCGTCCTCTCAAATTGAAATCTGTTTTGATTTGTTGAAACCCGTTGGACACAGAATTTCTGTGTTTCGAAAAAACATACCAATGAATGGCCAAGGTTCACGCCAACGCCATCCAATAAAAATCCCCCCCGTCTTCGGACGAGGCCTCGCATAACAATCACGGAGGATTGCATGGCGACCACTGTTGCAAAAGCGGAAGAAATCCTAGAAGTCTGGAAGCAGTACAAACCAGACTGCACCGACAAGATCCTTAGAAACCAGTTGATGGAACGCTATTTTCCGCTTGTGAAATATAATGGCGAACGGATCTGGCAACGACTCCCTGACGGCGTTGAGCTGGATGACCTGATATCTGCAGGCGTATTCGGATTGATGGACGCCATCGATGCGTTCGACATGGAACGTGGCGTAAAATTCGAAACGTATTGCGTGCCGCGTATTCGCGGAGCCATGTTGGACGAACTGCGAACCATGGACTGGGTCCCTCGTCTTGTCCGTTCGAAAGCCAGCAAAGTCAACAACGCGACCAAAAGGCTCGAAACAAAGCTGGGACGAGCTCCCACGGTTATCGAATTGTCGGAAGTCCTCGAGCTAACGGTCAAGGAAACCGAGAAAATGATGAGCGACGCCAACGCCGTTGGCTTGATCAGCTTGAACAAGAAATGGTACGAGACCGACAGCTACAAAGACGTGCGAGAAATCGACATTCTGGAAGACAAAAAGGGCGAAGACCCGACCCGGCGAATCCAGAAAAACGATCTCATGCGACTGGTCACCAAAGGTCTCAACCGAAATGAACGACTCATTATCATTCTTTACTACTATGAAGAACTGACAATGAAAGAAATCGGAGCCACGCTTGACCTGAGCGAGAGCCGCGTGAGCCAGATGCACAGCAGCATCGTCCAGCGATTGCAGCAGCAACTGGGACGCCGACGCATTGAGTTTAATCGCAAGTAAACTCAAACCCACTTAATTGATTTCATATCGAAGGCTTGTTCCCATGGGAGCAAGCCTTTTTTTTTATGAGCGAAATCGGCCTCCAGCCTGCCAGAAACACCTTCCTTGAGCCAACCATGCTCGCTTTGCGGCGGACAAGATAGGCCGAAAACCTAGCCAACCTCAAATCCAAAACGATAGATCGTTTAGGGACGGTTGAGAAATAAAGCCCGTGTTTTCGAGATCTCAAAACGAAAAAACTTCCATCGCATTCGAAAGCCTGAGGCAGCGACACTCGTCAACGGCTTGTCGATGTAGTGGGTCGGTAGGCCCAATGGTACTTACTTTATGTCTGTGAGCGGTTTTGGCGCTAGCCACCGGTTGCTGAGGATCGAGCTCTGCCCAATAAAACTCGCGGCTAGCACAAAAACGGCTCACGCGAACCATGGCCCTCAAACAACCGCTTGGGCCTGCTTCCGAGGAATCCTGGTTTGACTTCTAGACTTAAACCGGGATTCGAGATCAAGCAATTCTTCCGACATCCAAAAACTAAAATCGAAAAACGATTCCATATCTACGAACAAGGGACGATCGAACCGGCCGCGAGCCAAATTCAATTGCGGCGGCTGGGGGATTCGTGATTGCGAGATTCGATTAACCATGATTGATCCAAGGGACAAGACAGGTGGTTGCTTTCCCTGCATGGTGAATCGAACAATCATTGCCGATGCTGCTAAACTTATAACGAACTCAGCCTCCATTTTGTTCACATCAACCAAATGACAGTATCCGCATGAGAAACGCTGGCAACCATTGAAATAAACGCCTAAGCTGAGGTTGTCACCGACATACGGTTTTCCCTATACTCCGCCCGCGCGGGAATTGCTGGCATCACTCAGACCTCTTTTAGATTATTCTGAACAGGTCTGACCTGAAGCACGTATTACCGGTGAGTCAACCAACTGCCTGACAAAAATCGAACAAAACTTCGACTGAATGGGCAACTGATTGGATTGGCAAAACATTTTGGCCAGGTTTCAAATTTGAAATCCAAGGCCCACCCGAACTCACCGAACTAACAATGTTCAGTGACTCAAACCAAAATAACCTTACAGACGTCCGGCACTTCGCCA
>JBLINZ010000075.1:0-17956 GCA_047639375.1 Mariniblastus sp. | reverse complement strand
AGAAGTGGTGCTAAATGGGTGTTTGGTTGGAGTTTCAAGTGGTTACCACTCATTCGTAATTGCTTAGCCCGTAGAGTTGGCTTTTAAAAATCGACGAAATGAAATCGACAGGGGCATAATTAATCCGTGGTGTTTACAGGTACCTACAAGCGATCGTTGGATGGAAAGCTGCGGGTGCTGCTGCCGAAACGATTGAGGGTAGCGATGCTGGCATGCGAATCTCAACCGCTGAATGGTGCCAATGGGGACAGACAAGATGAGCTCGGCACGGAAAATCCAGAGTTGTATTTGACGCCAGGCACGGATCGCTGTCTTGAGCTGCACACCACGAGTTCTTTGAACGATTTGGCGGCCAAGGCGAGCCGGTCTGCCGCTGGATCGAGGAATGTTCGTTCATTCTCGCGACTTTTTTATGCACGGGCTCAGCAGTGCGACATCGACAAGCAGGGGCGCATCCGAATTCCGACGGAGCTCGCCGGTTTGGCTGAGTTGGAGAAGGAGCTGGTGTTCATCGGAGTCGGCTCGCATTGGGAGCTCTGGAATTGCGATAAATGGGAGTCGTACTTGTCGCAGCATCATGAATCGTTTGACGAACTTGCGACGAGTACATTCGATGGCGAAATTAGTCTGCCGGTTGCGACAGCTGGCGGAATCAAGGTTGCCAAGGAGTCGGAAAAAGGCCTGCCGATAACAAAACCACGCTGATCCCGCTGATTGTCACGAAGCCAGGAGAATCAATTTGTAGAAGTGGTCATTTCCTATTGGAAATACTAAATTCAAAATCAAAAGTACGTCCTCTGTTTGCCAATTGGCAGGTGAATGTCATGTCTGGTCACAGGATGACATCTGTTTGCCAAGACTCGGTTCATGATGAATCGGTGGCGAACGTCCGTTTCGGCGGAATTAACGGCCTGAAGCAAGGATGCTTCGGGCCGTTTCCTTTTGCCTTGGTTGCTGTTTTGCCACTAATGGAAACGATTGGAATCGGTTAGACTGATATTTCTTAAGCCAACCATCAGTGGGTTAGACTTTGAGGTTGGCCAGTTCCTGTCTGCGTTTTTCGAGGCCCAACCACGTCGTGACGATCCATATTCCTGTCTTGCCCGTTGAAGTTCTCGATGGCATGAATCCAAAAGTCGGTGACACCGTCGTTGACGGAACGCTGGGTGGTGGCGGCCATGCCCGACAGCTGTTGGACATTATTGGCCCGACCGGGCGGTTGTTCGCCTTCGATCGTGACCCGTATGCCGTCGAGGAAACGCGAAGTCGGATTCCTGATGAGAATGCCACGTTTATCATAGGCAACTATGCTGACATGCCAGAACAATTGAGGCAGCTTGGCGTTGAATTGGTGGATTCCATTCTGCTTGATTTGGGGCTTTCAAGTGACCAGTTGGCTGATCGTGATCGTGGATTTAGTTTTCAAAGCGAGGGGCCGCTTGATTTGCGGTTCAATCCCTTGGCCGGCGAGCCAGCAACTAAACTTATCAACCGTTTGAGTGAAAAGCATCTTGCTAACTTGATTTACGAATTTGGCGAAGAGCGATTCAGTCGTCGCGTGGCGCGGAAAATTGTCAAGCTTCGACATGCTGACCCAATCGAAACGTCGGCGCAGCTGGCCGATATTGTCCGGTCTTGCATCCCGAAAACCAAGGGCCAGACGATCAATCCTGCGACGCGGACCTTCCAAGCGCTTAGAATCGCCGTCAACGAAGAACTTAAATGGCTCAGCGCTGCAATGAAACGGCTGCCCAGTCTCCTCGTGCCCGGCGGACGAATCGCCGTGATCAGCTTTCATTCTTTGGAAGACCGAATTGTAAAACAGTCGCTCAACCAAAACGAATTCGTAAATGTTCTTACGAAAAAGCCAATCCAAGCGGCCGAGACCGAATTGGCGAACAATCCGCGTAGTCGCAGTGCAAAGCTACGAGTCGCCGAACGTCGAGCTTGAGCTTGCTCGGGTGGCGATTTTCCTAACACCGTAGCGTGAGCACGTTGCTCGTCATTAGCGCTGATTCGTGCGGGCTAAATTCCCCAGTCTTCCTGCCGAACTCGATCGGGCAAAAGTAACAATGCCCAACATAAGGCTTCGCTCGACAGCCCCAGTCAAATGGCGTAAGCGGAAGTTAGTTTTCCGGATTGATAAAATCGAAGTCCCGACGCTGGCTGTAGTGCTAGCTTGGCCGTCTCGCCGACCGAGCTTGATGAGGCTGTCTGGAGCCCGTACATCGCCAATTCCAAGACTAGGCCTGGTTTTCCAGAGGGTCCGTGTTTCCGGACGGTACGAGTTTCTGTATAGTCTCGCGATTGAAACCGATTCATCCAAGACTCAACGTTTGGAAGAACATGCGTGACCCTTTTCGGCCCAACTCAAAATCGCAACTCGTCCGGGAGGCCCAAGTCGGATTGTCGGTCGTGGCAATTCTCTTGTCGTTGTTCCTCTATTTAGCGTTCTATCGAATCACGGGCCGAGGTCGACAGATTCCTGAACATATTCGCAATGCTCCCATTGCAAAATCGTCCTCCACACTTGGCTCTTCACACGCCGAGCTAAAATCGTTGCTCCAAAAAATAGCTGAGAAACGTGAGGCCACGTCTTCGAAACTTGGCCGCCTACCGGCTGTCGATAGTCCGCTGGATCTTGGTCTTTCGTCGATCGAGTCGGCCGTTAGCAATCGCGATCCGAGTTTTCAAGCAAGTGCCGAATCCTACAATCAGCTTGCTTCCGCAAACGCGGCCGTCGAGCCTGAGCTCAATCGTGAACCAGCTCCGTTGCGAACAAAAGATAGTAGCCAACGCAGATCGAAAACATCGATCGCGGGTCAGCTCAGCAGTTTCTTGAGTGGCTATGGCTCTCAGGCCAAGCCATCGGGTTCTCTAGTAAAGGAAAGCGTCGCAATGACTGCGACGCCAGGCCCACAATCCCAAGGGGAATTCTCTCCGATAAAATCGACTCAAGCAAGTTTGCCGAACGCAATCCGAGATCGCAAAATATACGGTGGTTCAGCACCCCGGATGCCAATCTCGACTGATGGGGGTGAGAACCAATCGATTCAAAATGCTCCAGCGATTCGAACGCCTAGCGTTCCTCCCTTGGAATTGACGGGAGCGGAAACGAGATCACAGTCAGCGTTCGAATCGAACAGTCAGCGGCGTCAAACTGATTTGGCTTCAACCGACCAACCATCATTCGATTCTCAATCGAGGTCGAATCAAGGCGGGAACTTGGAGTCTCATCTCGATAAGCTACCGAACATTCGGCTGCCCAAGCCCGATCTCTATGCACCGACAAGTGTTGCCCAGCGAATTCCTCGTTTTGCACCAGGGGATTATCGGCCCAAACAAGTCAAGCTAAATTCGGTCCCAGAGAGTCGCATTGAAGCTGTCGCTGGAATTCCTCCCGAGGATCAAATTGAGCCAGCCCGTGAAGTCACGACTAACGAAACCCAGCCGAGCCATGCGGCGAACTATGTGGTGCAGGTCGACGAAAGCCTGTACACAGTTGCCCAATCGGTCTACCAAGACGGTAAGTACTTTCGGGCGTTGTACATGCAAAATGAAGAATTGATTGAGCAAGCCCAAGGCCAGCTAACAGGCCTCAGCCTCGACACACCGACCAGGCGTGAGCTTCGTAGACGCTGGCCGGGAACCGTGCCGGCGAAGGAAGCTTCTATCTCAGGAGAGGAGAGGAGTGCAGCTCACGAGTCAATGCAACAGTTCTACACCACTGAGGCCGGTGACACGTTGTTTGATATCTCCGGGCGAAAGCTCAATCAAGCGTCTCGGTATCTTGAAATTTACAAGATGAATCAGCTTCGGCTAGACGCCCAAACGGATCCCTATTCGGAATTGCCGGCTGGGATCAAGTTGATCTTGCCGCCTCTCTAGCGTGTGCCGTGGGGCTAGAATCGAATGTCCTGCATGAGCCCCGCCCGAATCTTCTATTTTGACACTGATTTGTTAAGATATTGAAGCGTGAACTCGTTTCCATCTCAACAACCGACTGCAAATGTGTCAGCATCGTCCTTCGAAAATTGTTTCAGGTGGTCAAACGGGAGTCGACCGTGCGGCGCTTGATGTCGCCATGTATTTGGGGATTCCTCATGGCGGTTGGTGTCCGGCGGGACGACGAAGTGAATCAGGTGCGATCCCAGCAGTCTATCAATTGAGCGAAACTGAAAAGCGAGACTATTCCGTTCGGACGGAAAAGAACGTCATCGATTCAGACGGCACGCTGATCCTTTTTTACAAGCGGCTGTCCGGTGGCACCGAATTGACTCGCCGGCTGGCCTCCAAGCACAAACGTCCGTGTTTGCAAATTGATCTCGCCGAGAGAGTTCCAGATGAATTCGCTCCGAAATCCGAAATCGACGATCAACGGTGCGAGGCCTTGCTCAAGTGGACAGGCCAGCTCAATATCCAAGTTCTCAACGTTGCCGGGCCCCGCGCGTCAAGCCAAACTGGAATTGGCCAAATGGCCGAAGCGTTTCTGGTCCAGACTTGGACGCTCCAGACCGGTGAGTCTGGTGAATCTAGCGAATCATAAGTGAGGGGCGTGAATTACGATTACCCCTCGCTTGAGTTGCTTGTGGGCTTGGTCTTTTTCAATGACGTCTTCCAGTCTGTTTAGGACTTAAAACTTTCCTGCAAGGATCTTGGCTCGTTCTGATTTTGGGAATTTCTCAATCGAGTACCGCAGCATGGTTCGTGGCATGGTTTTGCCATATTGCTTAAGAAACAAAACCAGCATTGGTTTGTTCTGCTTGCCGAGTTCACGCAGCATCCACCCGACGGCTTTGTGGATCAAATCATGTGGATGGTCAAGCAATATTTCGGCCATTTCGATCGTGGTTTCGAGGTCGTTTCGGCGAATGAAGTAGAACGTTGTGACGATGGCAATTCGGTTTTTCCAAAGGCACTTAGATTTGGCAAATTGAAACAGTATTTTTCGGTTTCGATCTTTGAGATAGGGCCCCATGATTTTGTGGCAGGTTGTGTCGACCAAGTCCCAATTGTTGATCAACTTCGAATGTTGCGTGTAGAAATCGTAGATCTGTTTCCGGACAGTATCCGCTTTTGATTTCTCAAATTGATTGACCAAAATAAAGAGCGAGGTCAGTCGGCACTCATGCAGAGGACTGCAAAGTAGCGTTTTGACTTCGTTCAACGGGAGAGCATGGAACTGCTTCGCGATCTTGCGTTGGTCTGGCACGATCACGCCAATGAACTCAATCCCTTCTCCGTACTCTCCCGGTCCGGTCTTGAAAAATCGGGGAAAGAATGCTGCTTTTTCGGGATTGGATTTTAGTTGTAACGCCATCTCGACAGCTGCCGCCGTACAGACTTCGCTGTCGAGTTTTGATTTTCCAGGCATAGTGGAATGGGTGAGTGATAACGGAATTGACGAATGGAACGGGGGCTTCGCAATTATTTTAGTCGGTTTCCGTGAGAGTGTCAGACTGTAACGAATCGATTGCAACGGTCACGGCAAGCGTGTTGGTGAGATAAGCGTGAATATCTCGTTGAGGGTTAAGACTTACGTAAGGAGTGATGTATGTTTCTGCAGGTTGCTAAATAGCATTAAATTTAGGCGACTAGCCAATCCCCTTTGGCTGGAAACCCAAGTTTCTCCCCAACGACTGCAGGCAGAACGAGATATGAGCACTACCGACACTAAAGCTTCCGAGTTTGAGCAGCTAAAGCAGAAGATCCACGCCAAGCTAATTGGTAAGTTGGATTTGAGCCGCATTGGTGAACTGGAAGGCGACGTTCTTAAACGAGAAATTCGTGTAGTTGTCGAGCATCTTTGTGAAGGTGAGAACAATCTTCTCAATCGGTCCGAACGCGATCGATTGGTCGAGGAAGTACTTGACGAAACATTTGGCCTGGGGCCGTTGGAGTTTTTGCTCAAAGACCCAACGATTAGTGATATTTTGGTCAACGGTCCCAAGAACATCTACTGCGAGCGTGGCGGCAAGATGGAAAAGACCAACGTGGTGTTTCGCGACAACGCTCACTTGTTACAAATCATTGATCGGATCGTGTCCAAGGTTGGCCGACGCGTTGATGAAACATGCCCTATGGTTGACGCTCGTCTCGAAGACGGCTCTCGTGTCAACGCGATCATTCCGCCCTTGGCACTGGATGGTGCCGCGATGTCCATTCGACGTTTCGGTTCCAATCCGCTTAAACTCGAAGACCTGCTGAACTTCAAAGCCTTCACGCCAGAGATGGTGATGCTTCTCGAAGGGGCGATGAAGGCTCGCTTGAATATCGTGATCTCCGGTGGCACGGGTTCCGGTAAAACGACGCTTCTCAATACATTATCGAGCTTTATCTCCAACGAAGATCGAATTGTCACGATCGAAGACGCGGCGGAAATTCAGCTCCAACAAGACCACGTTGTACGACTTGAAACTCGCCCACCCAACATTGAAGGCAAGGGTGCGGTGACCGCGACTGACCTCGTGAAAAACTGCTTGAGGATGCGTCCTGAGCGAATCATCATCGGTGAGTGTCGTGGTCCTGAAACGTTGGACATGTTGCAAGCGATGAACACCGGTCACGAAGGGTCACTCACCACGACGCACGCGAATACGCCTCGTGACTGTATTGCTCGAATGGAAACCATGATCATGATGTCGGGTTTTGATTTGCCGATCAAGGCGATGCGAAGTCAGATTGCGAGTGCGGTGGACTTGGTGATTCAAGCCAACCGACTTCAAGGTGGACCACGTAAAGTCACACGAATCACTGAGATCTGCGGTATGGAAAATGACACGATCGTGATGCAGGATATTTTCCGATACGACAAAACAGGTGTTGATGAAAACGGAAAAGCCAAAGGGCGGTTCGTCTGCACCGGCGTGCGACCGAAATGCATGGACAAGCTGGAATCGATGGGCATTAAGTTACCCGCCAGTATTTTCCGTGAACGGGTCATGATGGAAGATTGAACAAAACAATTGCGATGCAGTTCTCGCGTGATTTCGTGAGGATTCGAAAATGAAAAGCGGTGGCGTTCGACGCCAACTCAGAACTGAATAATTGACTCACATGAGTCTGCCTTTCTCGAAGTTTGGACGTTCAGCGATTCCGAAAACTTGATTAGACGAGTTAAAAAGCCATGATGATGTACATAATGATTGGAGCGATCGCGGTTGGGATCGGCGGAATGATTTTCGCCGTGTCGCTTATGTTTCAAGGTAGCCAAAACACGATTGAAGACCGCTTGGAGTTATTGACTCAAAACGGCGGTCGAGGCGCTGCCAAGCAAGAAGCGAAGTCGGCCAGTCTCCTGCGTTCGCCGCTTGATGAAGCTCCCAATGCGATTGAAGAGTTCGTGAAGAAATTCTTCAATCTTCGTACGTTTCTCGAATCGACAGGAACCCAGGTCACGGTTTCCAAATTCGTGATGATGACTGCTGGCTTCGCAGTCGTAGCTGGTGCCTTGGCGTTTGTATTCTTGCCATGGAAGTCGTTGGTTCCTGTCCTGGCCTTGGCCTTCGCCGCACTGCCACTCATGGCTTTGTCCTGGTTGAAAAAACGACGATTGAACAAATTTGGTGGCCAATTGCCGGGTGCCTTGGACCTGATGTCCCAGGCGCTGCGAGCAGGACAGAGTCTTCCCGCTGGAATTCAATTGGTTGGTAATCAGATGTCTGAGCCGCTTGGTCCTGAATTTCACAAAGCGTTTGAGCAGCAGAACTTGGGTATGAACCTCAGCGATTCGCTGCTGGCGATGACGGAACGGGTCCCTAACCTTGATCTGCGATTCTTTTGCACCGCTGTGATTTTGCAACGGCAAACCGGTGGTGACCTCGCTGAAATTCTGGATAAGATTTCACACCTCATTCGCGAGCGTTTCCAGATCCGTGGCCAGATTCAAGCGTTGACGGGTGAAGGCCGGATTTCCGGAATCGTGTTGCTGGGGCTTCCTCCCATCCTGTTTGGAGTGATGCTCAAGTTGAATTACGACTACGTAATGATGCTGTTCACCGACCCCTTGGGACAGAAGATGTTGATGGGGGCCGTGTTCCTACAGTTCGTAGGTGCTTTTTCAATCAAGAAAATTATTGACATTAAGGTGTAAGCCATGACTACATTTTTGCTTACCGCTGCAATCGATTTTGTCGCGCTCCTGCCTTTCGCTGCGTTTGGCGCTATCGCGATCGGAGCATGGGTCGCTGTTGATATGATGTTCAACAGCAAGACTAAGAGCGAGTCGCGTCTTGAGCGAATGAATACCAGTTCGCAGAACAAGAATGACATCGTTAGGTCTGGCAGCACCAAAAAGAATATTACCAACATGCTGGCTAAAGCGAATCCGAAATTGTCGGATGCGTTGAGGCCCAAAAACGAAAAAGAAGCTGGCAAACTCAAGCAAAAGCTTGATGAAGCGGGAATGCGTGGCGAAAATGCCACTCAAATACTTTCGACTCTCAAAGTGTTGGCGGCTGGTTTTGGTTTCTTCGTCGGAGGCGGCGTCGCCTTGCTTTCGAATGGCTTCAACACATGGTCGCTGGTTTATTCACTAGGAGCTGCGGTTCTGTTTATGTTCCTGCCGGAATTGATCCTCGGGTTGATCGCAGGAAGCCGCAAACAAAAACTGTTTCTAGGACTGCCAGACGCCTTGGACTTGATGGTCGTGTGCGTCGAAGCCGGTCTGGGAATGGACCAAGCCCTACGTCGTGTGGCGGAAGAATTGGACGCGTCGCATCCAGTGGTCGCAGATGAATTCAAGCTTTGCAACCAACAGCTCCAAATGGGTTCCACAAGAGAAATTGTGCTGACCGAACTGGGACAACGCAACGGGGTCGATGATCTCAAAACACTCTCGTCCGTGATGATTCAGGTCGACAAATTTGGTACCAGCGTCGGCAAGGCGCTGAGAACTCAGAGTGAAGCGATGCGAACTCGCCGTCGTCAATTGGCGGAAGAGAAGGCTTCCAAAACGGCGGTCAAGCTGATTTTCCCACTGGTACTCTTCATTTTCCCTGGAATTTTCGTAGTGCTCGTGGGCCCTGCCGCAATCACGATGGTCAACGAGATGTTGCCAATGATGGGCGATCTATAACCCTCAAACGGAAATTGAATTGACGGTATGGGTGTCGTAGTGCGACGGCCTGCGTTCAACTTGCATTGTTCAGTATCGTCATTAAGGCGGGACGACGAACATTGAGGTTTGCGCAAGCCACGTTCAAAGTACACGAATTGTCGCATCGCGACACAGTGTTTTTGGGCGCTTACGGGCTTGTTGATTTAAGATGCGAGACGATAGATCGTTCAACGATTCGCCGCCGGCGACCGTGCCAAACGCAGAGCGTTTGTAGGCGGGGCGATTGTTCCTTGACGGCAAGTCGCCAACGAGGGGACTCCCTCGCTGACGCATTCGGGCTGCCAGCGCTACCGGTAGCCCGTGCTTAACCTGCCATGAAATCATAAAGCCCTGATTTCGTCTTTCGCACTTTTCCGTAGCCGGAGTGGTGGCAAGACTTAGGGAGAACCATCTGCGAATCCCGAACGGTTGCCATTCTGGCTACAACTCACTCTTTTGATCAATCCAAAACAACACGCGTTTGGCAGGTTTTTAATTTTCGAAAAGTGCGAAAGTCGAACTTACGCATTGGGTTACCTTGCTCGCCTTCGACTCATTGAATCAACGGATCCGATTGCGAAACGAGCCTCCTGTACGGACGAAGTATCTGCTACGAAAAAACGTCGTTGCCATTTGTTAGCAACGACGTTTTTAAATTCGACTCGTGGAATGATGTTCCCGCCTATCGGTTAATCAATTCCTCTGTCATCTGGGGCATCGTTTGAAGCCTGAGTGGTGTCGAAATCGCGGCTGCCACCTGAGTGATCGTCTCCGCCTTGCTCGTCCAGAATGTCATCGGTGTCGTGTCCGTCACCATCGCCATCAGACATTTCTGCGGCATCCAATCGATCGTTGCGGTCAACGGAAACGACCTTTCCTTGGTAGCTAAGCATGTCTTCAATTCGGGCGAGTTTACCTTTGAAGAAAGGGAACCAAGGTGTCCGGTACAAGCCGACGACTCGCTTCATCGTAAAGATTGACTTGTTCATTCGCGTCTTCAGTGAGAGCGATCCGACGCCAGCCAAAAACAGTTCCAAGTAATCGAGTGGCTCGTTCTCAGTTTTGAGGCCAATCAATTCGAATCGTTCGCCTTTTCCTCCAAGTCGATTGATGGTCAGTCCAGACTCATCAATTCGAACTCGCAGATGCGTGCGGCTGTAGACATAATTACCCAGCCAAATGATGAAGAAGACCATTGCCATCACGACCCAAGCACCCGTGTCGACGGTCGGTTCAAGACCTCCCAGTTTTGTCGCAAGATAGCTAAATGGTTTGATGGTTCCTTGAAGTTCCATGACGACGGGAATTCCGACGAGTGTTCCCAGCATAAAGAACATCAGCATGAACTTGCTTTTTGGCATGTTGAATCGGAACGCAACGTACCAGACCAACATGATCGAAAGGCCAATCCAAAACAGCATGTGTGCGTTGAAAAACGGGACGGTTTGGTCGAGCATCATTTGAACGCCCGCCAATTGATCCGCTGAATTTGGGGCATCCGTTAGTTGAGTGATCAACAATTCCAGCTGTTCACGCTTTTCACTGCTTAAAGCGTTCTTCGGGAACCATGAAAGGATGGCCAAAATCGCAAACAAAACGGCGGGGTAGCCCGCCAGTATGCCAGGAAGATGGTCATAGAGAATGATAGGCTTTAACGCTTGTGGTTTATTGGACATGTGCTCCCATCCAAGATTATTGACCAGATCTTTTCAGAATTTAATTCGCTCGGGAACTGAGATTCTTGCAAGAATTCTTGCTGATCTTTATCTCAGGTTCGCGGATCGATATTGTAACGTCCTTCATGGATGAAGAAACGCCCCGTGGTTTTACAGGCCCATTTCTTTAATCAGGTGTTTTGCCCCATAAACTTTGTCGGTAATCCACAAAACGTATCGTATATCGACACCAATCGAGCGGCTATAGTTTGTGTTCCAGGCAAAATCATTGATGGTGGCTTCGAAAGCCCGATCAAAATTGACGCCGACGAGTTCGCCGTTTCCGTTCAAAATCGGACTGCCTGAATTGCCGCCCGTGGTATCCGTGTCATAGAGAATGGCGATTGGAACGTCATTCAGTTTGGGATGGGCGTAATCGCCGAAGTCACGGTTCGCGTGCATATCTAAGACGCGTTGAGGCGTTACAAACGGCGCAATCCCGGTAGTTTTGGCAACGACCCCACCGAGCGTGGTGGCCGGCATCTTGAAGACCGCGTCTTCAGGTGAGTACCCTCGGACCGACCCGAAAGTCAGTCGCAAGGTTCCGTTGGCGTCGGGGACGAACTGGGCTTGCTGGTACTGTTGTTTGACTGAAATCAAGTTCCCATAAAGCTGGCCTAATTGGCCTTCACGTTGCTTAGCGAGTTCCCGCAACTCGTAGTATCGAGGGTACAATTGGATGGCCCACTGCAACATGGAGTCGTCGATGTTTGCAAGTTCATCCGGGGTCTTGGTCAACAATGTCTTTAAATGTTCCGGATTCATCATTTTTGAGCCGGCATACAAATCCTCAACCGATTTGTCGGCCATCAGTGGGACCGTTTGACCAGCCTCACGGATCTGAGCCAACATGTTTTTCAACATGATTATGTCAGTATCAAGCACAATGTCTTTTTGCATCATGAACAACCGACTTACGGTTTGATCGAAATTCCGATCCATATAAGCCGCCTCGCGATCGAGGTCTTCGTTTTGTCGTTCCACCGCTGCATCGTAAACGGTGTAAGCGATTCTTAGCATTTGGCTGGTTAATCGTAGGTTTTGGAAATTTGCTTCCTTCACGGCTACGGACGACGAATCTTGGTAAACCTGATCGATTTGTTTCAGCAGCTTGCCGTACTTCGATTTTCGCTCAGGGTCTTTTTCGATGAACGACTGCAGGCCAACTTCTTGTGCAGCCCGTTTGGCCACGATATCGGCTCTGACCAATCCCTTGAGCTGACCGCGTGAGCGTTTTTCGGTATTTGCTAGACTTTGAATCCGCGATGTAAGTTTAAGGGCGACGGCTCGATCGTTGGCGCCAGCGGATTCTAGTGTTGCAATCTGACGTCTGTACAATTCGACGATGTAAGGTAGTCGAACGTCTTGTTCGTAGCGAAGAAAGCTGGCTGTTTTGTGACGAGCCGTTCGGCCGGGATATCCCAGTAACATGACAAAGTCGGATTCGTTCGCTCCCCCGGGGGCAACTTGAATGAACCGTTTGGGTTGGTAGGGGACATTGTCTGGTGAGTAGTCGGCACTGGAACCATCGGGAGCAACGTAGGCTCGCATGAACGAGAAATCGCCTGTGTGCCGAGGCCATTCCCAATTGTCGACCGCGCCGCCAAAATTGCCGATCGACGATGGCGGAGCAAACACCAAGCGGACGTCTTTGATGTAAGTGTACAAGAACAGAACGTAAGTTTTCCCAGTGAACATCTCTGCGACTTCCGCACGCTTGCCCGGATACTTAAGCTCAGCTTGTTTCTCCAGCTCTTTCCGTTGGCGATTAATTGCTTTCGTGCGATCCACGAAGCTCTGCTCTGAATTGACCACTTTTAAAACGGCATCGGAAACATCCTGAAATGACTCAGTTACACGAACGGTGTATCCGGTTGCCGGAATCTCGTCACTCAAGGTTTTGGATTGAAATCCATTAGTGAGATAGTCGTGATCCGTGGTGCTCGCCGATTGAATCGCACGGTAAGCGCAATGGTGATTGGTGATGATCAATCCGTTGGCCGAGACGAATGAGCCAGTACAGCCGTTAACGCGACAGATTCCATCGACGAGACAAGTTTTGTCTGGATTGAAAATGTCGGATGGATCTAGCAAGAGGCCTTTGGATGCTAAATCCAAACGCCCAATTTCAGAAATCGGATACATGCCTTCATCGGCAATGCCAATTTTGACGAACGCAGCTTGCACCGACAAGCAAACGACGGCGGCCAAAAAGACCAGTTTTAAAATCTGCTTCATCGGTTTTTCATCCTAAAATTGAGGCATGCGAAGGAGACCCTATTATGGATCAGCGGGGCATGGTCCGAAAGTCAGGTGAAGAACCAAATTTACAACTCAATTTTCGCAAACTCAATGAGCAGGAATAGCGTGACCTCGGCCTCGTCAAGTTTCGCCGCGGCAGATCCGAGATGGTCCTGCTTGGAGATAGATGATTGGCCATACAATGAATCGTACATGGCCAAATTAAGTTCATCCTCTGCATGGTCGATCAATCGAACGGCTGTTTCAAATTCAATCACAATCGATTCAGTCGTGGTCGCGTAAACCCACGGGAGAATTTTTGCAGAGTTCGACTCTAGCTCAGCGTGTCGGATGAATTGAGTGATTAGCGGCTCAAAATTCACCGTGATCGAGGGGCTAGCCATTTTCATCTTGGCCCCAAGTAAGACTTGGCTTCTAAACTCTGGATCGAGTTTGAAAATTGATTTCTTACGGTCTGGCCCGAAGTTCCAGCTAGGGATGGATTCGAAACTTGGCATCCCTGCAAGTTCCGAATCAAACGCGTTGCATTCGGTCGAATGAGTGTTGGAGTTGAAGGGGTCAGAACGCCCTTCACTCGTAATGGCTTGCGAAACGTTAGGGACCAATATAGTCAAAGCCATTCCGAAAACCAGCGCGTCGAACAGTCGTTGCATGATGACCTTTCGTCAGTCTTAGAAATAGGGCCGGATGACCTAGTCGCCATGCGCAATCGATGGAGTCTGGGTTGAGCCAAGTGATCTCAGTGTAGCAAAAGTCACTGTCGATTTGTATTCTATGGTTGATGGGGCGACTAAGAAAAGGGTTGCCCCATCGCGAAGTCCTGAAAACGTTGCTGAAAACGTGCTCGCGTAGAGAAATTGAACCGTTTGTTTCTACTTGGCCGGTGCTCGATACCGACTCACTAAGCAGGAATCCAACTCAAAAACCTCGCTCCCTTCTCCTCAGGAATTCGGCCTACGTTTGATGAAGTGACCATGCGGAATCGTCCGAATTCCAGAGAAGGGGGGACTTGCCGTGTTTGAGCGGCGATGAAGTTCAGTTTTGCGGATAGCCGAATACGTCTACAGGAGAGATTTTCATCAGGCCACCCAAGGCCTCCTCGAAGAGCGCCTTCAACGCAAACGTGTGCAACTTCAAACCTTACGCATCGGGCTACCATTTTCGCTTTTGGCTCACTCATTCAACAAGCCCGTCAGCAAGCAAGCAAGGAAGGGCTTTCGTGAGTGGCTTGCTGTCAAGAGGCAATCGCCCACGTCTACAAACGCTTTGCTTTTGACACGGTCGCCTGCCGTCTAATCGTCAAACGAATTATCGTCTCTCATTTTAGATCTGCAAACCTGTCAGCGAGGTGGAGCAGATTGCGCTGTTTTAACTTGTTTACGTGTCGGGTTTCCATTCAAGTCATAGCATCCAAGGGATGGGTGCATTAACTATTTTAACTATCGGCCAATGGCGACGTTCAAATGAGCACTCGGCGATTGTAAATGAACCACTCGATGGTGATTAAGAAGAGTGCGGCCAGGACGAGCCATGTCCAAAAGTTTTTCCTTGCCGGTTCAGAGCTGACCTGGCCCGCAACGGCTTCGTAACCAAGTTTCAATTCGTCTCTAACGCCAAGGTCACTTTCCAGCCGGTCAAGGAGATTGACTGCGAATAGTTGATCGAGCTCTTGGGATCCTGTTTCACGGACTTCATAGACGCCTGACTGGTCGGTTTGTGCATACATGAAACTCGTGTCGTCGTTGGCCTTCACTCTCGTGATTTCGCCGGCAGGATTTTTGACATCAATTTCGGGAAACGGAAACAGAGGCTTGAGTTTGATAGCTTGCCCTGGTTGATTCGACTTCATCGCGTCAAATCGTGACCCGGTTCCCAACACGATCACCACGTTTTGCATGAAGAAGGGAAAACTTGGATGCTTTTGCCAGTCGGTGTTGATCGTCGTGTCGCCATCCTCTTCGTAGACGATCATCGGGAATCCAATGACGAGATCTTCAAATCCCAATCGAGGACCAATCTTCATGACTGAGCCGCCAACGGAATCCACCAAACTGCTGCTCCCGATGGGGCCATTGATGACGTTTCCTTCCAAGATATTCACGTTACCCATTTGAACATCAAACATGATCGGATGATTTGAATTGGTGTAAATGATCGGCGTGGTTTCTAGCTTTTCCTTGACACTCCAATTCTCTGATTTTGGCATCGCGTTAATAAAAATTGTGTTGCAAGCCGGCATAACGTCGGGCACGCATTGGTCGTACAGAATCAGATCGTAAATTCCTAATGCGGCATTGTCTTGATAGATCTTGTCTTTTAAGTAGTCCCGGTCCGCGAATTCGAAGTTGCCGATCTTCTTCATTCGGTCTGTCGCAACCGCGAACTCCAAAGGTTTGTTGTAGTCAGTTACGATCAAGACTCTGGCAAGTCGCGTCGGGTTGAGCACGCAATGGGCTTCGTTGTCGAGCATGTAAACGTCTTGGTCGTCGATTACCAATCGGATGGGTGTCGCGGTATCCAATGTCGAGGCTAGTCCAGTCAAATCGAAGTTTAGCGGAAGATCGCCGGGCGTCGATTGTTCGATATTGGCAATTCGATCGTTGTCTCCAAGCTCGAGGAATTCTTTCGACGCCTCCCGACCCGGCACCAAAACGGAACGAGCGTCCTCTAGCTCGTCACCCACATACAATGAAATTCCGACTTGCTTGTCGGTCAGTCCGGAATTTTGCAGCCGACTGAATATCTGAACTTGCCCACCGGAATCCAGCTGGCTATTCACCGAAAACGCCGTGATTCCGAGATTGTCAGGAGGTTCGACGGCGCCGATCGGACGATACTCGGCGGTCAGTGCGCCCGGTAAGAATCGCGGAATCGGCTTGATGGCTCCATCACTAAAAATGTACATCGTGGCTGGCATCGCATCGGCGACTTGAACATCGGATTGGCTGTCTCGATCGCTGGTACGACCTGGATTGGCTAATCCAGAGGCCGCGATCAGGGCCCGATTCATGTCGCTTGCACGTTGCGTCTGGCGAATGGATTTGACTTTTCGTTTTAATAATGATTTGTTGGTCGTGTACGATTGGTCAACGCCCTCGGTATCCGAAAAACTAATGATCATTGCGGCGTCCGACGACTTCATCCGGTCAATCAGAGTATAGATCTGGTTTTTCGCTTCTTGCAAACGCGAGCGGCCGTTGTCGATGTCTGTCGCAGACATGCTGGCGGATTTGTCGATCAGGAAAATGAATCGATCGCCCGAAAGTTTTTCGCCTTGGCAACCTGGGCTCAAGCATGCCAAGATGAGCAACAGCAAGGCCAAGAGTTGAAGCAACAAGAGCAGGTTTTTGCGCAACCGTTGCCAGATGCTATTCACGTGCATGTCCTCAACCGTTTTGATCCACAGGAAAGTACTGGGAACCTCGACAGGCACACGTCGGAGCTTGAGAAAGTAGAGCAGAAAGATCATGGGTGGTGCCAGGCCTAGAATCAGCCATTGGTACCACGGCAGCATATTGATCCAATTCACCGAACCAAACCTCGCTGCCGAAGGTAACGAGAGACGAGTCGATCCACTGAGCGTTCGGTGCTGGTCATCGTATAAACGATTCCCCGTCGGGAGCTAAAATCGCGAGCCTGCTCGATGAAAGTGGCCAGCGTTTGCTTGTAGCGATCGATCAAGCGTTGGCTCACCGAGACTTCAGCGAAGTCACCGTCCTCGCAGTCGACCAATTTCAAATCGCCTGATAGGTCGGGATCAATCTCTTCCTGAGACAACACGTGAATCAAATAAATATCAAGATCACGTGCGACCAAGTACTTGAGAGCCTCTTCGTATCCGGATTTGTCCATCAAGTCCGTTATGAGTACGAGGATCCCCTTGCCCGTATTTCTCAAGCAAAACGCTTTGACCGCTTGTGTCATGGAGACGGTCGATTGCGATTCAAGATTCTCCAGATGCTCGATTAATCGCCACAAGCTCTTGCGGCCACGGAGGACCGGCGCGGTGCTGTTCTTGGCACCGTCGAGTGGTTCGATTTTGACGCGATCGGCTCGGCACAGCCCGATATATCCAAGTGCTCCTGCCAATTGCTTGGCGTATTGAAGTTTGGTGGGCGAACCAAAATTCATCGAGGGGCTGACATCGATCAACGTATAGAAGTGCAAATCCTCTTCTTCCAAAAACAGCTTGAGAAAAAGCTTGTCCAGACGAGCGTACATGTTCCAGTCAATGAATCGCAGATCATCGCCCGCGACATAGTTGCGAAAATCAGCGAACTCAACGCTTTGGCCCTTCCGGCGACTCTTCCGTTCGCCTTTCATCCGCCCTCGGAAAATTTTGCGACTGACCAGTTCCATTCGCTCAAGCTGAGCCAGAAGCGACGGACTCAGGAGTGGCTCTTTGTCGGAGCTGGTCTTTTTAATGGAAACGTTTGACATGAATATCCGATGCGAAATTGATACAGCGAAACCGGCAGAAGCTTGGTTGGGGAGCGACTACACAAATCGCTCACTAGCCATCCACTTTCTCAGGAACCAAGTCCAGAATCTCGAGCAACACCTGATCGGATGTGATCCCCTCAGCTTGGGCTTCAAAGTTGGGCACGACGCGATGACGCATGGCGGGCAAGTAGACTCGGCGGATATCTTCAAAACTCACATTGAATCGTCCTTCCAGCAAGGCACGCACTTTCGCTGCCAAGGCCACGGTTTGGGCGCCTCGAGGGCTCGCTCCCCAACGGAGATATTGATTCGTGACCGGCGTGGCAAAGGGGCCTTCCGGATGGGTCGCAAGGTTGAGCCTCACGATATAATCCCGCAAGTGGTCGGCCAGAATTACTTTGCGAACGAGCTCCTGCATCTCCAAGATTTCTTTGCCGTC
>JBLINZ010000074.1:0-18083 GCA_047639375.1 Mariniblastus sp. | reverse complement strand
TGGCCGTCGGTCGGCACAACCTGGCGCACGTCGATCTCGATGATGCCATCCACGTGGACCCCACAAATTTTGACGCCTATTTGATTCGAAGTCGTGTTTTTCTGAGTGAATCCAAGCTCGATCAAGCCCTGACTGACTGCCAAAAAGCCGTTCGCCTGGACAATCAGCAGCCACAAGCCTTTGCGGTCTTGGGAGAAATTTACCAGCAGCTATGTGACTACTCAAGAGCGATTGAAGAGTACAGCCGCAGCATTGAACTGGCAGCAACGACCGAAGAAAAAGCCCAGAATCTTTACCACCGGGGCGTCGTATTTCACCAGAATGATTTCTTCGACGAGGCCCTCAAGGATTTCAAAAAGTCTTGCAAATTGCGTCCCAACCATGCGGGCAGCTGGATCTGGAATGCCATTACTTGCTCCCGAATCGAGAAGTGGTCCGAAGCCATCGCGGGGCTCCAACAAGCCATCGCCGTTCGTCCTTCGGCGCTCCATCAATACCAAAAACTAGGCAAGCCCGTCGCCGAGCAAGCCGTGAACCATTTTGATCGTCAAATCCAAAGAGGACACGATGACGCCCATTCGTTTCAACAGCGAGGGTTGGCCAACCAGTTCCTTGGCAATGTTGGAAACGCCTCCCGGGACTACACAACCGCCCTGGAAAAATCACCCGGCAACATTGAAACGCTGATCCGACGCGGGCAGGTTTACGCCCAAGCAAAACAGCACGCCGCAGCCGTCAAGGACTTCACGGCCGTCATTCGAGCAGACTCCAACAATCACGCAGCTAGATATTCACGAGCGATTTCGCGCTCCGCGACAGGCCAGCCAGACGAAGCTCGATCGGATATCATCAAAGCCATCAAGATCGCGCCGCAGCATCCTAGGTATCATATTCTGCTGGCTGAGCTTCAGCTAAAAGCCGGTGACTTGGCAAAAGTCATCAGGTCATACGACAAGGCAATTTTGCAGGACCCCTCTGACCCGATTTCCTACAGACGGCGAGGAGCCACGCATGCACTCGATCGAAATTACGTGGCTGCCGTCAGCGACTTCACTCACTCACTCGAGTTGTATCCGGCTCAAATCGAGGTCTTGGCTCAACGGGGACACGCTTTTTTGAAAGCCGATCAACCCAATGCCGCGTTGGAAGATTTTGAACTGGCGTTGACCCACAACGACAAACTCGCCCTCGCCTACTCTGGGCGAGCCTCCGTATTGGTGATGCAAAACCGACACGAGTACACGCTGATGTGGCTGACGAAAGCGATTCATCGATTCACCGAACCACGTGAATTGGCGGAAGTCTTATACGCCCGGGGCAAAGTCTTCTCTCAAATGGGTCGGTTTTCGCCCGCAAATTCTGACTTCACCGCTACGATTGATTTGATTCGCTCCGACCCCAAATACGTCGCCAAAGTCAGGTATTCCCGAGCAATCGCCAACCTGCAAGCCGAAAAATGGCCCAAGGCCGAAAAAGATTTCCGCAAGCTCAACCGACGAAACCCCAACGATACATCCGTCAATCAAGCACTCCAATGGCTTGCCGACCGCTCAAAACCACGGCCCGAGTCGCTGGGAGAGCACAAGCCCTTTCGACGGCCAACCCGACCGCCGGTCACCCGTCGTGGGGTCCGCTTGGTGGAGACGGCCAACCGCTGGGAATCCAGCCCACCCTACGACACGTGGGTTGTCCGCAACGCCGAAAAGAAGGAATATGGTCCAGTGCATTACGGCATTCTTAAAACCTGGATCCAAGATGGCCGGATCGACATGGGCATGAAATTGCTTCGTGCCGATTGGTCAAAATGGAAACGCGCTGAAAAAATATTCTCCGAGATTTCGCCCGTCGAAAGCCAGCCTCTGGCCGATGATTTTCCTGGGATCGACGTCAATGGAAATCAAGTCAATTCAAACGGAGACGCGTAAGTACAACGCCCAAACTAAATGGATAAGGACAAGGACAAGGATCCGATGTTCAGCGAAGACCGCCTGCAAATGGTGTTTGTCTCGGACATCGAAGGTGAACCGCCCAAGCTGATCTCAAACTCTTTTAAGAAGTACACGCATTTCCGGGCGCTCAACACCGGTGGCAAAGCCGAACTGGTTTCTTGTAAAGACACCAATCTTGGCCGGCGTGTCGTATTGAAAATGCTTCGGCCAGAACTCCATGACGACCAAGTCGAACTCAGACGCTTGATTCGCGAAGCCAGAATTACGGCTCAGCTCCAACATCCCGCCACAGCGCCACTCTATGAATTAGGACAGAACACCGAAGGTGATTGGTTTTTCTCGATGAAGAAAATCGATGGCCAAACACTGTTCGAGATCATTGTCGGGCTGGCTCAACGAAAAGAAGAATACGAACAAGAATTCGACCTCAACCGATTACTAAGTATTCTCACGCAAGTCGGCGATGCCCTGGCCTACGCCCACGTTCGTGGCGTCATCCACCGCGACGTCAAACCCGAAAATGTAATCGTAGGAATGTTTGGTGAAGTCACCCTGATCGACTGGGGCGCAGCAAAAGTCTGGGGGATGCCTAACGATGGCGGCGAAGGCACCAAAGGCCAACGCGGTGGGACGCCCTTGTATATGTCGCCAGAACAAGTCACCGGCAATCGACTCGTCGACGAACGCACCGACATTTTTAGCTTGGGTATCGTCATGTACGAATTGATGGCCCAACGCGAACCCTTCCGAGGGCCGGACATCAGTGCGACGTTTGACAATATCGTCCGCAAAGATCCCCAGCCGCCCAGCCTAGTTGCGCCACATCGATTCATTCCACAACCGCTAGAGGACATCTGCCTCAAAGCAATTCAGAAGAATCCCAGCGACCGATTCCAATCAATGAGCGAAATGATGGAAGCGATCAACCAATTCCGCAGTGATTCACTCCATAGCGGCAGCGTTTGAAAAACTGGCACGCCTCGAATCAGTGGCCAAATCGTGCGGGCAAAGATTGGCAGTATTTACCTTGACCGCGAATGCTTGCCAAGATTTTGGCCACGACACCGAATACAGCGTGTCACAAAGTACTATTTCCGATTCGACAGCACGACCCCGTTGGCGATTGCTATCCGCCCCAACGCGTCCGACAATGCCAATCAATACCATGACGAATGAACCCAACGACGAAAGACTCCAACGCATCGAAGCGAAGCTTCGTTTGCTGGTGGTTTTGGCGATCGTTCAGACGTCCGCCATCGCGATCTTGATCACTAGCATGCTTGCCAATCAGTTCATGCCTTCGATACCTACTCTGATTTTAGTTTCCGCGATCATCGGGGCGTCCCTCTACGTCTTCCGCTCCAAAATCCCGCTGTGGTTCGGCAGCATCAGCCGTTTCGTTTTCTCGCATCTCCTGACGACCAAGAAAAACGACACGTCAAACGACAGTAAAAAATTCTAGATTTCCCGGCATCCACTCAGGAAAAAACGCGTTAGGTCCGGTGCATGATATTTGCTCGCCGTGTAGAAAAACCGCTGTGCGCACGGGGCCCTTGGGTGAAATCCCAAGGCTACCGGAGAATCTCGGTCCACCACGAACCCTGGCATCCCGACAAGTATGGGTTTGTAGATTGAAGGACCGGCTGATTGAAGGACCGGTAACTGGGGGCAAGCATAGCCCGAATGCGAAACCGAGGCAGGGTCCTCGTTAGTGGCCCGCCGGCTTATCGTCAAACGATTTATCATTTTGCTGACGACCAACAGCCCTCTCAAGTCAGTGATGCAAGAAACTTTTGCCACCTCAACCTACTCGTCGGTTTCCTAAAAAGCCACACCCTAACTCGGCTTCCAAACTTGAATGTCGTTGCCGCCTGGCGACTGAAGTCCTTGCTCTCTTACTTTTTGAGAGAGCAAACTCAACGCCCGTTCCCCGACGTCACCTAGCTCCACGGTCCAGTCATTAACGTACAGATCAACGTGGCTGTACAAGACATCGTCCTCGAACTCTTGCGCGTACTTCTTCATCGTCGATAGTGTTTCCGCTCGATTCGCCAACCCGTATTCGACCGACGACTTGACCACCGCCTGAATTTTTCCAACGAGATCCTCACCAAGTTCGCGGCTCGCCAAGATTCCTCCCAGCGGCAAAGGCGAATCGGTGTCGGCTTCCCATCGCATCCCCAGATCCTCAACAAGAAATAGCCCTTCTGCTTGCCAAGTGAATCGGCCTTCATGAATGCAAACCCCAAAATCCGCTTCGGCACGCTGAAGCTTCGGCATAATTTCTGAAAACAGGGCGTGCTCCACTCGCGTTTTTCCGCCAGCCACGGAATCTCCGTAAAACAGCTGATAGAGTAAGGCGGCGGTTGTGTGGCGACCGGGACATAGCGTCAACGCCCCGGCTTTGGCGGTAACCGAATCCGGCGTGAACTCAGGACGCGCCGCCAACAACAAAGGCCCGACGCCAAACCCCAACGCTGCCCCCGAAGGCAACACATAGGTCCGATCGGCCAGCAGGGCCGCCGCGTGAAAACTCGCTTTCGCGACATCGAATTCGCCGCGAAACAACCCGTCATTCAGCTGTTGAATATCAAGCAGCTGGATCTCAAAATCGACGCCCAACCAATCCACTTTGCGCTCTAGGACTCCGTGAAAAGCGAACGTGTCATTGGGGCAGGTCGAAATAGCCAGCCGAATTTTCTTGGTCGACATAGATTTGGTTCAAAAGTTAAAATTCATTCGAGTGGTAAACGACTTCTCAACGCAACTACCCCAACGCACGATGACAATACTCTACCGCAGCAGCCAACGCGGCGCCGATCTCCCAATTGGACTTATTGCGATCGCCCGCCAGATTTGAGATCCCGCGAACAATCGAAACCGGCGTGCCACTCAATCGCCCTGCCGCAGCCACGCCGAAACCCTCCATGTCCTCCGCGAAAACACCTGGAAATTTCTCGCGTCGAGACGCCACCTCGTCTTGATTCCCCGCGGCGGAACAAACCGTCAACAACTGACCGCCAGCCTGCTGGAGTGATTGCAAGGGCAGTTGGTCGCCGATGGTTCGTTCAGGCGTTTGGCTAGGCCACTGCGACCATCCCATCTCGCCAGAAGTTTGGAAATCCGCCCCGCCGCCAGCTCCGATGCCGTAACAAGCAACCTTGGAAAACTCACACGCACTGCCAACTCCGACCGCGGGATCGTAGCTGCCCGCGATTCCCAACAATAAAATTCGGTCCGGGCAATGCATACCGACCAACTGCATTGTCCTGGCGGCTGCCACGACCGGCCCAAACCCACAAACCGCGACTTGAGAATTGGGAATTTCCAAATCACTTGAAATGAATTTCAATTCGAATTCAGTTGGCACCAATACCAGCCATTTCGATTCTGATTCAGGCATAAGGTTTCCAGATCTCTACGTTAAAAGATAGGACTATTCAGGTAAGAGCCACATGATTTAGACAGCCGATCGGGCCAAAATATCCTTCAGCAAGAGCTCCGCCCGCTGCCAGTTCAACGATTCTTTGCCTCCCCAATAGCTCATGAGTGTCGCCAAACAGAGCATCGCAACGCACCAAATCGCGGCTTGCTTGCTCAACGAAAACGGAATCCCGAGAAAACCACTCAAATCGCCTTGCCCACCGCTGACCAGCAGACCGGTTGAAACCGACCCAAACACAAACGCGACTAAGAGCATCGCGACCGAAACCGCTCGCATGGCCGACCAATCGCTGACTTGGAATAAAAAGACCGCATACACCAAATGAATCGCCCCCACGAAAACTTGGATATAAATCCAACGTGGAAGCTCCATCGATTCAGTCATCTGCGCCCAATGATACCAATGGTAAAGCGCGGGTGTCATATTCACAATCGCAACGACACAAAGACAACCCGCGAAAAAACGAGCCAGCATCCGCCGATCTTGATTGGCGTTCTCAAGTCGCTCCTCCCAATCAATGGCCTCTTCTTTCTCAGTAACCACTTCCTTGGAATTGACCAATTTGATTTCAGGAATCAAGTCGGGCCCAGTGGATTTGGGCGATGTCAACTCTTGGAATATCGTCGATATATCCTCTGATTTACCCCGGTGTTCAGCCAACGTCGCGGAGTGCACAATCGGCTGCTCGGCCGAAACTCTGCTGGCGGGTATGAGATCCATCGTCTTGAGCGCGGGGCGAATTCCGCTTTGGGGTGGATTACTCGCTGGAGTCTTACTGGCAGAAGGCTTGCTATTCTCCCCTGCCTTTAATGAATCAGTGGATCGCTCGCGTGATCCAAAATTTGGCGCAGGCACCTCTAGCCCCCGCAGCGGTGTGTCCTGCAGATCGCTCGGGGCGTCGGCTTGGGCACCCGTCGAATCCTTATCCAGGTTCCCATGGGTCGCCAAAGAAGACAACGGTTTATCGACCAACGATTGAACTTCGCGTTTCAACTGCTCAATCGGATCCAAATCAAATCCGGAGCTGTCTGGCAACCGTGGGACTGGACAAAAGTCAGCAGCAGCCGAACCCGATTGGCTTGAATCAGCCTGACTCGACTTCGAATTGCTCAACTTAGATTCAGCCAAGCTCCGTTGGCTCGGCTTCAAGCTAAACTTTCCCTGCGATGGATCGTTGGTCGCCAGGCCCCGATCACTCAGCTCGGTTTCCGTTCGTGTTTGAGGTTTCGAATCAGCCGAGACAACGACAAAGGGAATCGAAGCATCCTCAACGTCCGCTGTTTCCTCGGCCGATTTCACCATTTCGGCAACCACCTGCAGGTCGCCTGAAGTCAGATCGTCCTTGTCAATCTTTGGAATTCTGATGGCCGACTTACAATCCGAACATCGAACAATTCGCCCAGACCGGCTGACCGACATTCGAATCGAACATCCGTTGGGACACTGAACAAGAAGAGGCATAAAACTACACAGGGAAAAGTTGGATTAATGGCCCCATTTTAACACAATCAAATTCAAATTCTCGACCCATTTCCGCTTTTCAAACTTCAAGCCTAATAGGGAACCTTGACAGCGAAACACGATACACATTGGCGATCTCAACCGAATGCTCCCCAGCTCATCAGTGATCTCGTTCATGACCTGGAAACCGGCGCCGTTTGCTCGAAATCATCGAATGCCTACGATGACAATAGCGGACTCGTTTTCTCAGATTCCAAGGCAGAATCATCCGTTACGTTTGGCAACAGGGACTCGACCACCGGTGGCGTACCATAGCGACTGTCCGGTTTCAATTCTTCCGACCGAATGATGTTAAAAATTGCATCGATATATCCAGGTGACGCGTGATCAGAGAGCTGATCGATCCGCCCGCGTTTCAAGCTTAAAAAGAATCCCTGGATCCGATCGCTCACGCGTCGCCACCCACGAAGGTCCTTGAGTTGCCCCAATCGATTCAGATACATCTCAGTACCCGAATGCCTATACCCAAGCAAGGCCGGCGGGACACGTGTCACGATGTCATTGTTATTGACCCAGCGATAATGCGGAATCTTGACGTAGTTGACGTATCGCCGACAACCGACACGCGGACTGCCATAAGTAAACAGGCCTTCCGGTTCCGCCTTGAGATACGACAGCATGCATCGGCCCGCACAAATCGTTGCCATTGCGCCACCCAATGAATGGCCACAAAACCAAATCGGCTTGGTGTTCTTCTCAAGTGCCTTTTCAATGTGAGGCCAGACATCATCCACTTCCGTTTTGAAACCACGATGCACTTTGCCGACCGTTTCCGCCAACGCAGTCAACGCGTTTACATCGGCGGCGATGTCGTTCCACTCGTGAACTTCCGTTCCGCGGAAAACGACGACGCTGTCAAATTCATTTTGAAACCAATAAGCTTGAGCGCCACCACAATTGAAGAATTTCCCGTCGGTAAAGCCCAACTTGCCGGCCGCAATATTGCATTGCTCGATTGACAAGTACGAAATCATTGCCGTCTCAGCGAACAACAACGACTGGCGCAAGACAGACAACTCAACAATCGGGCGATCGAGAAACGATTTGAACTCGAATTCAGTCGCTTGCTTATTCTCAAGCTTGACGGATTTTTTACTGGATTTGGTAACGGTGGGAGCCATGAATCAATCACAAGTCTAAGATGAAGGAAACGAATCACGGCTGGCACGGCGATTCAGCTGTCGACGCCAAAAGTGAACCTCGGCCCCATTCGACGCTACTAAAATTGTAGTGGACGCTGGGGAGTTAGAAAGGTCCGTTCGTCAGGGGATCGTTGATTTATTGCTGGCATCGGCAGCAACCATGACAGTCAAGGTAGTGATGCATGCGTAACCCAACACTGGTTTAACAGGTTTTATATTTTTGAAAATTGCGAGGGTCGAACTTACCCGTAGGGTTACCACGCTCTTGCCTGTGGCTCGCCCAAACAAGTCACAACCGCGTCTCGGGCTACTCAATGGCACGAGTTCTGAATGACCCGTAAAATCAATCGATCACTTTGCTTGCATTCGAATCACGCCGTCCCAATCCTCAGGACAAACGTTTCCATGGGTCGCCATGAACGCATCGAAATAGAGTCGAGCGGTGTCAGATTCGGGCATGCTGGCTAGCGTCTTGTGAGCCATTTTCCAATCTCCCGATTGAAATTGCTCCAACGCGTAGGCAAATAATTTCAATTCCGATTTGGGAATCGCTCCCACTGGGAGAATCTGAAACACCTCGATCGATGATTCCAGTCCAAACGGTTGAAACCGCCCCAAACTCCGCGGACTGGCTTTCACGTCTCCCGAATCCCCCAACTCCATTCGTCGCACGGTCTCACCGTCAACGAGAATCCGAGACGCCAGCTTCTTGGTCATGCCTTCAAGCCGCGAAGCTAGATTGACGACGGGCCCAAACGCCGTCACCTTGACTTGGTCCTGCGTTCCGATCTTGCCCGCCACGGCTTCGCCCGAAGCGATCCCTAACCCGATCTGAAACCGATTGGAATCCTGGTTTTGCAATTGATCCGCATCCACGGCCTGCTGAATCTCCAAAGCTGCCTTGATTGCGTTGGCCGCGTTTTGTCCCTCATGTTCCGACTCCAGCGGCCAGCCCCAAAACCCCATCGCTGAATCACCGTGAAAATCGCCGATCACTCCGCCGTGCTTGAGAATCTTCCGAGTCATGACACCCAACGATTCACTCACCCGCTCCAGTAACTCCAAAAGATTGTCAGCCATCGCTTCGGACGCTTTGGAGAACCCTCTCAAATCGCAGAACAATACAGACATCTCGCATTTCCGTGGTTTCAAGACTTCATCGGGATCACGTCCAACGAACGCCTCAATCACCACCGGCGAAAAGAAGCTACGGAGACTTGATTGCTGCCGCTCCAATTGCTTGACTTTCAAAATATTCTTGAGCGTCGATCCGACCAGCTCGCAAAATTTGACGTCGCCCTGCAAATCTTCTCCGGCAACTGTATCTCCCGTAGAACCACTTCCGCGATTCGTCCCCGCGACGTAAATCCCCCATCCGGGGCTGGCATCGCTACTCATCGGTGACACGAATGCCCAATCGTTTTCGTAGTCGAACGTGTACTCCGCCTCGATGCGTTTCTGCTGACTCCAGATATGGAGAATCGTCTCTTCCGTTTTGATGGCCTGCCGGATCAGCGACTCGCTCGGTTGGAAATCACCACGATCCAAACCGCGGCGATCCCATTGGATGACCTCTATCGCATTGACTTGTTTGCTCGAATCAGCGACATGATGTTTCTTCGAATTTAACTGCACGATCCCAATCGTCGTCGCTGCGTTAATTCCAGCCATCAACGTGTTGACGAACTGGATCAGCAAATCGCGAGTATTAACCGAACTGGCAATCGCTTCCGGAATTCGATTCAGAACTTCGATTCTTCGGTCCGCATCGCGGTAGGGCATCTGCCGCAAAAACTCAGGCGAAAAAGTCTTCTGGCTGATCGGGCTGGGAACCTCCTGCGTCACAAACGCGCGATCCGTCGTCAACGTGAACGTGGTTTTGCCAATCACAAAATGCTGACCTGGCTTGACCTCAAACGAGGTTTCTTCACACCCGTTAAAAAACACCGGGTTCGAAGCGTCGGCTAGCTTTTCTACTTTGATGGAGCGTTTCCCCGCCAACAACTTGACATGCCGACGCGAAATTTGGCTGTCCCATGGCACCCGAAACGACTGGGTGGTCCGCCCAATTTCAACAATGGGCTCAAGAATCTGACGACGCCATCGCGAATCAACATGGGTTCCCTGGGCGATTAATTCAAACATCGAACTCACTATCCATGACAAAACAGGGACTTTTATCAACGCCCGCCACACTAGCCGACGCCGTCGCGTATCCGAATTCTATTTGAACAAGACTTGGCTCCAGAGAAAATATGACGTCACCAATATCAGGATCGCGCCCGCGAGAGCCAACAACTGTAGGCGACCGCCGTAGAATCCTCGGGTGGCATGATCGAGCCTCAAATATGCGAACAACACTCCCAGCAAAGCCAGAAATCCGCCGCCCAGCAAGCCGAAACAGATCAACCGGTTAGTCAACGGACTCGGATTTGAATCGCCAGCGTTCAAGACACGTTCAAGCGATTCAGTGGATTCCACCAACTCCGATTGCGTCGACTCATCATCCCCGCCACTCACGGCGTCTTGCCCCCAAGCCGGCGTCACGGCTAACAGCAACAACAGAATCGCCAACCCTAAACCTAAAGACTGAGCAAGTTTTTGCACCGACGTATTCCATGACGATCTTAGCCAACGAGTTTGCGCACAGGAATGTGAATTTTCGTATTTCGTGTCCGCGGTCATGAATTCGTTCACCATAGCCATCGACTAACAGGTATTCAACTTGACGAGTGCTCGCTGCAGATTTCGTCACGGAGGGCCGGGTGCAGCCAGGGCGACGCTAATTGGGACGCCACGGCAATGACGACCACCAAGACACAATTGACAACCAACGGAACATTCAATAGATGGCTGAAGAGCGTCGCCCAAATCAAACACAAGGAAACACTCCAGAGACTTAAGCGGGTACTCCGAAGCGAATCCGTCTGCTTCCACCATCGCAGGACCCCAAACAAACCGCCAAAGAAAATCAAATACGCGGGGAAAATTGGAACGTCGTTCAAAACGAATCGCTGCGTGCTGAGCATCGCAAAATCTTCCGTCGCGAGTGTTGTCAAATCCTGCTCGAACGAGGCAGCCGAAAAGAACGCGATCATCCCTAGCCCAACGCCTATCGCCAGCATCACGCCTCGGCGAAACCAACCGTTCCCCTCGCGTGGCTCCCAGCACTTACTGCAAATCAGCAGAACCCAGCAAGCCAATGTGCTATTGAGCGTCAGCCAAGCAAATTTCGCCCAGTTCTCAACGGATGAATTCAGGATCCCTCCGCCGAGCGCAACGCCTAATAGATTCAACACAATACACGCCAAAGCACCTATCAAGAGAGCTCCAACCAACTCAGTCACACGATCTCCCGAAGGCATCGACGCCAGATGCTGGCGAACCTGAAAGTTTTTTTGCATTTGAATCTGGCGTCGCGATAACGGCCTCGGCTCTTTGCCGCTAATCAACAACCAAGTTCGCGCGAGATAGTAGACTAAATAGACCAACCCCAAACCCACCGTCAACGGCAGCAGCCATTGTGAGTTTTGTACAACGACAATCCCCACAATGATCAATAAGATCATTTTCACGGGCGTCGAGACGTTGGCGTTGTCCCACCATTGGTTCAGTCGATTCACACCCGTATGAAGCACCGTCGCAATCGGCTCTTCGCCGGGCACCGCTTCGTTGGATTCAATTTCTCCACGTGTTGCGATGGCTGCTCCATTCACCAACGCATCATCAACGATTTGAAGCGGTGCGTCTCGCACCCCAACCGCAACCACTTCGTTGGATGCAGTCGCATGGGAGAGCCGAAGCTCCGACATCCGGATATCTGCCCCGTTTCCAGTGGATTCCGGATTCACGTCGGATCGAATCGAGTGGGGAGGAACGAGCCCGAGTTCGTTGCCTGGGCTGCTCTGAGGCTGGGCTCCACCTGAATCAGTTCCAGTGGGATAATGACTATTGTCCGTTAAGTTTCCAAACACAATCCCGGGAACAACTTTGACTTCTTCGGCACGGATAATCACCGGCGGAAGCTTGGACGCGTCAAACGCAAGCTTGCGTTCGGCCACGACGGGTTGCGAATCCAAGATTTTAGCTCCGCTCGCACCACTAGGGCGACCCTCGGTCGGACGTTTACCTGAAATACGATCGGGAGCGCCATGGATCATGGGGCCAACGGAGTGTTGCGAAATGATTCTCTGGCTTTTGGCTGCAATCTCAGGCCAAGGAAGATCCGCAACCATCTCGGGGACGCTTCCGTAACGCAGTTCGGGATCCTTCCGAAGTGCCTTTGAAATGACTTTCCGAAACTCCTTCGGCACGACACCCACATCGGGATCAGCCGTCAAGTGTTTCATGATGATTTCCTGAGTACTCTCACCATCAAAGGGCACCAACCCGGTCAAGATCTCGTAGAGGATGATCCCCAACGCGTAGATATCAATCTCTTTTCCATAGACGCCTTTACCGATTTCTGGCGCCATATAGTGAAACGTACCGACGGATTCTGTTTGGCCGGACCGTCGGCTGCATGAGATGAATTTTGACAAGCCATAGTCACCAATCTTAATGACCTGTTCGTCTTCGTCGCAAAATATATTTCCGGGTTTGAGGTCTCGATGAACGATTCCGTGTTCGTGCAAATAGGCCACGCCTGAGGCCGTCGAGGCGAACCAGATTTTAGCTTGCTCTTCCGGCATGCCCGTTGGGCTGGCTTCTACTGCGTCACGCAGGGAAGGACCAGGGACGTACTCCATCACCACCCAACTCTCGCCATACTCGTTGCTGCGAATGTCCCACAGCGAAATCAAGTTAACGTGTTTCAGGTTCAAACACTGCCGCACACCACGCAATTCGACATCTAAATTACGCTGGATTTTCTTGAGCGCAACTTCTTTGCCGGCGTCATTGAGCGCAAAGTACACTTCGCCGAATCCGCCAATGCCGATCCCACGTTTGATGGTGTACCCTTCGAGTGGCGTTGAACCACCGGGATAAGAAAACTTCATACCGCGCCTCCCAGCCATTGGAGCTGGTTTTTCCAAAATTGAAGGGGGCTTTCCCTTAGTTTCTAGCGTAGCCGCTGGGTCGTCCATTTGTCTAGCTTTCAACGTTCAATGCCAATATTTGCCGCGAATTCCCCATCGAAAAAAAGGAAGAATCAGCCTACTTTATCGAACCACGTACGATCACGAGGAGATCCAGCCCCTCATGGCCGAACCAAAACGGGCTCCAACGTCAACGAATAGTCTTCCCCTGAAATGCGAGAATCAAACTTGATCGCCCCTTCCGCCTTGAAAGGCTCCCCGTCGATCTCGAACGCCTCCTTAGCTCGGCAGTACCACGTCCCGTGGCGTTCAAACAAAATCAAATCAGATTTCCAAGTCGGGCAATAAATATGATTGTCGCGGTTGGGGCCAAGAATGATTGACTGAGAAGCCAACAACACCGCGTCCGACCAAGGCGACGTTCGCTGCCGTGAGACAAAATCCAAGCGGCCCGTTTTACTCAAGGGATGTGATTGAGTGTATTTGAGCCGAACTCCGTCCAGCGAAATGATCTGCTGATGCTTCAACTCGACTGGCGCAGTGATCTCTTTTTCCGCAATTGTAACCGGCCCCAATGGCTCAATGATGTGCTGCCCTCCAACGGTCTCCAACCGAGCATGGCGCCGTCGCAAATCGCCTTGGATTGGAATCGAAATATTGGCGAGATCTACCGCCTGTCCAATCGTATTGATGCGATTGACACAAACCAAATATCCCCCAACTCCGTCTACCCACATCAAGAACGAGTCGCTTGAAAATTGAGCCGGAGCGGATTCCACTTGATTCAATCCCCCGTTGGCATCAACTGGGCTCGCCCGCGATGGCGTGCCTGACAAACTGTCGATTCGAAAAAACGAACTGGCCCCTACGTTTTTCTCCGGGACGTTGGTCACGCGAACGCCCGCCGACGTTTTGCGTTTGATCCGTTGGATGCAATGTTTTTGAGCATCCAACGCAATCTGGTACTTCGGCGCAATCAACAAAATCTTCTGACAACACTTACTGACATCGCTCCAATGGCACTTCAACGCAGAGGACTGAAGCTCTGCCGTCAATTCATTCATTTGAATTTCGCGTTGCCGATTGGCCCCCAGCCGCCCTTCTAAAAATGGCAAGCCCGGCTGAAGATTCTTCGCTTGCTCCAATGAAGCCACCGAATTCGTGAACTTGCCGAACGCCGCAAACTCTTCGGCGGCCTGCAAACACTGCGAAACATTTCGAATCCGATCAGCCCGCCAATCCAAGATCTTGCGCCTGCCCAATTGATCAATCATCTGAACAGCATGCGTGATTTTCCCGTTGTACAACAAAGAATCCGCGGATTCGATCGTCAACTCAACCAACTGCGTCTTGTGCCTGGAAATCAAGTCACTCTCGCGCGGCCCAGCCAGGTCAGTTGCCGTCGAAAGATCTTTCCAAGCCAGCGACAAATTGCCGAGTGAAGTCGCCTCTTCGGCACGTAATACCAAAGCGGACGTGAGCTGTTTTTTCAGCCGACGCCCGTTATATGTTTTTTGAAATCGATCTCGCTTGAGATACTCGGCCGCCAAGTCAAGGTCGCCCTCGACGATCGCGCGGCTGGCAAGTTTTTGCCGTTTCACCCACGCCATGAATCCCACCATTGTTTAAACCTGCGGTGTCTCATCCGCATTTCACGTCTGGCCACATCATTCGGTGACCTCTCTATTCTGCCACCCGAATCACCAAACTGCCAATGAAAAATTCACTAGCAGTCACCCGCACGAAAAAAAGGGCCCGAGCTACTTACCTAGCTGCGAGCCCCAGAGGGATGCGTTCGGTTGTTGTTCCTAAGCCTTCTTTTCAAGAACCAAGTTGGCCCAATTTCAAATGGCTTAGTTTAGGAAAGCCAAGTCGTCGTCTTCCACTTTGATTTCCGCGTCGTTGTCGTTTTCGTCGTCCGACTTGCCGTCAAAGTAAGCGTCCATTTCTTCCATGATATCGCTATTTGGAAGGACCGAATCTTCGCTGACAGGAATCTGACCGAAGTACTTAGGAGCAATGTTCAAGTACTCTTCATCAGCCGAAATGCGAGCGTCGATGTCGTCAAGCATCTCACGTGTCTTGGCCAATTGGCTGTTGTCGATGTTTATCTGGCTGGCAGTCGCAATCACTTCGTTCATGCGGCTACGAGCTTTCAAGTTCTCGATCTGAACGTCCAACTCACGCTGTTGTGCTTTGGCTTCGTCCAATTTTGTCGTAGCAGTCTGAAGAGCCTTCTTGCGAATGTCCAGGATCTTGGCTTGCTTTTCCAACGTCTTTTCAGCTGTTTGGTACAGTGAAAATCGGTGACGAAGATCAGTCTCGACTCGAGCCTGATTGTGTGAGTTACCACGAGTGTCAACGTATTGAGCGTCGCCAGAGGACACATGCTCACGAAGCGTCATCATCTCGTTGTAGCTCTTGGCAAGCATTGAGTTACTCTGATCAATGTCTGCGGCCAAATGGTTGATCTGAACTTTCTCTTTTGCAATCTTGTAGACCATGCCATGAATCTCAGGGCCAATCTTGGCCAGCTGGTCCTTGGCGGCATCAATCTGGAATTCTACCGAGACTTGATTTTGTGCGGCCGACCGAACCTTGCTCACCGCCGTTTGAGCGTAGGGAATGAGCTTTCCCCCGAAAAGCAATCCGCCCAATAGTGCTACCCCTAATACTCCCAAAGTCAATTTCTTAAACATCTTCCGAACCTCCTGGTATGTGATTTTGCAGCTTCTTTTTCTGATTTTGTGCCCTTTGGAATTCAAAGGGTCGCATAGTCGTTAAGGGTTGTTCGCCGGGCTGAACGGGATCTTTGGAAAATTCAGAATTATTTCCTGGAGGACCGAGCAGACTTGTTGCCCAACCCCTCTTTTCCGGCCGTTTCTCCCTATTTCCAAGTGTTTTTCGATGTTTTCAAGGGATCAACCGATTTCCTGATGCCGATTTCTATTCCAGAAGTCTAGGAATTTGGGCTCTCCAAGTGAGCAAGACCGTCTCCCCAGCCCACAGATGGCTATTTTCGATGAGAAAACTCATACAACACATCTGGACGACCCGCGATTTCGCTTCGGCCGCACTACTAACCGTAATTGCCGCATCCTCATGCTGGGTCCTGTGCCTGCCTCTCAGCTCTACCGTTCAGAAGTGCTATCTCAATCGGTTTCACTTATCGAGTGCCAGTTTCCCTGCTTGGGCAATGCAACAACCCGTCCCAGCTATGTACAACCTTGAAAATCGATTCTGGGTGAGTCCCAGCACACTCTCGAAAACCGAACTTCGAGATTCGGAATTTCGTTCGACCGTCCCCGCGCCAACTTCCGAGCCCCAGCTAGCTGCGGGTGCCAAACCAACCTCTGAAATTGGCACGTCAGCCCTCAATCACTTCCCCGCTCGCACGATCACGTTCGGTGGCTCTCGGGCTGTCCTCAAAGAAAACCCCAACAAGTATTTCTATCTGCGATCTCGATATCGTGGACGCGAACTTTTATCGAGCTATCGAACTATTCCCGTGTCTGACTCAGAAGTCAGAGTCGAGCGCATCGAAAGCGAATGGTCGGATCCTTTAACACAACAGCCCAACGGACTTGCCAGCCAAAAAGCAAACGGCCCGTCAAGCAAGAACCGAGGAACGCAATGACCAGCGTTTCACTTTCGACAATCGTCTCGATCAAGAATCCCAATCGAGACGCGGACCAAACCGCTAGTCTGCTGCCGCTGACCGTCGGCCCATATCGGGTCGTCGTCGGTTTCGTGCTGGCCTCCTTAATCTGGAAAAGCTACGCCTACCCAAGCCTGTTCAACGCATATTTGGAGTGTCAACTAAGCGACTCGTTCTTTCCATCCTGGTTTCGCAACGCTTATGCTCTGGCCGGGCTGATGATCGTTCCAGCGGTCGCAGCTTTGCTGTCGTTGTTGACTTCAAAAAAACGCACGCTACAAATCCTGGCCAGCACGATGGCCGCCTGCATGTTAGGGCTTTGCCTCCACCAAGGCTCCTACAACGACGCCACGTTCGTAACCTGTTTCTGGGTCTCGCTGTGGTGCGTTTGGTACACCACGCGAATCGATTCCCCCAGGGCACTGGCACATGGCCAGACATTTGCGATCGCCATTATCTCGATGATTTTCCTGGGAGGAGTCGTCGGCAAACTAACACCAGGCTATTGGTCAGGCCAAATGCTTTACGAAATCTATTTCGTCGATCGAGATTTCTGGTTGTTCAATATCCTGCGTTCGAACTTCGAAACAGAAACACTGCGAGAGATTGCAACCTACTATTCACGAATTGTGATCATCACCGAAGCCAGCTGTGCTCTCCTCTGGCTGCTCCCTAAAAAAGTCGCCGCCTCCGCCGCCCTCTCGGTCCTCTTAGGTCTGACGTTGTTCTCCAACGTCAATCTGTTTTCAGTGACCTTCTGCTTGATCGGCCTCTGCCTGTTTGTCCTGCACGAACCTGCAGCCACTGGCCACTCGCAACACCCCGACGCAAACCCATTCGGCAGCGAACCCAAGGGCCTGAAAGAAGGCCCGCACGAAACAGCTGCAGCCTGAAAGAATGCTAGAGAGTCGCCTTTCGAATCGAGGCTGACAATAAAACCATTCTGATTTCGCGAAGCGGAACATGGATACCCGACGCGTCAGTGAGACGGCGGGTCGCCTTCCATGGCTGCTCGTCCTCGCTTACGGGTTTGTTGATTTAAGATGCGAGACGATAGATCGTTTAACGATTAGCCCGCAGGCGACCGTGTCAAACGCAGAGCGTTTGTCGGCATGGCGCCTGCCTTTTCTCGGCAAGCCACCAACGAGGACTCTTCCTCGCTGACACTTCGGGCAACCCTAGCCGCCGCCAAAACCGATACTAAATCAACAAGTCTCGCACGTCAGCTCGTCAATCGAGTTGCGAGAATAGATCGGCCACGAACAGCCAATTATTTCCAACGGCGAGAAACTAAGTCGCTTGACGAGCGCATAAAAAAGGCGGCAGGGC
>JBLINZ010000073.1:0-18196 GCA_047639375.1 Mariniblastus sp. | reverse complement strand
AAACACTGCAACTTCAAAACGCGTGAGCGAGGACGAACAACCATGGAAGGCGAGCCACCAACGCGAGGCCTCCCTCGCTGAAGCATTCGGGTTGCCATGGCTGAGCGTAACCGGGCCTTAAATCAACAAGCCCTCTACCGGCCTAACTCTAAAAACTGCCCATCAGAGATTTTGTCGCATCAGACACTAGGAATCATGAGTCGTGACCGAGATGCTTCCAGAAAAGCAAGTCGCAACGTCGCACCCTGGCGTCCGAGTTCGCTCGTTGTAGACGCTACGATATAATAAACGACCATCGTCCAATTTTTCGTAATCCGTTGGCAACGGATTACGATCGAGTTGAGTCTCGACAATCTCAACCGACTCATGCCCGGAAGGCACGTCGGGAAAGTTTACGTTGACCCAGCTGGCTGTCTCCGGAGGCTTAGCCAGCAACTGCTCAATCACACGCTTGGACATCCCAGCAGCACGAGGCCAGTCGAAGGGCTGCTGAAACGCTCTTAGATGCTGAGAAAAAGCCACCCCCTTCGCACCAAACAAACTGGCTTCCCGGGCCGCAGCGACGGTCCCTGAAACATTCACATCCGAGCCGAGATTGGCACCTTTGTTGATGCCGGAAAACACCCAATCGAAATGCACGTTCAACTGCGTCATCGCAACCCGCACACAATCAGCCGGCGTCCCGTCGAGCGAATACGACTGCGGACTTTTCTCGACAAACCGCATCGGACGCTCAAACGTCATTTGGTGGCTGATCCCTGACATCGGCTGCTCAGGCGCCACCACCCAAACATTGCCAAACAACCCTCCGATCGATTCGAGTGCTTCGATTCCCTCGAAACCCCAACCATCATCATTGGTGATCAAGATATTCATGGGAGACGTTACCAAACAGGATTTCAAATACGAGAAAAGGCAGGCCAGCGATCGTCAAAACCGTGGGCGGCGGGCCTCTGATTTTGCCCGGTATCTAACTGACGATTTCCAGCAACTCAATGGCGGGAGCCCCATCACAATAGATCAACGCCGTCCGTCCGAAACAAATCTGACCAACCTCAAATCCGAATTCGCGAGCCAACTCAACACCACATTGAATCTTAAACAGATTCAACAGTTTGACCTCCCGCATCACGTTGTGGTTGATCAGAATCCTACCCAACGGCGTTTCCTGCTGTTCAATCTCATTGCGGACAACTGGATCGATCAAAGCCTTGTTAAGCCGCACAATTCCGTACTGCACCACACCGCCATCGGTCTTTCGCGACAACAATATCTTGCGTGAATAGTGCTCGCCATCCGTCCGCGATTCCAAAACCTTGACGTCAACGCTACTTGCATGGTGGCGTTCAACCGTCACGGTCATGTGCTGATCATGGGCCAACAAAGAACGACTGGGCTCAGGAATATCCTCTGCGGCAACTTCTTCGAACCGCCCCAACAAGGACATATCTTCAAAGAACAATTGGATCAAGTCCTGGAGTCCGACGTCAGCTGAATCGGTGGGGTTCAATTCGGGTAATCCTGCGATGAGTACTTGGGGCTGATCAAAAGGGGACATCAAAACAACGTCGCTTTGAAACACGAAGCCTGTTCATGCACGAAAACGAGCGTCTTAAGAAGTCACCTCGCTCGAAACGATTGGCAAAACTTCGTCAAACGACAAGTGCTTGATGTCGATCGTCGGCTTGACTTCTGAAGTCCGATCCAAAACGGTATCGACTAGATAATACATCAAACGTCGCAACTCATCGGGTTGAATTTCATCAGCAATCTCTTCGGCCTTCTGTTGATGCTTGTCGACCAATCGGTAGGCTTTCTCAAACACGCTGGCTTCGAAGTACAACGCACGAGCGCGGAGAATTTTCCGGTCCGCTGGCAGTTCCGAGGTCCCATCAACCAGCGACAACAATTCGTCTCGCTGGTCGCCTTTCAGACTTTCCAAGGCCATGGCCAACAAGACGGTGGGTCGTCCGCCAAGTAAATCAGCACCGACTGATTTCTTGTTGTCGGCGTCATGTTCCCAGTCTTTAAGGTCATTCAAAATCTGAAACGCAACTCCCAGATTTCGCGAAAACGATTTTACCGAGGAAACATAATCATCGGCGGGTCCAGCCAGCCGAAGCCCGCTGTAAAAAGCGGCTTCGAACGCAGGTGCTGTTTTCAAAGCGTAGATTTTCAGAGCATCGATCGGCTTAAGCACACGATCGGTTCCGTCTCGCCACATCAACTCAGCCCCCTGCCCTTCGGCCAATCGTTGATGCGAATCCGCCAAGTAATCAAGAATATCAGCCGCGGCTTCGGCCCCTAATTCCTTACGATCTCGACTGACCAACCGGTAGCCCATGCCGACCAGATAATCGCCGAGATTGATTCCAGTCGGAACGCCGTATTTGACATGCAAGGCCTCTTCGCCATAACGGTACTGATCATTGTCTTCGATATCGTCATGAACCAACGAAGCCTTGTGGAACGTCTCGATCGACATTGCAGTCCGGCGAATGAAGTCAGGATACTGCGAGACGACCTCGGCTCCATTGGAAAGTGTCGCTTCGCCACCGCTGACCGCGTCATAAACCGCCATTGTGATAAACGGCCTAGAGTATTTCCCACCTGCCGCCAAGAAATCGTA
This sequence comes from Mariniblastus sp., assembly GCA_047639375.1. Lineage (GTDB taxonomy): Bacteria > Planctomycetota > Planctomycetia > Pirellulales > Pirellulaceae > Mariniblastus. The sequence goes on along the minus strand of JBLINZ010000073.1, from coordinate 15,567 downwards.
GGCGATGGCTTCGGTGGCGGCGATCGGATCCAACCCAGCGGCTCCTTGGCCATTGGATTCAGCCAAGCTTTTCCCGCCGCGAACTCGTGGTACCAACCGCTCCAGACTGTCGGTTTCGAATAATCGCGAAGCTTCTCGTAACAGATGGATGTAGCTTCGTGTTTCCTGTTTCGATTCAACGTGCGGCACGCGAACCATTTGCTCCACCCAGTCTTCATCAACACTGGTATTACGGCAATCACTCGAAAGCAAAGGCACGGCCATGCAGGGAATTCCAGCCAACATGATCTTGTCGATCGCTTTTTCAAGCACGTTCAAGCAAGCCACGCCGACGATCGCATCGACGTGTCCACTGACAATAATTTTCAAAACAATGGGAGAGCCTTCTGCCACCAGGACTTTGTAGCCAAGCTCTTCCGCGGAAGCCCGGAAATCGGCAATGCTGCACGCGCCACAAGTCTTACACGCCAACCCAAATTCATCGTAATCGGCCGGGCAACCCTCGGCGTGCTTGAGACAATGGGGCAGCAAGAACAGGCGCCGGGAATGGGGAATGGACTGAATCTGCTCTTCCCAGAAACAGCTCGACAAGACCACCATCATCCAGCCTAGATAGCCTTCCGGCTCGCCTGCGTCGCTGAGAATCTTTCTCGAAATCGCTTCTAGTTCATCTTTGGATGGCGGAATATTCCGATCAAGCGTATCCGTGATTTCACGACATTTTTGCCGCAACACTTCACGCTGCTCCTTCTTCGAAGGAACCATCTTGAGGTGGGCAGTCTTCCGCCGGCGCGAGCGCCGAACCGGCTTGGCATCGGCAACGTCCGCTTGAACGGGCTCTGAGTTAGTCGTAGTAGACAAGTCGCTTCCTCACGTTTTATATGCAAACGATTCCAAGAATCGTTTCGGTTTCAAAATTTCATCGTGTTTCGACATGGCTGCCGGCAGACCGAAGCATTCAATTCCCGGAGGATGAACTTGCTGTCGAAGCCTGCATCTCAAACCCCAACTGCTCAGCCCGGCTCAATGCCGAGGTCGCAAACATAAGGGGATATAGTTTTTCAAAATACCACAGCTTGGCGAAGTAAAACCCGATCGGCCATGGCTCGTCAATTTGTTCCAATTCAGTCGCAGTAATCAACCACTCAACGCCTCGCCGCGCCGCGTCTTGCGATTCCGAATCCGGTCGATCCAACAACACCTCAGTGCAGAGAGCGGTTTCTTCGACGCTGCTGGATCCCAATTGATCCGTCGGTCGCTGAAGTGAGCAACCGCCGCCCCAACCCCCATCCACATTCTGACGCTCACGTAACCATCTTAAACCAAATTTTGCCGGGCTGGTATCGAACGAATTGGCATCTCGATACGCCAAAAGGACTTTGGCCGTTCCATAACAGGGGTTGATATCGTCTGGCAGATCCTGGTTCCCAAACCACAACGGCAACCAACTCCCGTCTTTTTGCTGGTTCTTTTCGAGATACCGGAACCCCGATTCAATCGCTGCTGCAATTTTGGGACTGTCAATCTCGTCTTTCCACGCCAATAAACCGCGAATAACATGGGCAGTTATATCCGTTCCGCTCCGATCAAAAGGCAACTTACCCCAACCTCGGCAAAATGTTGGCCAACCCTGATCGCGATTCTGTAACTTGACTAACCAACCAATTCCCATTCGAACAGATGAACGAATTTCCGAACGTTGCTCAGGAGACAAAGGAGCCAGCGAATCGAGGTTCTTGAGAGCCAGCAAAGCCCCCGGTGTGTCATCAGCATCCGGGACCGCACCGCTTAAATCGCTCCAACCCCAACCCCCCGGCGCGGCGCCCGTAAATGGGTGCACTGACGTATTTTGACATTTCAACAACCACTCCAAACAAGCTTGCCACGGCTGGTCGTTGGCTGACTCGGCACTCGCAAGAACGGGCGATGACGATCCGGCTCGCTGTTTCAGTTCCGCTTGAAATCGAGCTGGGGTATTTGCCAATGCGTTGATTGACAGCGTCGTGTTCCAAGTCGCCAAATTGGTATCGATTGGCCAACTGCCTTCGCTCGCGGATTCAGAACGAAAAGAGTCGAGCAGGAATCGGATCCCATTCTGGACGACCGCGTGGCTGGCGCGATGCGACTTGATCAATGCCATCGAGACAAAACTCGTTAATGGAACCGCTTCGAGGTACCCTCCACTGGCAGGTTGCATTTTTTCCAGCACGCGCAGCGACCTCGAGATACTCAGACGACGGATCGTCCGACGGACAGGGTCCCAAGGTGGGTCGAGAATGAATTTCGCTTGCCCAATCGCCACCAACGCGGGAATGGCATAACTCACGACGGGCATCTGCATCCAGTTGTAGAAACGCTGCGGCACACAGGCAGCCTCAAACGGAAGGGCTGAAACCATTTTCCAATCGACGATCCCGGCCATCGCGCAATTTGCCAAAATTGGAACCGCAAACGTTTTGTCTCTGCCGTACCTTTTTTTCAAACCCTCAATTCCACCCTGCAATTCAATGTAACGTTGGGCAGCTTGGATTTGTGCGTCAAACTCTTCGGCTCGATTGGCAGCATGCAACGCTGCGACGACCAGCATCGTCGTCGAAATATTCGAATAATTAAGCCCCGTATCTCCCCAGCCGCCGTCGGGATTCTGATTCCTGACCAACCAGCTGATCCCCTGCTTGACTTGCGGGCTGATCGCAGGAAACACAGACGGATCGCTTTCCGGATCAGCAAGATAAAATGAAAACGTACTGATCGCCGTGGCCGTCGAAAGTGCCGACGCTGACAACTGCCCCTCCCAATGCCCGTCAACGGTCCGCGCAGCATACAATTCTCGCCGAACGCGATCGAGGGCGCTCGAGAGTCTCACTGAACCTGAAGCAGTTGTTTGTGAAGTGGAAATGGATAATATCCGGTGGATCGATTCAAGAGTAGATACGTCGATTGCGGGCAACTGGATTCGAAAAATCTCGCTTTTCGGTCAGTTTTCCGGCCGGATTTTATCATGATCCAGCAGGCTTAGCTTACCCGAAATTCGAATTTCCTGCCCCGACTTTTTAGGATTCATCGTGAATCGAGATACCAACTGCATCGGCAAGATGCTGGCAATCGCCCAATCGTTAAATACTGGCTGGTCGTCTCAAAATAACACACGCGGGATCGATACCCTCAACCCTTGCGCGGCGTGCGTCATTGCCTCATCCGGAAAGCACTGACCAGCCGATCAGCCCTCGTCTAATTGCCAGGCGATTGGTAGGGGTTGCCAGTCTCAATCGCGGTTGTCGGTGCGATTGACGATTCAGAAAACGAATGCTGGTGTGACCGATAATAGTCGATCGCCCGAGCCAAAAAAACATTCATCTCAGTGTCACCAGGAAAAACACGCCAAGGCAGGATGTGGACGAATCCAGCCGCCGTCTTGAAACCCAAACAGACTGGACTCTTCACAAACGAAACGACGTCGCGCCAGTCATAAAACGAAACACTTCGTTCAAACCCCACGGTAAACCCCGTCACCCCGATCGCGAACTTGACCGGATCGGTCGGAAACGCAGGCATGCGATGGAAACAGCGGACCCGCAGCCAACGCCGCAATCCAAGCGACATGAAAAATGGCAGCGTCACAATCAACAGCAGCAGGAAGTACTGCTTGGCGCTCGCACCTGCCCCCGGAAGATTGGGGACCCTAAGGAACAGGAATATAAATGCCACGGCGACCATAAACAGCAATAATAAAAATGAACGATTGCTGGCTCTCTTTTTGGCTGGCTGACCAGCCTCTGATAAATCAATCTCGCTAAATCCAGCGTACACGGCCCGCTTGATGTCCTCGTCTTGATACGCAAACTCAACCACGTCTTCACTCGACAAAGCCTGAAAATACTGGTGCGTCAATGTATCCTGACTCGGCTTGGCCCCCGCTGAATGGCCGATGTTTGCTGCCAACCGGCGAAACTCGTCACGTTGCTCGTCCGAAAAAATACGTTTCGGGAATAAGTAAAAACGCTTCTCCCGTTCCAAACGAAAATCGTGCTCCGTTTCCACTAAGTGCTCGTAGTACTGCCATTCAGACTCCAACACCGAATGCGAACACGAGTCGCGGATCCCGGCAGGCGAAATGTCTAACATCCGCTCTCGCTCATCGAAGCGAGCCGGAGCCTGGGTGTAAGCTCGGACCACCCTGAGCAAGAGTGCGACTCCAATCACCCCGAACACGGCCAGCGTCAATCGTGAGCTGACAAATAGCGAAGTCAAGAACGACGGCAACAAACAACAAACGACAAACAAAAAGGACGTCCAAGCGGAAACGTCCTCAATCCCATTGAGCTTCCGTTTCAGCAAAAACTCTTGTTTGGTGTATCGAAAGCGAACTTGCATGCTGGCCCTACGTTGCTCAACTGGGAACTGTCGAATGCCATCTCTAAAAGATCATCGGCTGGCGAGAATCTCAGGCCCAAGTCGTGCTCTGAGGCGGATGCACCGGGCCCAAATGCTGGCCTAAATACTGGACTCAATGACTATTTATTTTGACTCAACTCGTGCACCGCATCGACCAGTGCGATCGCGTTGTCGACAGGAGTTTGCGGGAGAATCCCGTGACCCAGGTTGAAAATATGCCCCGCTCGACCCGCCGCTTGATCCAAGACAAATTTCGCTTGCCGTTTAATCTCGGCGGGGTCGGTCAATAAAACCGTCGGATCAAGATTACCCTGCACGGCTCGATCGTAACCAACCGTCTGCCAAGCGTCATCGAGACGCGTTCGCCAATCGATCCCGATCACGGAGGCCCGGGTGTCGGCCAATAGTGGCAACAACGCTGGATTTCCCGTGGCAAAATTGATGACCGGAACATTCGAAGGCAGACTGGCAATGATTTTCTTGACGTAGGGGTGGGCGAATTGGCGATAGTCCTCAAAACTGAGGCAGCCTGCCCACGAATCGAAGAGCTGCACGCACTGGGCGCCGGCTTCGATTTGCCCGATCAAATACATTGAAATCGAACTGGAAAGATGCTGCATCAGCTGGTCCCAAGCACCTCGATCCGAATACATCAGCGATTTGGTATTCGCGTACGTCTTGCTCGAACCTCCCTCAATCATATAACTGGCCAACGTAAATGGCGCTCCGGCGAATCCAATCAAGGGAATATCGGCCGGTAAGTCGTTGCGTGTCTGCTTAACGGTGTCCATCACAAACTGAAGCGGATCGTTTGACTCCAGCGGCTTGATGCGGTCCACGTCCGCAGCCGTTCGAACGGGATTATGAATAACCGGCCCGTCGCCTTTGACAAATTCCAAGTCGCATCCCATCGGAACTAGGATGGGCAACAGATCCGAGAAAATGATCGCCGCGTCCACACCCAACCGCTGAACCGCGGTACACATGACTTCGCTGCATAATTGCGGATTGGCACACAGATCCAAAAACGAAATCTTGTTTCGGACTTCACGATACTCTGACATGTATCGCCCGGCCTGACGCATCATCCAAATCGGTGTCACGTCCGTTGGCTCGCCCCGGCAAGCTTTCATGAAAGGGCTGTCATACCAAGGCGCGTTAGGATCAGAATTATTTGAGGCTGGACCAGACATGTTGATTCTAATTACCGATTTCTGTTTCTTGATTTGTTCAATACGGGAAGCAATTTCCGCAATCCCATGACTAATATCAGCTGACCGAGTCTCAAAGTCGACCACAAATCCTTGGTCAGCCAGAACTTCAGCCGTCCCAGCCCCAATCGCCAAAATGACATGGTTATCCAGAAGATGGCTGGTCAATCTCGCGCGCCCAAAGTGCTTGGCGAGAAAGCAAAATCTTACCGCGTTTTCGGGGGAAGGAAACAGGATGGCTTGAAACTCACCGGCTTCCAACTGCTCAAAAAAATGGATCGCGGCTTGGGAACTTTTTGGCATCGCTTGGGGGAAAACTGGCAAGCGATCAACGTTGGCTCCCCGAGCCTCCAGCCCACTGACGAGTCCATAAACCGCCGCCGACTCCTCCAAGGCAACGACCTGATTGACCACCGGAGCCTGACGATCAATGGCCATCAAAACATCTCGCCACGATGTGGCAGACTCAATCGTCAGAGTCGGTTCAAGCCCCAACGACCTGAGCGCCGTTTCTGCTTTACCAGATCCAGCGATCGTATTCGCATCGGCGAGGCAATCGATAAACCGCTGACGGTCAACCACCTTGGCCGCTTGCTCTACGATATAGCTGACGCCAACACCCGTCACAAATATTACAGTATCGATCGCCGCGGTCAGCAGCCGATTGGCAAACTCTGCGCTCGCGAGATTTTGCCCGGACGGTTCTGTTGGATCAATCGAAAATGCGACAAAATCCCCGCCCCGGTCAGCAATTTCTCGACGAATTTGCTCCACCCTCGGCCCGGCAACGGTCGCGATCGACAGATTTTCGAACTCATTTGTGGATTTGATCATTAAGTCAATGCTATCGGGAATGGAAATCCTGAACAGGGTGCGAATTCAGGCAATCTGACGACTTCAATCATTTATTTCTCGTACGAATTTTGAACACTGAGAATCCGAACTAGCTGCCTGTGTTCAAGAGCCTCTTGGACTAGAATAAAGCTCTCAGTCACGACTCATCCTCGATCAAACTAATTAGCCTAAAAACGATGCCTTCTACCCCATTTGATGAACTTCAGCGGCTCGCCAGCGAAACAGGAGTTGAGCCAGCGCTTGACTTCTTAGAACATCATTTTCGGCGTGACAAAGAGTATTTCAAGCTTTTCGAAGTCTTAAAAATGCGTTGTCGGCATCGCTTGAATCTACCCCTAGTCTACAGCCAACAACCCGACCCTCTCGACGAAATTCAGCAGCGGGAACTTGAAGACAGTCTCCTGGGCGCGTGCCGCGAAATCGGGATCCTGTTTTTTAAGTCCGGCCAATTTCAAGAAGGCTGGATGTATCTCCAGCCGATCGGCGACAAGGAACTCACCGAAAAACTGATTCAATCCATTGAGCCTGACGAAGAGAACATGGACTCCCTCATCGAAATCGCGGTCTCCCAAGGCGCCGCGCCGACTCATGGCTTCCAGTTGCTCCTGAAGCATTACGGCACCTGCAACGGAATCACAACGTTTGACACCCAGGCGCTTCGATTCGACAAGCCAACTCAAAAACAAATGGCCAGCACATTGCTGAATCATCTGTATTCTGAACTCACGGAAAATGTCCGGTACGCAGTCGAAAGCAGCGGACAAGGTGGTGACGAGTTAAAACAAAACGTACGCCTGGCAGAGTGGCTTGCCATGTTCCCCAGCATCACCGAGGGGGGTGCCCACCATGTCGACACAACGCACTTGGCCTCCGTCATGCGGATTGCAAGAATCGTCGACGAACCAAACGACCTGCAACGAGCGACAGAATTAGCCGAATATGGCAAGCGACTTGATAAAGACTTTCAGTACCCAGGGAACCCACCGTTCGAAAACACTTACCCCGACCACGCGTTCTACTACGACGCTCTGATTGGCAAAGAAATCGACGCGGCGATTGAGCATTTCGAGGAGAAGGTCCGCTCCCTCGATGCTCATGAAATCGGCCCCGTCGCCCAAGAGACACTGGTCGACTTGCTGGTCCGCATCCACCGCAATGAAGACGCCTTGACCATTGTGACGGAACAACTACTGGGGAAATTCGAATCACTAGGCATCGCCCCACAGCCCTTCGAGATCGCCAACACGCCAGAGTTGCGAAACCGCTTGAAGGACTACTATTTGAGCCAAGAAGACCTCTTGGGATTCGCCGTCAGCATCCTCGACAATCGCGATTAGAACCCAGCTAGTTTTGCAGGACGCAGCTTCTGCCCTCCTCCCTCAATGGCATCCCGACCAAGAGGTGACCTCATGGGCTGCCCGAGGCGTAAAGCGAGAACGAGCAAAATCAGGACCGCGAGGAACCAGTCAGGGTTCGCCGCTAAACGGGCATGCTGACATGCCGATGCTTCCGTCAGAAGCGATCGTAACCCGACACATCAGGGCTTGTTGATTGAATGGCAGTAAGCGGCAAGGTAGGTAGCCCGAATGCGTCAGCGAGAGAGAGCCCTCGTTGGTGGCTTGCCGTCAATGGTTGTTCTTCCTCGCTAACACGATCAAGCCTCATCGCCCGCAGGGGCCTCCAACGAAAAAAACGGCTTGGTCTTTTTCAAGTCCAAGCCGTTTCTTGTTTCGTCCGCTCGCCAGCTCATTTAGCCAACCGAGCGTATTCTGCTCCGCTTCGATTCAAATCAGTTAGATTGGAAAACAAAAGCAGAAGGATCTACTGAAGGAGAGTAGTTTGCCCCATCAGCTTTAGGAGCGATTCCGCTTTCGACAGCTGGAGCGACTGGAACAGGTGCAACAGAAGGTGCGTGCTGATGGTCGTGAGGAACAGCAGTTCCGCAACCTGAGTTCTGGCAAGGAGAAGCTTCGCAGCCGCAAGCCGACTTAGATCGAACACGATCAAGCAAACCGATACGATTTCCACCGCATCCGCCGTCACAAGCCGACTCACCACATCCACAGTTTTGGAAGGGACGAGGAATTCGACCAACAACGTCCGTCAGCTTGCTTTTGATGCCACCGCGACATCCACAGCTAGGAGCATTGTCGCATCCACAGCTTTGAACAGGAGCTTCGCAACCGCAAGCACCAGATCTTGGGCGAGGAATGCGAGCTGTGATTGATCGAACTGGCTGACGTGAAGTTTCACATCCGCAAGTCGTTTCGCTTCCGCAAGATCCGCAACCCTTGTTACCAACTCGGCTAACCAATCCGCTGACGCGTCCACGAAGGTTTAGATTCAAACCATTTCCGCATCCGCAATCAGGAGCAGCATCGCAACCGCAGCTTGGTGCTGGAGCAGCAACACAAGGAGCAGGAGCATCGCAGCCCATATCGCATCCGGAACCACGGTTGCCAAGTTTTGTTAGAAATCCGCGTGAAAGGAATCCGCGTGACAACAATCCGCCACCGCATCCGCTATCGCAAGGATCAGCTGTTTCGCAAGAATTGCAGCTTTGAACGGGTGCAGCTTCGCAGCCACAACCGTCGTCACAAGAACCGTGGCTGAATACTTTTGAGAACATTCCACGAATTCGGCTTCCATCGATGCGACGACCGCATCCATCATCGCAGCCGGTGTCACATCCAGTATCACATCCAGTATCACAACCGTGGCCACGGAACAAACGTCCAGGCAAGCCAATGTTGAGGTTGATACTGATACTACGTCCGCAAGAAGGGGCTGGTGTATCACAACAGGTTGAAGCTGTTTGACAGTCACCACAGCCACCGCGTCCAAGCATCCGGCCCAAAAGGTCGCCGTTGCTTTCGCTGCAGAACATTGCGACGCTAGTCAAAAGCGCCATAGCAGCAAGTTTAGTTTTCATCGAGACTCGTCTCCCTTGAGTTTAAAACCCTAACGTCTTTTCCACCAAACCCGTCCAACGCTTCAGATCTCTTCGGCCGCCTCAATCAAAAGCGTTCTAAGTCAAAATGACTTAAGACAAATGAATTAACAGATGGCTATCGAGGCTTGATTTGTTGCGCGAGACGTTGGGTTTTTGGTTGCGACTCGTTTGCCTGACCCATCCACTGGGCAGATTAAATAACTTCAAACGAATCGGTTCGTGTCCATACGACACTTATCAGATTTGCCAATGTCGTCATCGTCTCGTGCTGGCAAGCCTCTTCAAAAACCGACAGCAATTGCCGATCGTTCGCGTTGCTCCAGACCTGCCGATTCGCCACGTCCTAACGGTCCCGACCTGTTTACCAATTTCAATAATCATGCTGATGGGGAAGGCTCCACCCATCAGTTAAGCTGTGACGTTTGAAGAGAACGACTGTTTTGAGACCCAGTTTCCAGTCAATTCGCGTTGACCGATCGCACAGACGAAGTAAACTCGGAAGATAATCCCACGTGACACTTAAAGTAGCGTTGATTTACGCCCCAACATCCTGACTTAACGAGCGATTCAAGCACAATCCCATCGGATGGCTGTTTTTTCCGTGATTCATCACCGCAAAAAGAATTGACTCAAGTGCCGCCTTTCAACGATAAAGACTCTATGTCTGAAACACGAACCACCACTCAACTGGCCATGCCTCGTCTTGCTCAAACACTCAATCGCCGATTCTCGATGCTGATTTGCTTCGTCGTTGGCTCAATTCTCGTAACGGCTGGCTGTAACCAGTCCCGCTACAAGCCAGCAAAATGGCGGACAGCCGCGCGGTCTCAATCGACTTTGCCGACGTCCAGCGAAACAACGGGAAACAGAATTCGCTGGAGCAGCCTACCCACGCGCTCAGGCGGCACGCTGCCAATGCGAAATTGGGGCACGCTGCCAATGCGAAATTGGGGCACATTGCCGAATAGAAATTGGGGCTCCCTGCCAATGCGATCGGGTTCCTCGCTGCCTTTCCGAACCAATGGCACGCTCCCCGGACGATCCAATCGGTCGTTCGACCAAAACGGGTCATCGTTGCCACAGCGCAGCGGTGCAAGCACGCTGCCCACGCGTGGCGGAATTTACCCCGAGTACCGGATGCCGCAGCGAAGCAACTCTACGCTGCCCAACTCCTATTCACCCTGGCGACCCAAACTGCAATCGTCCTCGACCACGCTTCCCGGTCGCTAACACGAACGGTCGCTCCAACAAGAGCACCCAAGTGAAATCCTCCCGACGTAGCGAACGTCGTCAAGGCTTTCGAAACTAGAGACCGCCGAATCTCTTAACGAGCTTCGCACGACGGGTTGGCATCTCCCTGCGAAATGGTCACCCACGCGTCGGACTACCATCCTGACCTACGGCTTATCGCGTTCTCGATCAACGCCGCTTTTTCCTACCGGCCTTGAGTTTTGACTTCGTCTTTGGCTTAGAAGCATTGGACTTGGCAGACTTCGCTTTCGCCTTGCCAGGTTTCGCCTTGCCAGGTTTAGGCTTGGACGATCGCGACTTGGATTTGGTCGAGGTTGCCTTCGAAGACTTCGATTTCTTGGGCTTGGCAGTCGAACTGGCATCATCGCTTTGACGAGGCTTGGCATTCGATTTGTTTTTCTTCTTGGGGGCCTTCTCTTTCTCGTTCGAACGCCGTTTCCTACTATGGCCCTTCTGAGGCCCAGACGCCCGCGACACCTCCCACTCACTTCGGACGCGATGCCGAGCTGGCTTGGCAGGCGTCGTGTCTTCGTCACCTTCCGAATCAACGTCCGGCTTCGACTCCCGCCGAGGCCTGCCCGCAGTTTGAGGTGGCTTGGACGAAGCCCGCTTTGATTCAGATTCGCCCGAACGCCCAGAAGGCGACTTACTCGGCCCCGCTGAGGGCGATTTCGATCGCGAACTCTGAACGGTTCGACTACGACGAGCGACATTCTCGCCTGCAGACTTGACTCCAAAAATTTCGAATTCCAAAGTTCGATTGTCGGGATCAACCACGGCGACCTGAACTTGAATTTTGTCCCCTAAACGATACTCGTTCCCGTCTTTGAATCCAGTCAACGTCCGCGTATCGCGTTCGTACTGATACGAATCCGTCGGAAGATTCGCCAATGGGATCAAGCCTTCGGCGGGTATTTCAACTCCTTGAGCAAACACGCCAAACGATTCGACGCCTGTGATCACGGCCTGCATTTTCGTGCCGACTTTGTCGACCATGAAATTCAGCAGCTTCAGTTTGATCAATTCTCGTTCCGCGTTGGTCGCCCGTTTTTCCAAATCACTGCAATGCTGACCCAGCGTCGTCAGTCGCTCGAAATTCGAATCGGGCTTTTTGCCGTCAATCAAATCTCCGATCATTCGGTGGATAATCAGATCCGGATAACGGCGAATAGGCGAGGTAAAGTGACAGTAGTTGTCACTATTGAGGGCGTAATGCCCCACCTCTTCAGGGCTGTAGATCGCTTTTTGCATGCTCCGCAAAACTGCAAAATGAATGGCGTGTCGCTGGGGCATGCCATCGGATTCTTCGATCACACGTTTAACTTCAAACCGGCTTTTAAGGGAATCGCAGTCAATCCCAAGGGCTTTGACAAACTCGGTCAGCTGGGTGAGTTTCTGCTCGCTTGGCTGAGGATGAATCCGCCGCATATAATACAGCTTTTCATCGGCCATGCGCTGAGCCACGGCTTCGTTGCCAGCCAACATGAACTCTTCGATCACTTGATGGCTCTCGGTATTATCGACCGTATGTGCCCCAGAGACTCTGCCGTCATCATCCAAGTCAATCTTGACTTCTGGGAGGATCAAGTTGATCGCCCCGCCCTTCATTCGGCGACGTCGAAGTTTCATTGCCAGCGTGTGCATGTTTCGAACAAGCTCAAACACTTCTGGCGTTAGCTTCTTTTCCCACGGTTGATCGTTGAGGATATACTCATCGATCTCCTCATAGGTGAATCGGTGAGCCGATTTGATTGCACCCCGATGAAGCTCCGTCCCAATCGGTACGCCTTCATCGGTAAACTCAATCAACGCCGTCATGCAATAACGAACTCGATTCGGCTGAAGACTAGCGAGATTGTTTGAGATGATCTCGGGGAGCATCGGGATCACGCGATCTGGCAAATAAATGCTGGTCGCTCGTTTGTAAGCTTCGTCGTCGAGGTCGCTTTTCAGGGGCACAAAATGAGAGACGTCGGCGATGTGAACGCCCAGCTCCCAATGCCCGTTCTCCAATCGCTTGAGCGAAATCGCATCGTCGAAATCGCGAGCCGTCTTGGGGTCGATCGTGATCACAGTGGTGTTGGTAAAATCAGTGCGATCGCCGATCGATTCATCGAACTTTTCCGCCTGAGCCCTGGCATCGTCCAAGACCTTCTCTGGAAACTCTTCTGGCAAATCAAACTGCCGAATAATGCTGAGCGTGTCGACGCCGGGCGTTCCCCGGTCGCCTAGGACTTCCACAATCACACCTTCGCCGTCTTGCTTCATCGACGGGAAATGGGCCATCTCAATGACGACTTTGTCACCGAGTTTGCAATTCTTCGCACCGGCATCGCCGACCAGAATCCCTGATCCAAACACGCCGCCATCGACGTGAACAAATCCGAACCCGGCATTTTCTTGGTAGGTTCCGACAAATCGATGCGTATGCCGGTCGACGACTTCGATCACCCGTCCTGTCACACGAACGTTGCGGCCTTCGGTTCGTTTCGAGATCCGGATCTTGACGATATCGAGATCGGCAGCGTCTTCGGTTTTGGCTTTGGGGATGAAGATGTCATCCGAGCGGTCGGTCGCGGTTGAGCCTTCAGGCGTGACGAATCCGAATCCAGCGGCAGCGCGGCGAAACTTGCCGACTAATTCGTCAGTTTGACCAGACGATTTCGCCTGAGGCTTGCTCTTGGCCTGAGGCTTGCTCTTGGCCTGGGGCTTGCCGCTGCCTTTGATCACAAGATGCTTGGGGCCGTAGGCCAGCCGGCCTTTTCGGATGAGACGTTTGATCGTCCGTTTGATTTCGTGTTCGTCGCCAAGGATTTCGTGTTCGCCGCCAAGGAGACTAAGTTTCTTGGCGATCGCTTTAGGCTTAAGAGGCTGGTAGTTGTCACTCAGGACAAGATCTAGGATCTGATTTTCCAATTTTTTCGGTTCATTCATATAAAAAGTGTATTTGGCAGTAGCTTGAATTGCTACCGGTGTTTCTGCAGAGATAAGTTGAGGAAGACTTGCCGACGTTTCAGCAGTTCCATTCAGGAGAAAAGGCGTTTTGACGGGCATTCCGCCACGACCGGGCAAGCGCATCGCGAAGCTCAACGCAGATCGGGCACCGCCGCGAATGTCGTCAAGACGTTGGGCTGCAGCCCAAACCAACCGAAAACTCAGAAAGCCACCCCGCAAAAGGGCAGCAGACCACCAGTCTCCAGGCTGACACCCAGCTGAAAATGCCCGTCAGGCAATCTTTAGAAACTCGGCCGACGGCCTAGCCTTTGTAGATCTTCCGTCCGATTGACGGGTGATAGACGGTCCAATCGCTGGACTTGTTAGCGTCTTCTTCGATCAATTGCGTGACGCTGTGAATTTTCGCGTCTAGGCTATCGAGGAAATGAAGCGTGATCGCTTCGAGTGTCATTGGCAGTTTTGGGCTGCCAAATTCATACTGCCCGTGATGAGAGACAATCATGTGCCTCAATTGGTTCGCGAGTTTTTCAGGAAATTCTTCGCCCGCTTGTTTCTCGGTCTCCACGATCATCTCATCCAGCATACTCACGCCCTGCACCAGGTGACCCAGTAATTGGCCGGAGTCGCTATAGCCCAGGTCCGGAGAATAAGTCAGCTCACGAATCTTGCCAGCATCATGCAAAAATGCACCCATCAGCAAAATGTCAGCGTCGACTTGGGCGTACCGCGGAGCCACCAAATGACAGACTTCCATCAACGAGAGGATGTGCTCAAGCAGCCCGCCGTGATAAGCGTGATGGTTCTTGATCCCAGCCGGGGCGGTTCGAAACCCCTTCATGAAAGCTTCATCAACCAGGAAACACTCCGCCAAATTTCTCAAATTGACGTTTCGCATGCCCCGCAACAACTCAGCGACGCGAGCCACCATTTGCTCAACGGCTTCATTGGATAACGTGATGAAATCCGATTCGTCGACGCCTTTGCTGTCGGCCTTGTCGACTTGCTTAGACAGAACCTGCATCCCACCGTTGTAAAGCTGAGCCGTGCCTTTGACACGAATGAAATCGCCATTCTCAAACGCATCAAAGTGCCCCTGATTGGCATTCCAAAGCATCGACGTGACCGAGCCCGTTTTGTCGTTCAATCGAACCTGAAGGTACAGATTACCGTTGCGGTTGGTACGCAATTGCTTTTCAGACGCGAGGAAAATCTGATCGAGGACTTCGCCATCGGCAAGCTCATTGACAAAACGGCGACTCATAGCTGGGTTCACATATTGTAGGGATCGGTTGCGAATGGGGATTCTAGGCCCCTGCCCTCTGGGCTTCAAGATGCAGCCAGCCACCAATTTCCTGGTTGCCTCCAGGCCTCCTTCGCAAACCGGCTCAGCCCGCTCGAATTCGCCGTTGAACAGAGAAATCGCTACATTCAAAGGGCATTTCCAGCATCTGGTTACTGTCAGATTTTCTTGAGATTCCTAAATCCAGATCGCCCTCGACGTCGTCTTAGTTGCAACCCCATGAATTCGAACCCTTCAAATCGCGAGGTAGATGCCCGTTCCAGCCAACCGCTGGAAACGCTGTTCCACGATGCGCAAGGCGAACTATTGGGAACGCTGTATTACCTGATTGGCAATATGGAAGACGCGAAAGACGCACTTCAGGAGACATTTCTCAAGTGCTGGCGGAAACAGGAGCAAGTCGATTCAATCGAGAATCTCAAAGCCTGGGTCTTTCGCATCGCCCTCAATACCGGACGAGATATTCGCAAAACCGCTTGGCAGCGGCGGCGACAACCATTAGCGGAGGACGCGGTCATGTTTTCGACTACCGACAGCCCAGACGCAGCGCTGGTGCGAAATGAACAAATCAACCGGCTCTCACAAGCCGTCATGAAGCTCCGACCCAAAGAGCAGGAGGTCTTTCTGCTGCGTCAAAACGGCGGGCT
>JBLINZ010000072.1:0-18294 GCA_047639375.1 Mariniblastus sp. | reverse complement strand
GGCCAACAGCAAGTCATCTTTCTCGATGGATACAAAGGCATTCGCAATGGAATCAAATCACATGCCGACAATTTTCAAATCTACGATGTTAGTCAAGACTTGAAAGAAGCAACCAACCTGTTCCTAAATCCACCCGCGAGTCAATCGTCTTACTTCAAGAATCTACAACAGCGAATGAAAGATCGCGTGCTCCAAGTCCGCCAGATTGAAAAAGACGACGCTTTCGATCCAGGTACGGATAAAGTCGAATCCCGCCCGTACGATGGGGAACGGGTGCCTCCGGTCAGTCCCAAAGTAGTTGCTGGTTTAAAGATGGCTACTTACGAAGGAAATTGGCCGTGGGTTCCCGAGTTCGACGAACTGGAGCCGCTCAGCATCACCGAGGTTTCGAACATCGATGTGAAGACTCAAGTCTCGCAAGCCAGCGACGCTGGGCTTTGCTACCACGGATTTCTGGAAGTTCCCAGCGATGGTGTTTGGGTGTTTTACGCGACATCGGATGCGGGCACCCATTTGCGGATTCACCAGTCACAAGTCATCGACGATGACTATAATCATGATGGTTCCGAAGCGAGTGGAGAGGTCCTGCTCAAAGCGGGCCTGCATCCTTTTACTTTGTATTATCGAACCAAAAATCAGGCACCGAAATTGTCGTTGCATTGGTCTGGCCCTGGGACCGCCAAGCAGGTGATCCCGGATGCATGCCTGTTCCGCGCCGAGACAGTAACCGAAGGAGCAAAACGATGAAATATTTACAAGCGATAATTACTGGAATGATAGGTGCGATAATTCTGGTTGGCTCATCTTCAACGAGTGCTGCACAGGATGCCAAACCGAACATCATTTTGCTGATGGTGGAAGACATCGGCAACGACCTTACCCGCTGCGGTGCCCAAGGCGTCGTAGCTCAAATCCTAGACAAGTTGGCCGAAGAGGGCACCCAGTACACACGTTTCTACACCAACTCACCCATCTGTTCGCCCAGTCGCACCTCGCAGATGCTGGGCATGTATCAGACATCTTGAAACGGGCACAATCATCGCAGCAAGGTCAAGGGTGTGTCTGGACTTCACTACATGATTGGAAACTCTAAAGCCTTGCGAACTCGCCCGCGCATCTAACTATAAAAGCTGAGTGAAACAAAAACCTGTTTCAGTGGATCGCCGACACGAATGATCAGGGCCTGAAGAAAATGGCTGACGGCATATGGAAGCCAAAATGGGAATCAGCCCTCCCCCAGAAACCGAATAAATAAACCCGATTCGAAAGCACACAGGCAGGCGACTAAGTGTTCGCACAAAAGTGACTGCTCAATTTTATTACCGGCGCCTACTATGAAAATATTTACCGTGTTTTGCCTTCTGGTCATGCTTGCCGATGCTTCGCCAATGCTGGCCGACAACCGACAACCGAACGTGATTATCTTCCTCATGGACGACATGGGTTACGGAGATGTTTATTCACTCAATCCTGACGGGGCTGGATTTGCCACGCCCAATCTCGATGCACTCGTGAAAGCGGGTGTCTCCTTCACTCAAGCCCACTCTTCCGCCTCCGTTTGTGCACCGACGCGATATGCTTTGCTGTCCGGGAATCATGTTTATCGGGGGCGTCAACCCAATGGAACTTGGTCCCATTTTCAAGGCAGCCAGATCATGCCGGGGCAGCGAACGATTGCCGATATGCTGCGTGGGGCTGGGTACAGTACTGCGTTTTTTGGCAAGGGGCACCTCGGCTCGAAATTCCTTCGGAAAGACGGCCAACCAGCCAGGAACTTCTCGGACGCTGACCTGACGCAGCGCTTTCTCGATGGACCACTCGATCACGGGTTCGATTATTCACTGATCCTCCCGGGGGGTATTCAGTCCGAGCCGTATGCATTTTTTCACAAAGACCGACTCGCTCGCTGGAACAACGATCGCAAGGATTGGGAAGTTTTCGATACCGATGCCGAGGCCCGGAAAAAGTTTCGCGGCGAAAAACGTGGAAAAAAAAGCTCGGTGTACGCGATGGACAACTGGAGCACCGAAACAGTTGGCCCACTGCTGATGCGTGATGCGTTAGGTTTTATTGATCGACACGTTGCCGACCAAGGAAAAGACAAACCTTTTTTCATTCACTACTGCTCTCAAGCCGGGCATTCGCCGTATGCCCCGCCAGTCGCGTTCAATCCCAAAGACCCCTTGAATACCGATGATCTTTCGGCCCCAGGCGCGGTCGCAATTGCCGGGCAGACCGTCAACAAGCGGACGGATATGATCCTCGAGGGAGACGTGGCACTCGGATTGTTCATCGAAAAACTGCGCGAGTTGGAGATTTTAAAAGACACCCTGATATTGTTTACCAGTGACAATGGCGCGGCCGTCGGTCCCAGCTCGAAATGGACGAATCCAATTTACAAGGACGTCAAGGATGAAAGTGGCTACGGCGGCGATCGTTTGGAAGTTAATTCGAAGAACGCCGACCAGGTTCATCGCAATGCCCAGGGCGTTGCCGCAGATGGCAGTCCGCTGCGAGGCGAAAAAGGCTTCGTCTATGAAGGCGGGCATCGAATCCCATTTATTGTCAGATGGGACAACGGCATTCCAACCAATCAACGGGTGAATGATCAACTGATCAGCTTGCACGATGTCTACGCGACGCTGGCTGCAATTGCGGGTGCCCAGTTAAAATCCGGCCAAGCGAACGACAGTTTTGATTTTTCATCAATCTGGAAGTCGCCAGAAAAAAATCATCCGCTTGTTCGATCGTCGCTCTACATCCAATCCAACCGACCATGGGAGCAGAACAACAAGAAAGTCTACAACACTTGGGCTGCGTATCAGGCGGCGCAAACCGACGGTGCCTTGGATGTCTGGAAGGCGGTGCTTCAATACAACACACGCGAGTTAGATGGGAAGGCCAAGGCCCGCGGCGTCGAGCTGTTTCACCTTTCGGAAGATCCATCGGAGTTCAAAAGCCTGACCAATTCAGGTCCACGATTAACAGAAATCGAACGTCAGTTCCGCGCCGATTCGCAACAGTCATATACTGCCCCTCAGTCGAAACGATAGATAGGATTCAAATTGCAAAAGCATTTGACACTACTTTGCAAAAAGATATGGCATCAAGTTCTACCTTGGGCGTTGCCTTTTCTTGTGCGTTCTGGAGAAGATCGGTGCGTGCGCAAGATTTGTTTTCAATTGACGTTCGCGACCACAAACTGATCATGTCCCGGGCTTTTCTCTACGACCATCTGACGGATCGCCAAGAAAAGGTAAGTGTGATCGAGAACGTCAAATTTGCTGATGTCGCCCAGCGGCACTAGGAACTGTTGATTGAGTATTTTGAAAGTCTGAATCGAAGACTGAGCCCGATAAACACAACCGACAAACCGAGCAAAAATAAGTACAAGTTAGCGAACTCACCCGTCCTCGAAGAAAATCAAACTAAAGAGCTTTTGACCATGAACATCGCCCGCCTTTTACTTGGATTTTTTATTGTGATTTCTGCGTCGACGACCTCGGCCCAGGAATTTGTCGATGACTTTTCTGTCGCTGAACTTGAAGGCCGACTTGCCGAGCGAGGCGAGTGGAAGTTCGAGAACAAGGAGGCGAATTGCGCTGCCGATCCCGAACTTTACAAGCAGTTCATGAATCATGGGCCGATCCTCAAATGGCCGCGTGAGTTTCACGATGCTACGATCCAATTTGAGATGAAGCCAACTGATTGCCAGCGTGTTGTCTTCACGCTTAACGGCGAAGGCCACATTTTTCGCGTGACGCTCGCTGACGAAACTTCGAATTCTCCCGCGGGTAAGTCGAAGGTGCCGACCCGCATCATCGCCTGGGCGGCGCAGTCATCGAAGGAAAACAAAGGCGACACACTCAAGCCAGAGGGGCTGCCGGATTTGCCAGCGATCAATAACAAATGGGTCAAAGTGAAGCTGTCCATCGCTGGCGATCAGGCAAAACTCCGCATCGGCGATTTCAAAACCGACATCAAACACTTGGCAATTAATCGTGACAAGAACATGGTAATGTTGACCTTCGCGCATGGCGAATTAGCCGTGCGGAACTTCAAAATGGTTTCGTCGAAACGTCCCGCGATCCTAGAAGATCGCACTTCACGGTGCGTCCAAGCAGGCGAAACGAAGGCTCTTTTCGGTTACTTTATGCAGAAAAGCCTGGTTGTGGGCTCGGACCAGAAAGTCCCCTTGGTAATCAGTTTGCATGGCGCAGGCGGTGGCAAGAAAGGCGTCGATGGCATTCCGGTCAGGCGTCTGTAGAAGCTGCCAAGGCCGCGGGCGGATCACCCAAATTCACCATCCACGGAACCGGCAAGCACAAAATGCAATTCAACAAAAATCTGACACCGAAAGTCATCGACTGGATGTTCTCACAGTCAGGTTGACCCAAGAGGGCATTCACCAGCTCGTCGGTTAGACTATTTGAGGTTCAAAAAACGTAGCCCACCCAAGACAATCTCTCCTCAACTCGGAAGACGGCTCGAGCCTGCTCTCTGCAATAAAGTAAAACACCCATCAGGCGCAGAATACGTTAGCGTCGATGATTGTGTCTACCACGGAAGATCGCTGTGATGATCATCAGTATCAAGCCAACGCAACTCCCCTGCGCCGCGGCATCTCCAACTGTTGGATACCATGTTCTCATCCGGCCACCGGAAACCCAGCCAGACATCGTGGGTTCAGGACTCTCAAATGAACTCAATCTCTCTTGAACTTCGCCGAGTGGGCTGATCACGGCGGAGGTCCCTTGGCTTGTCGAGCGAACGACCCACATGCCGTTTTCAATTGCGCGGAAGGCGGACATTTGCATGTGCTGCTCCGAGACTTCGGCCCAATCATTCGCGGAGATCACGATCGTCTGCGGCGTCGCCGTGTCAATTTTGCCTTGGCCGACCTGAGAGACAAAACTTGGAAAGTCGGCATCGAAGCAAACAATCGGTGAAATGCGTCCGGCAAGTTTTGTGTCGAAGGATGGGATCAGGCCGTTGCCGTTGAGGCTTGGTTCTCCAGGTACGGTGTTGAATTTCATGTATTCACCCTCGATTGATCCCTCTTCGTTGAGGAAGACAATTTTGTTCTCGATGAATTTCCCCGGGTCGCTGTCAGGCCGTATCACCCCGAGCGTCATCGCGAGATTGGTGGAGTGGCTCTTGGCAAACTCGGAGCAACGATCAAGTATCTCTTGTTCGAAATCGGGTGGGGTGCTCAGAGCAGCCTCGCTCCAGACGATAAGCTTGGCACCAGCCTTTGCTCGCTCGGCGCTCTTTCGTAGCAGGTAGTCTAGTTCTGCAAATACAGCTGGGCGACTGTCGGCCAGCATCGATCTAGTCAGTTCTGAGTGGGTCTCGGCTGATTGGGTATCGTTCTGAGCGGAAAGTTCAGCGCGAGCCGCCTCCAGCCACCGCCTCACAACTTCCGGCGTATAAGGTCCTTTTGGGGCGACGATGCAAGCGACTTGGCGTCCGTCATTCGGCTGGCTCAGCATTGCTTTGCCGCGCGCAACTCTGTGTTGACCGAAGGCAATGATTGCGATGGCAAAGGCTAGATAAACAATCGCTTCGGCGGGCAATTTAAATTGTGAAATTTTGACGCTCGAAATCACCCACCAAACCGTCGACGCTGTCCAGCACATAAAGAACGTGATCCCCCAGATGCCGGTGATCGATGCTAACTGCATCAGGGGTAAATTGCCTGCCTGGGAATAAGCCAACGAACCCCATGAGCCGAAAGAGCCGGCGGATGCGGCATACTCAATCGCCACGGTCGCACATGGTAAGACCAACGGCACAAGAAACCCAGGCAGTCGCTCTTTCATGGCGACCTGTAGCCAATAGGGTACGAATCCGAGGATTCCGATGATCACCGCCATGACGTAGAACTCGGTGTCGGGAATCGGGATCATGCCCTTTTGTGTAATGACGAAGACCGTTACGACGAATCCGAAAAACAGCAGAAAGCCAATCAGTCGAGGCATCCGATCAATGAACAACAAGATCAAGATGGGGCTTATCCAGATGGCCAGTGGGATTGTCGTCGAGATGCTGCCGACTAAAACGGCGGCCGCGTAGAGCAGCCAGGCATTTCGACTGACATGCCAACGCGAGACTTGGTCGATTGGCTCTTCTTGTGGTGTTGGGTTCATGTTCTTGACTCGGGCGGGCGATGATGTGATGGAAAACTCGTCAGAAGCGAACTTAGTCGGAGGGCTCGGCAAGGCTTGCGAGCGATTCTTTGGCCCACTTGATTCTCGCCTGCATGAGATGGACGCCTAGCCGAACTGTCATGCTTGCATGTCGCCGTTGGCGCTGGCTCAGATCATCCGCATCCATGATCTCTCGCTCGACGGCTTTGAGATGGCCGAGCTCGGATTGTTGTCCTGCGAGTGCTTGCTGGATCTGTTGTCGACTGATCTCAGCCGGGAGCTCGCTGCCGAAGAAGACCTTGAGCAGCAGTTCGTTGCGGACGGGCTGGGAGACGGCAGGTTCCGCGGCCCAAGCCTCGACCGATTTTCTGCCTTTGGCCGTGATCGTATAGATGGACTTTTTGCGTTTTGACGCGGCGACGTCTTTCTTCTTGATGAGTCCTTCGTCCAACAGCTCCTTCAGTTTCGGATAAATCTGACCGTAGCTTTCGCTCCAGAACGAGCTGATCACCTCACGGCAGAATTTTGCGATCTCGTAGCCAGATTGGGGCCCGGCAAGCAGGATCCCTAAGATTGCGAATTTGGTTGTTCCCGACTTTGCCATGGTTTGCCTTTGTGTATCTTGCAGATATATCTTGCAGAGGCATTATGTATCTTGAAGATATAAAGTCAAGGGGGATTCGCTGCGAGTTGTTGGCGAGAAAGGTAATCGTCCAGTGCTAAGCTCCCAATCGCCCGTAAACCCTTCGTTGGATGGGGGCAGGCATGGCCCAAGCGGTAGGGGATTTTGCATCAAGCAGTGCAAGTCAATAAATTCGTGTGCGTTTTTGCTTTGATGATAATTTTTTTGCTTGAACTCTGGGGTATGTTCGCACCCAGCTTGGCAAACAAGTGCGGCCCATTGCGCGATTGGTCAGATCACCGAAGTATCGTTCCATGGCGACGCGATCTACCATCATTTGAGTTCCAAAATATGACATTCTGTTCTCAATTATTGCTTTTGACCTCAGGCGGCCAACCGTTTGTTTTCGATGGCCACGTGTTGTGAGCGCAAGCTCTGTTTGGCGCAACACCTCATGACTCCTGGCGCAAAATCTTGGTCAGCGGGTAGATTGGTCGCCTTTCGCTCCGTCGAAAGAGTATCGATTGACAGTCCTTCTCGCTGGTGCAAATAACTAATTCGCTCGTCGACGGCAAGCATCCAAGGGCTCGGTTGCGAATCAGAACGATCGCACGCGCCAGGTCATCGATCAGGTTGTAGGTTTTATCGGTCACCATCAGTCAAGTAATTTTTGCCGGCGAGAAACAACGTCGTTTGATTGTCTTTCGACGGAGCGAAAGGCGACCATCGATCCTGAAAGGATCGCAGATGGCAGTCGGGGCTTGAGAGGCAGTTACACCACCGAATGATTAGATGCATGGAATTTGTTTGATTACGAATGTGACTATTGTGAACGCTAACTTCTTTTGGCGCAACACCTTATGACTCCTGACGTAAAATTCTAGGTAGGGGCGGGATTCTTCGAAAAGTTCGGGTAATGAACCATCTGAAGAACTGCTTTGCCTTTTTCTGTCTGGTATCCATTGCTTTAGATACCAGTCTTCCTGAGGGTGAACCTAAATAGAACCGGCCGTTCGTGATGGCGTGCAAACTGTGGAGACTGACTTCCACTGGTTCGCTCCTAACGGCAGGTTCGGGCTCGTCAATTTCCGCAGTCTTGGCAAGGTCCGCCTCAGCCACAGCGATCCGCGAGGTCGTAATTGAAGATTGCGGGATTGCCTGTGTCCCTCGCTTGACGGATTCTCTGAGAAAATACATCGTTCAGCAGATGGACGGCGTCGAAGGATGCAGTTTTGCTTATTTGCCTAAATCAGAAAACGAGGCTACGAAATTCAATGCTGACACGAATCAGATGGATTTGCGTTTGGAGGTAAAGGCAGATTGAGATTTCAAGTGCAAGCCGACTTCGATGGTCGTTTGCTTATCAAGCGGCTTGCCGAATCGCTGTTTTATGAAACATCGTCCTGGGCCTGGGTGCGGCGAAGTAAGCTGTCGGATTTCGAAACTCCGTAGTCGTGGGAAATAGATAAAGATCACAGTGCCAAGCATGAATGGCCCTGTCATGACTTTGTCGTAGCGACGTTGCCTTATTGACATCGCAGAATCATTGAAATTATCTAGCCAGCCGGGAGATTTTGTTTCCATGTTAGACGGATGTGAAGGCTCGCGACTATTTGTCGTTGGCGTTTTTTTGGTTGCCGTATTTTGCTTCAAACGCCTCGACAGGCTCGTAGTTGGGTTTCTGGTACAACTTTTTTTGCCGTTCGATCCGGCAGTTGGGGTAGAAATCGAAGATGTCGCCGTTACCAAGAACCCTGGGATCCTGCTGCGACGTCAGCTGGGTTTTTAACTGATGCCAAAGACGCGTTTTGATATCAGAGAATTCGGATTTGCCGGCTAGATTCTTGACGCAATCGGGATCGTTGAGCATGTCGTAAAGCTCTTCTTCCGGCCGCTTGCCAAAACTCATTTCAAAGAACCGGTAATCGGCATCCTCTTTTTTTAAATTGGTCAAAAACGTTTTGGTCGGCGAACCATCGCAGTTCATGAATCCATACTCTGGATTTCCGCCTGGCCAGCGATCTGGTTTGAAGTTGTGAACGTACAGATATTGATCCGTTCGGATCGCCCGCGATGGGTAAGCGACTGACAATCGCTCGCCATCGGTTCGCCCAATATCATGCCGCTCTTTTCCAAGTAGCGCGTGATCTCGGGCCGCGTCGATACGGCCCGAGCGACTTGCAAACAGTTGTTTGGTGAAGCTTTGACCGGTCATCTGTGGATGTGTCTTAAGGCCTGCGATCTCCATTAACGTTGGCGCGAGATCGGGGAAGGAAACGAAATCTGTCACGGTTCGGCCAGGCTGAACGTGACCACCCCATCGCACCGCGAGCGGAACATGAAAGCCATCGTCGTAAATCTGACCTTTGACCCGAGGGAACGGCATGCCATGATCGGAACTGGCAATGATCAGTGTTTCTTCGAGCAATCCACGAGTCTCAAGGTGTGCCAGAGCCCGTCCGATATGATTGTCGTACCATTCGACTTCGATTGCGTAGTCAGCCAGGTCTCCACGAATCGTTTCGTTGTCCGGATAGTAATTGGGAACCGTCACGTCGTCGAGGTTTCTGCCATCGAGTTTCCAGTTGTCTTTACCGTAACCTCGGTGCGGTTCTTTGGTGCCAAGCCAAAAACAAAACGGTTTCCCGTCGGGTTTTTTATCTAGAAACTCGCCAAAATTCGCGCCGTAGTCAACGTTGCTGATCCCCTTATAGGGCGGCTTGAGCGTTTGGTTGTTGAACGGATGCCCCGCGGGATTGAGCTGTTTGAATTTTGAGGGTCCGCCGTCGATTCCCTTGTAGATTCCTGGCCCCCATCCCTTGCCAGTGAAGCCCACAAAGTAGCCTGCGTCTTCCAAGAGGAACGGATAGAACGCCCACTCGTCCGACAGAAATGGATTATGATTGCAGGCCGCTTTTAGTTGCCACGAATAACGCCCGGTCAACAAGCAGGCCCGGGCCGGAGCACACTTCGGATTGCAGTTGTATGCATTGGAAAACAGCGTTCCCTCTCTCGCGATCCGGTCGAAATTCGGTGTCTCAACGTAGGTGCTTCCGTAAACTCCCATGCTATCGCGTGAAGCGTCGTCAGCAATGATGAACAAAATATTGGGAGGCTCGTCAGCGGACACGAATCTCGATCCAATCAGGACCAGGATCAAAACCAATCCACATTTCAAGTGCGACGACATGACAGGCTCTTTCTAAAAACACTTTGGGTAATTCGGCCAACCCCTAAACGTTAGCACAAACTGCAGCTTGCGAATTTGCGGCAGGGTCTAGAACTTATTCCTTCTCGAGAGGAAAAGCCGTGTCTTTTCCCGTAATCAGTGCGACAATGGTGTTGAAATTAGTCGGATTCGGGTACTCATCGATCACGTAGGGTTCCGGAATACGCTCAACGATGGCTTGGTTCTTGGGGTCATCCCAAGGCAAACTTTGGTCGTATTCTTTGTATAGATATTCGTATCCAAGAAACGGAAGGATCAAGACGCGCCAACTATGCCACGGCCTGCCATCTTTTCCGTAGACGATCGCGGGGGGAAAATGGCCGTTCTCACGATGGTACGAGCGAAGAGCCTGCATGACTCTCTTGAATCGATCCATCTTGTCGCCTCGTGCTTTGGCGTATGCAACGGGATCGGTTCCGGGTGGAGCAGTTGTATTCGTGAACGCGAATCCTTCGGGATAGTAATTGGAATACTTGAAAACATCGCCGCGAACGAGGTGTTTTCCGCCGTCAATGGTAAAGGCGTCTCGGAATTTTTCACGATCGATTCCGGGCTGGATATAGAATCTAAATACCCCACCATCTGCTAATGCAAGAATCGCAGGGTTGGCTAGTATCAGGTCCCCGTCGTATCTGGGAAATTGATCGTCAAAGACTAAGTCAATCGGTTGCGTCCAAGGCACACTCGTTTCGGCCGTTAGCTCGGCTACGATGAAGGTGATATCTTTCCCATCGCGGATATCAGAATCCGAGACCTTGGGGCTCTCAGCGGTGCGAGCTCCACAGCCATTACTTAACACGAGTAAGCAACAGCAGATCAGATTGCGGATGAACCGCTGGGAGATTGTTTGTGCATCAAAGCGAAAAAATGAGAATGGATGAGGCGATCGATTCATCGTTAGAATCCTTAGGGTGGAAGGTTGTCACAAAACCTGGCAGACCACACCGTTGCCGCATCATGGTGAGCCCGCTGATGACGCGAGAGTGTTTATGAGTTATCAGAACAAGAATGAATCTTGAAAAGACGGTGAAGCCTTTGGGGAGCTGATTGCAAAAACCGAATGCACTAGGATTTGGATACTAGTATCGCGTTCTGCGATTGCTACGACAACCCAAGTCAAAGATGTTGACTTACGAGCCAATAGCCGCTCGGGTGAATTGCCGAAGTTGTTTCTCGCCAGATTTTTGAGGTCGGGTTTGATGTCATGTTATTCGAATCTGATTCCCCAGATTATTGCGGATAGAACCGCCATGCCTTTCGTGATCTCCAATCCCAATAGTCTCCGTCACGACATCATCGCTTTCTCGTCCAAGAGGCATGCGACGCGTGATTCGTTCGATGTCTGTTTTGTCTTGATGATCCCCGGAAGCGTGACTGCACCAGATGATCGTGCGAGTCACCCCGATCCGCGACTTGCACGAACCGAACGGCTACAGCAATGACGGCGCCACTTTTGCCAAGGTCGGCAACGTACTAAGAAGACCGGTAGCCAAATTGCTGAGCGATTGTGATAATCAAGCAGCAGGAAATCCAAAAATTATTATTGACGATAAGTACGTCGTAAGGAACAGACCGAGCATGAGCGATACAACGGACGACACTCTATCGGTGGAGAAGCTCGGTGAAGCCAGAGATAAGATTGTCAAGGAGCTTCGCAAATCGATCGTCGGCATGGAAGATGTCATCGATGAAATGATGATTGCAATCTTCGCACAAGGGCATGTGCTTCTGGTGGGGGTTCCCGGGTTGGCAAAAACGTTGCTCGTAAGCACGTTGGCGGAAACACTCTCCTTATCATTCAAGCGAATTCAATTTACTCCCGACCTCATGCCATCGGACATCACTGGCACTGAGTTGCTCCAAGAAGACCCTGAAACTCACGAGCGAAAATTTAAGTTTCTGGAAGGGCCTGTGTTCACAAATCTGTTATTAGCAGATGAGATCAACCGAACACCTCCCAAAACGCAAGCGGCTCTTTTGGAAGCGATGCAGGAAAAAAGGATCACGTCCGGCGGTGTCGATTATGAACTGGCTAAGCCATTCTTTGTACTGGCCACTCAGAACCCCATCGAACAGGAAGGAACTTATCCGCTTCCCGAAGCTCAGCTTGATCGGTTTCTCTTTAATGTTGTGGTCAAGTATCCCAGTCATGCGGAAGAAATCGAAATCATGCGCAGCGTAACTAGCGCGACACAACCAGTAATCAACAAAGTCATCGATGGAGCTGAGATCCTCGAATTCCAACAGCTCATCAAGCGAATTCCGGTTGCCGATCACGTTTTCGAATACGCAGCCGCCCTCGTTCGTGCCACGCGGCCGGACGAACCCGAAGCACCGGAATTAATCAAGAAATACATGGCTTGGGGGGCAGGGCCACGGGCGTCGCTGAATCTCATTCTGGCAGGAAAGGCGCGGGCCGCACTACGCGGTCGTTGCTATGTTGCCATTGAGGACATCCGCGAACTTTGTTTGCCGGTTCTGCGGCATCGCATTATTCCCAATTTCGCTGCCAGGTCCGAAGGGATGACGCCAGATAGCTTGATCGCCAAGCTGCTGAAGGAAATACCCGCCGATGAAAAGCTGTATGCTCAGCAGGCAGTGTAAGGTTAGAGGAGTCTAAAACAATGTCTGAAAATCTGCCAAGTATTCATTATCTCAAGCCTGAGATACTGCAACAGCTAAACGATCTTGAGCTGGTCGCTCGCGAAGCCGTAGAAGGGCTGCGGTCGGGGAGTCACCGAAGTAATCTTCGCGGCTTCAGCACTGAATTCGCCCATCATCGGCCCTATTCGCCAGGGGACGCGATACGGGATCTCGATTGGCGTCTCTATGGACGTACCGATCGCTATTATACGAAGCTGTATGAAGCGGAGACCAATTTCGACTGCTATCTCTTGCTGGATTCTAGTGCATCGATGACTTACGCCTCGGGTAAGGTAAGCAAGCTGGAGTATGCGAAGTTCTTCGCGGCCTCTCTCGCCTACATGGTACTCAAGCAGCGTGACTCGGTTGGGCTGAGTGTCTTTGATTCAAAAGTCCGCGCTTTTTTCCCTCCCCGTTCGAGTATGGGCATCATTTTAGAGATCGACCGGCTGTTGCGTGTGACGGAACCGATGCCCAAAACCAGCATCGCTCAACAGCTATACGACATGACGCTCCTGATGAAGCGACGGTCGATGGTGATCTTGATTTCCGATCTCTTCGCCGATCCGGACGATATCCTAAGTGGACTCGATCACTTGCGATTCGCTGGACACAATGTCATCGTCTTTCATACCCTCGATCCATACGAATTCCAATTCCCTTTCAAGGGCACCTGGCGTTTCGAGGGCTTGGAAGAGGAGGAGCCCCTCATTACGCAGCCCGAACGAATCCGGGATGATTATCTCAGCAGTTTCAACAGTTATTTAGAAACGCTTCGAGCCGGCTGTGTGGGAAGTAACGTCGACTACACCCTGGTCGATACTTCGCGTCCACTCGATGCAGTTCTGGGCGAGTTTATGGACAAACGGGCATCCGCATTCGCGGGGACTTCTGCGGGGTCTCGCCAATGACATTTATGCATCCGATGCTCCTCCTGGGCGCGCTGGGAATCGCACTGCCGATCCTCGCTCATCTACTTAGTAAGCATCAGCACAAGCAAACACCTTGGGCGGCGATGCAGTTTCTGAATCGGGCTGTCCGAGTTCGCTCCACGCAATTGCGACTACGCGACATTCTGTTGATGATTCTCCGATGCCTTGCGGTCTTGTCACTCGTCTTTGCTATTTCCAAGCCGACGGTGAAGCAGGCGGATGGCATTCTTTCGCAGGTCGGCGAGCGCCGTGCGGGGGTCGTTATCGCGTTGGATGCGTCGTACAGCATGCAACACAGCGACGGCAAGACTACACGATTCGCACGTGCCCTCCAGCGGGTGGAAGCGATCACTGCTGGCCTCCATCGTGGCGACCCGATTAGCCTCGTCCTGCTTGGCGCGGAGCACCGCGTGGTCGTGCAGGACATGGCATTTGACCCCGAGGAATTCAATGCGATTCTTCACGCCCAGAAAGCTACGCCTGAATCTTTAGATCTCAATAGCGTTCCCAAGCGGCTCAGCGCGTTGGTCCAATCCTTGGACGCGGTCCAAAAAGAAGTCTATCTCGTTACCGATTTGCAAGAGCAGGACTGGCAAGAGCCTTCTGCGTTTTTGATGGAATCCTTGAAAAATCTAAGTGAAAGTGCAAGCGTTTTCGTACTACCCGTGCCGGGCGATTCAGAAAACCTTGCCGTCACGCATTTGAATTTGGTTTCGGGCGTGCTTCGCAAAGGCACCGTCGCAAGGTATCGCGCCACGGTGCGTAATTTGGGCACGCGTCCAGTGACCAATGTGGTTGTCACGGGCATGGCCAATGACATTGCGGTGCGAACGAAGATTATCCCCGCGATTGCAGCGGGCTCATCGGAGACGGTTTCCTTCTTTGTGCCTTTCAATAATCCTGGTTCAGTAAAAATCACAGCCCAGTTGAATGATGACGCGCTGGCTTTGGACAACGCACGGCGAACCGTCGCGGTGATCCGAGACCGCGTGTCGGTTTTATGTGTGGAGGGTGCTTCAGGCAGTGCGGACCGCGTAGGCGGATTCATTGCCGCCGCTTTGAGTGCACGCGACGATGGCGAAAACCAGGAGGGCTTGGATGTGAAGTCGGTGCCTTGGTTGTCGCTGCCTTCTCAAAACCTGGCCAGCTACGACGTGGTGATTCTCGCAGATGTTCCCGCCATTACGCCAGAACAGGCAAGCGACCTGGAAACTTATGTTCGTGGGGGCAATGGCCTGATCTGGTTCCCCGGCGAAAATATGAAATCTGCCGTTTGGAACAAACGCTCCAAGCTGGCGGGAACGCCGTTGCTACCTGCGGTGATCGAGCAAACCATTAGCACAAGCGATGCCCTCGGGATGGGAAGGCTGCTTGAGCCGCTCATGCCTGACCATCCGGTGTGTCGCCCCTTGCGTTCGCTCTCCGAGGATTTGCTCAGTGAAACCCATTTTCTCAAGGCGATGCAGGTCCAACCTTCAGCATCGAGCGTCACGGTTTTGTCACTTGCGGGCAGCGATTCACCCTTGCTCATTGAGCACGCTTTGGGGCGCGGGCACGTTTTCATGTTTACCTCTTCTGCGGAGCCGACGTGGAACAACATGGCCATCACGCCTGTCTTTCCCATGCTGTTGCAACAGATGGTGACCTACCTGACCGCGCGTGAGTTTGAAAAACCACGGCTGGTGGGCAATGCTTTAGCGTTGTCGTATATCGATCAGCCTGATGCCAGTGATGCGGTGTTTGAAACGCCCTCAGGCAAAACGATCACGGTCCCGGTGAGCAAACACCGCGATCAGTATGTGGCTTTGCTGGAGCACGCCAATGAGGTCGGTTATTACCTGGCGCGGGTGAGTGTTCAAGCACCCAGTTCGCCGATCGCGGTCAATGTTGATACTCGGGAGTCGAATGTGAAATGCCTGCCGACGTCCGAGTTGGCCAGCATCTTTAACGGCACCGGTTTGATTGTCGCGCATTCGGAAACAGAGCTCCTGGACGCAATTGCGGAGACGCGAACGGGCATGTCGTTTTGGCGTTTCTTCATGTTCGCCGGACTTGCCCTGCTCCTGATCGAAAGCCTTTTGGTCAACCGCCTGTTTGGAAAATCTTCAAAAATGAATTCTTCACCTGTAGATGCAACAGCTCAGACGGAGATGGCGTAAATGCTTGATTGGCTTTTTTCCAACGACGTACAGGTCGAACAATTCACATGGGCACGTCCGATTTCGCTGACGGCCATGTTGCTCGTTTTCGGTGCGATCGTTGTCCTCACAATTTTCTTCTACAAGCGTCTTCGCGGTGCACCACCGATGATTCGCCTGGCGCTTTGCGCGGCGAGGATGGTTGTGTTGTGCCTGATCGTTGCTGCTTTATTTGAGCCGACGGTGACCCTCACGGAACCTCAAACGACCAAGCGTCGTCTGGCGGTGCTGGTCGATGTCTCTCAAAGCATGTCGGTCCGCGACCATCGCAAACGCCCCGAGGAAATTGTCGAGGCGGCGACGGCGCTGGGAATGCTTCCGTTTTCCCAAAGCAACGATGCCAACAATAGCGTGCTGGGACTGAGTGCCAAGCAACGTCAAGCGATTGCGAGTGCTTCCAGGCTTGACCTGACGAAGAGCCTACTGTCCAAGCCGGCTCGTGAAATGCTTGAGTCCATCGGCGAGGACATTGAAGTTAGCTACTATGCTTTTGGCAAGAAATTAGACATGCTCAGCGATGGTCAAAGCGGCACCGCTGACGTACTCGCCTCCTTGGAGGCCAACGCTTCGGGAACCTCCATCGCCCAGTCACTTGAAGCGGTCGCCAGTGCCGACCGTGGCGCACCCTTGGCCGGTATTGTACTCTTGTCCGATGGGCTTGACACGTCTTTGCGCCGAGCCGACGCCACGGGCAATGATCTTGGCGCGCAACGTTTCCCTGTCTTTACCGTGCCTATCGGAGTTGCCAACCCCGACGACGTTTCCATTCGAAATATCATCATGCAGGAAGTGGCGTTCTCGGGCGACAAAGTTCCGGTCCGCGTTCAAATCCGATCCCAGGGGTATGAAAAACGCTCGGCGAACCTTTCGGTATTGCTCAATGGCCGAGGTGTGGCACAGCGAGGGATCTCTCTGCAGGGGGGATTGCAGTTCGAAGATATATTCTTCAATGTCGACGTTCATGAAAAGGGCGTGGCTCATGTTGAAGTCGTTATTGAACCGTTTGGCGACGAGGCCACTGCGGAAAACAATCGCGTTCAACGTAGTGTTCGCGTGGTGAACGAAAAAATCAATGTCTTGTGTATCGAAGGTAGTGCGCGTTGGGAGTACCGTTACCTTCGCGCGATGTTGAAGCGGGACCCGCGTATCAATGCGACTTTTATTGCGACGCGTTCTCAACCTGAGATGGCGCGGAATTCATCTGACTACATCGTCCGCTTTCCCGACAAGCGTGAGGACGCCTTCCAGTACGACTTGGTGATACTTGGCGATGTCGACGCCAGTTTTTTCACGACCGATGAGTTTGCTCGGCTTGAAGAATTGGTGAAGGAGCGTGGGGGTTCGCTCCTGATGTTGTGTGGTGCTCGGTTTGCGCCGACCAGTTATGCGGATACGCCAGTGGAACGCATGTTGCCTGTCCGATTCGACTCCAAGGGGGAATGGGAGGATGTCGATGACAACGTGTATCCCGTGTTGACGCCTGAAGGCCGAAGCAGCCTGATGTTGACCTTAGAGGTAGATCAGGCAGAGAACGACCGGGTATGGTCCCGCGTTGCGCCGATGGATCGAGTGCCGCCGTTTCTTGCACCCAAACCAGGGGCGACGGTTCTTGCTGAACTTTCCGACACGCATACGCGTTCAGACCGTTTTCCGCTGATGGCTTGGCACCGATACGGCACTGGCAAATGCATGGTCATGGGAACCGATCGGCTGTGGTTGCTTCGATTTAAGACCGGTGATAAATATCACTGGCGTGCCTGGTCGCAGTGCATTCAATTCTTGACATTGTCGAGGCTGATGGGGGAACACAAACGCATCCGCCTGGAAACAGATCGAACCATTTATCAAAATGGTGGCCAAGTGCTACTTTACGCCCATGTGCTGGACGATGTTTTTGATCCAATTAGCCAGTCCGGTTTTGAGGTGGCCGTGCACATGCTTGACGATGACGGCGCGTCTCAACGCGTTACACTTCGGCCTGACATGACCACGCCCGGCCTTTACGAGGGTTACTTTTCTCCGCCCCGTCCGGGCCGCTATCGAATGGAGGCCAACGATGCCGACCGCGATATCTCAAGCACGACCGAGTTCCAAGTGGCGGACATCAAGCCAGAAATGGCCAACACGGATATGCAAATTGATCGCCTGCGAAGGATTGCAGATGTCTCAGGTGGGCAGTGCCTGAGCATCCCAGAGTTTCAAAAGCTATCGTCTTTGCTCAACCTCGCACCCCAAACGACCACCGTCCGTGTGGACCGCCCCTTGTGGGATAACGGCTGGATCATGGGTTTGTTTGTGGTCTTGTTGGGCGTTGAATGGATTGTGCGAAGGAGATACGACCTGCCATGAGATGTGATTAAATTAGTTATTAGTTATTAGTTATTTGGAATTAGTCATTAGTTATTTGGAATTAGTCATTAGTCATTGAAGGTGAGCCGTGGGAGATGCCGAACAGGCAAATGCAATTGAAGAACGATTGATTGATTTTGCGGTGCGCATAATCGCGGTTGCAGATGCGTTG
>JBLINZ010000071.1:0-18346 GCA_047639375.1 Mariniblastus sp. | reverse complement strand
CGAAGTACTATTTGTTCCCGCCGGGGTCGATCATCGTTTTTTCGACTTCACGGAAGACTTTTCGACTTGGGTGTTTTTCTACGGCCCTCAAGGGGGCGAATCAAAGTAGTCGTGTTCGTCTGTTCGTTGTCTCTTTCACTCAATTAGTACGGACCGTGATTCATATTCGCATTTACTCAAAACGAAATTTCTGGATTCAAATCCTGGCGGTAGGGGTGTGTCTCAGCATGTTTCCGGGGCTCTCGGTTGCGCGAGTTCAAGCCCAGGAGGAGGAACCTGCCGTCGATTTTAGCCGCGACATTCAACCGATTTTGAGCGAGAATTGTTACTTTTGTCACGGCCAGGATGCCAACCAACGGCAAGCCGACTTGAGGCTAGACGTCGAAGATGATGCGCAAGTCGTTTTCGTTGCCGGTGACTCCAGCGATAGCGATCTCTATCTGCGAATTTGCTCCGATGATGAAGATGAATTGATGCCGCCTCCCGATTCAAATCGGAAACTAACTCCAGCTCAAGTCGAAATAATCAAACGCTGGATTGACCAAGGTGGAACGTGGGGGCAACACTGGGCTTACGCTCCTATTAAACAGACCGGGCGGGATTCGGACAGCGCGATTGATTCGTTTGTCGAATCCAAGCTGATTTCGCTTGGTCGGAAGATTTCGCCGTCCGCGGATCGGGAGACGCTGATCCGCAGAGTAAGCCTCGACGTAACCGGCTTGCCGCCCGCGATCGAGCAAATCGATGCCTTCATTGCCGATGAGTCTCCTGACGCGTACGCGAAAATGGTGGACCGTTTTTTGGAATCTCCAGCCTACGGCGAACGAATGGCTTGGGTCTGGTTGGACGCCGCTCGTTACGCTGACACCAACGGCTATCAAGGCGATAACGAGCGAGCGATGTGGCCATGGCGGGATTGGGTCGTAAACTCTTACAACGAAAACATGCCGTTCGATCAGTTTTCAAAATGGCAACTCGCAGGCGACTTGATGCCGAACCCTACCCACGAGCAAATTTTGGCCACGGCGTTCAATCGTAACTATCCCATCAATGGCGAAGGCGGTCGAATCGCCGAAGAAAATCGAGTTGATTACGTGATGGATATGGCAGAGACCGCAGGCACTGTGTGGATGGGCCTGACGTTCAATTGCTGCCGTTGCCATGACCATAAATATGACCAGCTGACTCAGGACGACTATTACTCTCTGTTCGCGTTCTTCAATCAAACACCGATCAACGGGGGTGGCGGTGATCCACAAACCAAACCCGTGTTGGCTTGTCCCACGGATTCTCAAGATCGCTCGCGCAACGCGCTGGTAGACAAAATAAAGCCAGCCCAGCAGACGGTAGAGAATCGTCAATCTGAGTTGCGAGCCCAGCAGGCTGTTTGGGAATCGAAACAGATTGAATTACTCAGCACTCCGAACGCAAGTGCAGATGGCAATTCGGAATCAGACGAAGAGCTCTTGAGGACGATTCGGAAGCCAAAATTGGGACGAACCCCTGCCGAGAACCAAGTCGTCGAAAAAGTATTTTTTCAATCGGAGGCATCATACACTGCGGACGTCAAACGTTTGGAAGCATTGCAAGCGAAGCTCAGGGGTCTTAACAAACGAATCCCAAACGTGATGGTCATGGCTGACGTGACCCAGCCAAGGAAATCGTTTCGATTGAATCGAGGCTCCTATCGAGAGCCACTCAATGAAGTCCACGCTCGGATTCCTGAGCGGTTTTTGTCTAGCGAGAATCAAGCAATCGAGAATGCCAATCGGCTAGATTTGGCCAATTGGTTGTTTGACGAATCCAATCCGTTGATTGCGCGAGTCGCTGCAAACCGAATTTGGGAACAGTTTTTTGGAATCGGATTGGTCAAGACGACTGAAGACTTTGGCGTTCAAGGTGAGGCTCCGAGTCACCCGGAGCTACTGGATTGGCTAGCGGCCGAGTATCGTTCGTCGGGTTGGGACACCAAGCACATGGTCCGGACGATTATCAACAGTCGCGTGTATCGACAGAGTTCGAAATCCACTCCGGACTTGCAAAAATTGGATCCACACAACCGATTGATGGCACGCTCCAGTCGATTTCGAATGCCTTCTTGGATGCTGCGGGATCTTGCTTGGGCTGCGAGTGGCGGTCTCGTCTTAGAGGTGGGTGGCGAGCCAGTGAATTCTTATCAGCCTCAAGGCGTGTGGGAAGAGGCGAGTTTCGGCAAGAAGAAATACCAACTTGGAACCGGGGACGAACTTTATCGACGCAGTCTCTACACTTTCTGGCGGCGAATCGCGGCCCCTACCATGTTCTTTGACAACGCCGATCGGATGACTTGTTCAGTCAAGACGTTTAGAACCAATACGCCGCTTCACGCGCTCAATACCCTCAATGATGAGATGTTTGTCGAGGCCGCGAGGCTCTTGGCGAGCAAGGCGATGAATGCCGATTCGGAGCCTCACGCCCGTTTGGATCTGGTCTTTCGTAGTTTGCTTTCACGCCGGGCAGGGATAGTAGAACAAGAGGTTTTGTTGCAAGCGTTGGCAAGAACGCGTGCCCATTTCGCGGCCAATTCGGACGCGGCATCCAAGTTCGTGAATCTCGGCGCGTCACCTGTTGATGCTGAACTCAATCCTGTCGAACTGGCGAGCTGGACGAGTCTGTGTTTGGCCGTCTTCAATCTTGATGAAGCCTTAACTCGGCAGTAGCAGGCCAGCCCTTCGTAGAAGCAAGCGATCACAAACGACTCCAGCGAAAAAGCATGATCTCTACTCAATCACTTACGATCGCCTACCAAGACGAGCATCTCGTTGCGATCGATAAGCCTGCGGGATTGTTGGTGCATCGCAGTCGAATAGCGGCGGAAGCGCGTGAGTTCGCAATGCAGAAGTTGCGTGACCAGATTGGCCAGCCGGTTTTTCCTGTGCATCGACTTGACCGCCCGACGTCGGGCGTGCTGCTGTTTGGATTGAATCCTGAAATGGCGAAACGGCTGGCACAACAATTTGAATCCCGTTCCGTCGAAAAGCAGTACGTGGCATTGGTTCGAGGAACGCCGAATCCGTTCGGGGTTTGGGATGAGCCGCTCAAGGAAAAACCCGACCGGATCGTTGATCGGCTTGCCGATGAAAACAAGCCACCTCAACCGGCGATAACAAAATTCGAAACGGTCCGCTCCTGGGAAGTCCCATTTTCCACCGGCAAGTATCCGCATAGCCGTTATTCCCTGGTTCGCGTTCAGCCGATGACCGGCCGACGTCATCAAATTCGACGGCATTTTAATCATATGGGACATCCCATTGTCGGTGACACAAGCCACGGTGATCGCCGACACAATCGACTATTTCGGGAGCAGTTCAATAGTTTCCGCTTAATGTTGGTTGCGGTTTCGCTAACCATCTCTCATCCGGTTTCGGATTCGGAATTGAAGATCGAAGCCAATTGGGGTGTGGATTTTCAGCAGACGTTAGACCATTTAGATGCGAGCAAGATTGACGATCCGAACAGCCCATTAGGTTCGAAACTGGCCACCGACACGGAGGTAATATGAATTTTTACCAACAAAATAGACTACATTCGACGCGCCGTGAGTTCTTCGGCCGCACGGCGACCGGGATTGGCGGCGCTGCATTGGCAGGCCTTTTGGCCAAATCAGGTTTGTCGTCGACGGTTGCTGGAGGTCAATCAAATGTTGCCCCGGATTCGAGTAACCACGGTGGTCTCAAATCAGTGCCACATTTTGCTCCTAAAGCCAAACGCGTCATCGCTTTATTACAAAACGGAGCTCCTTCTCACGCTGATCTGTTTGATTGGAAGCCAAAACTCGCCGAGCTTCATGGCAAGCCGGTCCCAGATAGTTACATTGCCGGGAAACGTTTCAGCACGATGACGGGTAAGGCCGGTGGGAAGCTGATGCTGGCTCCAATTGAGCCCTTCAAGCAACGCGGCAAGAGTGGTGCGTGGGTTAGCGATTTGCTGCCGTACACTGCCGCGATCGCGGATGAGCTGACTTTTGTGAAGGGGATGCACACCGATTCGGTGAATCATGCACCCGCGATTAGTTTTTTGCTGAGTGGCGGGCAGGTTCCTGGTCGGCCGACCCTGGGTGCTTGGATGAATTACGGATTGGGGAGCGTCGCCGATGACTTGCCAAACTTTATCGTGATGACTTCGGTGTCCAAGGATACCAGCTGCGGTCAGATCTTTTACGATTTCTATTGGGGTAGCGGTTTTTTGCCCTCCGAACATCAGGGAGTCAAATTTCGAGGGTCGGGTGATCCGGTTTTGTACCTTTCTAATCCAAGCGGGATGAGTCGGGGGCTGCGTCGGCAATGGCTTGATGAAATCGCGAAACTTAATCAGCGACAGTTGGAGGAATTTGGTGACCCTGAAATCGCCGCGAGAATTAGCCAATATGAAATGGCGTTTAAGATGCAGGCCAGCGTTCCTGAGCTGACGGACCTCTCAGATGAGCCGCAGTCAATCCTTGAGATGTATGGCCCTGGCGTGACGCAGCCGGGGACGTTCGCTCACAACTGTTTGATGGCTCGCCGGCTGGCTGAACGCGGAGTGGGCTTCACACAGTTGATGCACGCTGGCTGGGATCAGCACAACAGCATCACGACCGAGTTTTACACGCAGTGTCGGGATACCGATCAAGCCAGTGCGGCGTTGGTCTTGGACTTAAAACAGCGCGGCATGCTGGACGATACCTTAGTCATTTGGAGCGGAGAGTTCGGACGAACGCCCTTCATTCAAGGCGACATCAACAATCGAGCCCGCTGGGGACGTGATCACCATCCCTACGCCTACACGATGTGGATGGCGGGAGGCGGGATGAAACCAGGAATTAGCTTTGGTGAAACGGATGACCTCGCCATGAACGTTGTCAAAGATGGAGTTCATATTCATGATCTACAAGCCACAATATTGCATCAACTAGGAATTGACCACGAGAAACTAACGTTCCGATTTCAAGGACGGCAATATCGCTTAACCGACGTCCACGGCGATGTTGTGCAGCAGATTTTGGCGTAAGTATATCACCGTTGCGTGGCAAATATGCCCGTCTTGGTTGCCAGCACAATCACCTTGCAAGAACGATTTAACTAACCCGTTCACGTATCTGGCCTGTGTCTTTTAAGCAATTCAAACGCCAGGATGCATGTCCTCAGGTTTAAATCACGGGATCGGAAATGAACCTGAGTGGGGACGTTTTTCGGCAGGATCGAGAGGTGGCAATCTACTCATTCTTCGGAGCTCGCAGGCAAAACTCACGCCTCGTTTGAATGGACCACCACGACTACTTCAGTCCTGTCATGGTACTCGTTCCGGTGGCGAACTTGTTTTCTTCGAGGCCCATTTTCTGCATGATGCTCACGAAAAGGTTGGGCAGCGGGTAGTTGCGTTTTTGGTCGAATGCCAAATGTTGACCGTGTTTGAATCCGCCACCTGCAAGCATGACTGGCATGTTCTTGTTGCTATGGTTTGAGGCGTTTCCCAGGTTGCTGGTGAGCAACACTGACGTCTGATCGAGCAGGCTTTGTCCGCCGTCGTTGACGTTTCCTAATCCTCGAAGAAACTCACCCCAGGCGGCAATGATCGCTGTTTCGACAATCGCCAACTGTTCAAGCTTCTGTTCGTCCAAGCCGTGGTGGCTAAGTGAATGGTAGCCTTCGTCAACGCCTGGAATCGGAATGGCTCCACCGGAACCCCCCAGGTGATAGACAATGAAACGAGTTGAGTCCGTCTCCAGTGCGAGCCGAATCATTTCGCCCATCAGTTTCTGGCGGCCGATAAAGTCATTGTTGTTTCCGATGTCGATTGGTTTCTCGAAGTCAACCTTGGGCTTGGGTTTCTTGGCCCAGACTTCAGACTTCGCCATTCGTTTTTCCAGGTCACGGACGCTGTCGAAATATTGATCGAGCCGTTCCCTGTCGCCCGTGCCAAGTTCTCGCTGTAGGCGTTTGGCGTCCTCGTTGACTAAGTCCATGATGCTTCGGCCTTCGCGAACTCGGATCGCTTGCTTCTCTCGTTCGGCCCGAGAGTCGGTCACAAACAATTGGTCGAACAGTTTTGACGGAGACGACATTGCCGGGATCATGGCTCCGTTTTCCGTATAAGCCGGACTGTTGTTGCCTGAACTGCTAAGTACTAACGAGGAGAATCGAGTATCACTGCCAAGGTGTTTGGCGAGGTGTTGATCGATGGAAACTGAGTTCTTCGCTCGGCCAGAACTGCCAACGGGATTGGCGGTCAGGATGCTGGCTTCAGCGCGATGCCCGCCTCCGACGCCAGGATGCGAGGAACCTGAGATGACGGTGAATTTTTCGCGAAGGTCATCGATCGATTTCGTGTATCGGCTGGGTTGGTAATTTCGGCCAGCCTTGGATGGGTTCAAGTTGTTCGAATGCAGGCCGAGCCCCAGCGTCATGGCGACGAATCGTTTGGGTGGTAGAGACGCGTCATCGCTGGCAAATGCCGGTGACATGGCGGCAATGAACGGTAACGACAACGAGACACCAGCACCTCGGAGAATGGTGCGGCGATCTATCGATTTACGAAAATTGAATTGGACGGACTTTTTTTCCACGTTCTTCGCTTTCTTGGTGCGTCATTGGTTGGTTTTCATCTCTTGATGACTTGATGAATTTCCTCACCCATTTATCGGCGTCAAAAGCCACAAATCTTTCCCGCGATATCACAGCGGTTGAATCAAGCGATTATTCGTGCAGTTTTCCAAAAAAGAATTCCTCGATTTTAGTAGCGGCAACAAACATTAAGGCCGCGAAAATGCCTGCAATAAATCCGGCGAAACGAAATGTCTCTTCCTCATGCGAGTGTGAGTAATTTGACATCACAAAGAAAATAGGACAAGCAAACAGCGAGAGCATCGCAACGGTTCGAATCAGGGTTCCAGTTTTCGAAGAGGAATGGTGTTTGTGGAGCGATTCGGAATCTGTGTTCTCAGGTGAGGCGCCGACTAGAATCCGCAAATAATCTGACCACGTCCAGAGAAATCCAGCAAAGATTGCCGTTGAGATCCCAATCATTTTTAGCGAGTCGCCATGAATGTTGCTGTACGCATCGGCGATAAAGATCACGGGAATCGCAAACGTAACCAGTAAGGCGAATAATTTGTAAAGCATCATCGTGCCGTTGGCCCATGTGACATCGTGTTCGGGCGGCTCACGAAACGGATGCTGCTTGTTTTGTTTCTGGAAATGCTTCTGGACGGATTCGGCGTTTCGTGTTTCTTTCCGTGTCGGCGTTCGGATTTCACAAGCACCCATTGCGCCCCAGCTGCGGATTCGAACCCGCATATTCGAATGGCCGCCCTCGCGAGAGACTTTATCGCTGATCGCACCCATCACCACGAACCCATCGGAATCGACTGTCGCTCCATGCGGAACGATGACTTCGACGGCCCCCATGAAAGCAATCAGGGTGAGATTGACTTCGGTGGCTTCGACTTCCGTGAGATCCAGCTCGATGGCTCCCATCAATGAGAACGCGATGTGAGGATTGCCGGGAATCCAATTTCCCTTCTTTTCACGGCCTGCCATTATCGACAGCATGAACCGAGTCCCGTTGGGACGCTGGAATCCGTCCATATTGCCCCCCGCGGCGACCGCCTGCTTGACTGGCGGAACGGGTGTTTGCAGCGGAGCAAATGCATTCACAGATTCAAATCCTGTCTTGAATTCCGTGGCTTGTTGGTAGCGTCGATCGGGTTCTTTTTCCAATGCCCGCATTACGACTTCATCCAGCTCTGTGTTGACGGATGATTTACTGGAGGGAGGCAAGAAACGCCCAATCGGAAGCTCGCCGGTTAGCAATTCATAGATCACCACACCCAGCGAATAAATGTCGGCACGGTGGTCGACTTCCGTGGGACGTTCACGCTGCTCGGGAGCCATGTAGTTGAGTGTGCCCATGACTTGTTGCGTTCGCGTCAACGTCCCGTTGTGTTCCTTGCCCGACATTTTGGCCAAACCAAAGTCGGCGATGTTGATCCTGCCAGCCGTGTCCAAGAGCAGGTTTTCTGGTTTGATATCGCGATGGATCACGCCATTGTCGTGAGCATACTGCAGGGCATCGCATAGCTGAGGAACCATTTGCAGCGCCATTTCAGGCGCCAGTCTCTCCTCACTGGTGAGCTGCCGAAGATTCAATCCGTCAATGAATTCCATGATTAGGTAATGGACATCGTCGCGGATCCCAAAATCGTGAACTGTCACGATATTGGGGTGATTAAGCCTAGCGAGGGCGCGTGCCTCACGCTGAAATCGAGCTGCAAATTCAGGATCGTCCGGTCGATCGAGGAAGACTTTGAGGGCGACCATCCGGTCAAGATTCTTTTGACGAACTTTGTAGACGGCACCCATCCCGCCTCGTCCGACGAATTCGATGAAGTCTAGTTCGGGAAATAGCCGAGCCATGTTTTGGATCGATGGAGTTTGGTCGGAACCGGGGATAGCTTGGGTCCGATCGTAATTCTCTTGGGAAAACCTGGCGGCCGCCATTAAGCATGGAGGGCACAAGCCACCGGGCAATTCGTCGGTGACGGGGGTTTTACACTGAGGACACTGGTTATTTTTCATGATCGTTTTGAGTGATGTCGGTGGAAAATTAAATGCTCTACCAACAAATCAGGAAAAGTACGTGTGGGTTACAAACAAAATTGATTTTTTATTCTAACCCGCGAAAAGCGGTGAATCCTCGTACTTTTAGCGTTATCCTCGCAGGGCGGACAAGAGTTCATTCAGTTCTTCACCGACATTTTGGGAGTCGGTCAGCGTTTGGGCGACTATCTCGCGGATCGAGTCCCGGTACTTTTGACGGAGGCGTAATGCCGCGACTTTGACGGCTCCCGATGGAATACTAAACTGTTCTCCAATTTCCGCATACTGTTCCATGGTCATAGGAATACCCGACAAAGTCGGTTGCAGCGCCTTGTAGAGCTCCAGTTTTCCCCGCGACGTTTGTTCCGTTTCCAGTTCATCGAGGGCCTGCTTCAGAACAGCTAAAGCCCATTGTCGATCGAAAAGTTTTTCAGCGGACCAACCGTCAACCGGTTCCAGCTGGTATTTTCGCTCAGCATCGTTGATGTCTACCGAGAATCGATTCACACCGCCGCCACGTTTGAGGGCGTGCTTTTTTTCCAGCAGATTTGAAACAAATCTCTTGATGGCCGACATCATGAACCACCGAAAACGGC
Organism: Mariniblastus sp.; assembly: GCA_047639375.1. Taxonomy (GTDB): domain Bacteria; phylum Planctomycetota; class Planctomycetia; order Pirellulales; family Pirellulaceae; genus Mariniblastus. Next base: position 9,135 of record JBLINZ010000071.1, on the reverse strand, counting down.
CTTTTTCTGGCGATACCGATTCCAGAAAATCCTTATCGATCAACTCGACAAAAAAACCTTGCACGTAGTCGGCGGATTCTTCCGGCCCATGGCCTTTCCTCCTCAAATAGGCAAACAACGGATACCAATACGCCTCGCACAGCTCGCTCAACGACGCTTGGCGAACGTCGGTGTCCTCGAGTCGCGACGAAACGATTAAACTCCAATGCGTGGTTTCGAATTCGTGGTTGGCTGACATGAGGGAAAGTGTAAAGCAGTTGAGCTTGGAAACCCATCACGCCAGTCATTTTTTTCAATGACCGATCTGAAAAAGAGACTGAATCGCTTGTCCGCCGGTACAGACAACTCGATTGCTGGTGGATCCAGAGCAGAAACCGTCGAACCTGATGAAGATGTGACTTTTTCAGATGAGCCGAATGTGAGAATGGGAACCCGGATGCGTGAACGAGGAAGAGCCCTCGTTGGTGGTTTGCCGTCGAGGGCCAAGCGTGCACGCTTACATATGCCCTGAGTTTGGCAGTGTCGCTTGCCGGCTAATCGTTAAATGATCTATCGTTTGGGTGATAGGACGCAACGGCTTGGGTGCGAGGTTGGCCAGTCGTTTGGGGACTTACTCTCGTCGTCTGGTATTATTTTCGCTGCCAATTTCCACGCAAGAGATATTGGAAATCGACTCGCTCGAGATCATATTCCGCGAGCGCGCCGTCGACGGTTTCGGCAGCCAAAGAATCAAAATTATTGACGTTGACGGTATGGTCGTTCAAGAAGGCGACGGCTTGGTCTCCCAGCGACTCGATCAGATCCAGTTCGCCGACTTCGTGCAGGTTGACTTCGTCAATCCCGCCATTTCCATCGAAATGCGTGTGTGTCACGTTCGTCATTCGCAAGAGCTGGAGCGTCGTTTCCAATTCGACTTGGGAATAGCTCGCGTCCAGCCGATCGTTGCCTTCGGTTCCAGTCAAGAACGCCAAATCAAGACCTTGACGCAAGTCGAGGGTCGTCTCATCCATCCCGACAACGCGAGTGGTCTGGCCGTTGGACATCTTCATTCGAGTGGTATTGCCGTCGGCGATAACAACGTCCGCTTGGTGGGTGCCATTGAGGAACGCTCTGTCTTGCCCGCCGTGATTGGCAATCAAATTAACTTGTTTGAATCCCTTCGTGGCAACGTTCAGGTTAGTCGCCACCATTTCCGTGTCGCCCGCGTCGCTGTAGAACAAATCGTTCCCCGACGTATCGTAGATTTGAGCGAAGTCATTGCCACCCGTTGAGTTGACGTGGACGTCGGCAAACCCAGAAGCGAGCGACGTGAATCTATTCCCGTTGAGTATGCTCAGGCCGGCACGATGGTTGAAAATATCGTCGCCACTTGAGTCATTGAACGTCACTGAGTCATGGCCACTGGTTGAAAACGCGTTGATGCGACTGATGTTGCCAATTACGATCTCATAGGAGCCGGTCGTCAATGATGCGGCGCGGGGACTCAGGACAAACCGGTCGTTGCCGGCTGAATCGAAGAGATTGGCGTAGTCGGTTCCGCCACCGCCTTTAACGTGGATGGAATCGTAGCCATCGACGATGAGCGTCGTGCCGATGTCCATTTTCAACCAGCTGCGTTCGCCACGCGAGACGAATAGATCGTTGCCTTGAGTGCCTGTGAACGAGGCCGCATTGGAGCCTTGAGTTTGGACAATGTGAACTAGCTCAAATCCCGTGGCTGAGGCGGTGGTCTGACCTGTTGTCAAGCGAGTCGTATATTTCCCATTTTCCATTCCAGAGACCACGCTGTCGTTTCTGGCTGAGCCGATCATCGAGACCAGGTCATTGCCACCGCCCCCGTCAACGGAGGCGGTTTCGAAGCTGAATGCGTTGAATGAAAATTTGGAGTTGGCGGCAGAAAATCCATTGGTCCGGGTGTTCACGCGGTCATTCTCAGAACCCAGTTGGAGCTCGATCGAGTCGTTCCCTGCATGCCCGATAACTGTGATGTGTTGGATCTCAGATTGGGCAAATTGGAAGTGGACGCCATTCACTTCAATGTCGAAACCGTGCGACGCGTCGACTGAAATCGAGTCGCTTTTATCGGTCCCATGCACGAAGAGATTTCCTGATGTCAGGGAGATCAGATTCGAAGCCCGAAAGCTGGCGTCGTCGGTGTTGCCAATGGCTTTGACGAAAAATTTCTCACCCTTCGTTGCATTCACATCGAGTCGTAACTCACCGTTGTTTGATTGCGTGGTGCCGACGAGCCGCATTTGACTGTCGTAAACTTCTACCCGTAGCGAGTCACCCGCGGGGACTCCGCCTTCGATCGTAAGCAACCCGTTTCGCACGGTGGTTAATTCGAATGTTTGGCTACCATTGATTTGTTGGCCAGAAAATTGTTTTGAAACGATCACGCCCCAGTCGATCACGCCGCTTGCCGTTTCGGAACCTGCCTCGGTTGGACCGTTCGATCCAATGCCTGCTCCCGAGTTAGAGATGACGTTGATCTTGTAATGTCCGGTGCCGTCCGCGGTCGCCACCGCGAAATTGTATTCTTGCCCAGCGACGACATCGAAGATGACTTCGTGGCCGGTGATTGTTGCGTTGGCGCCGTTGACTTCGACCAAGGGGACGAGGTTATCCGTGACTTCAAAATTAAGCGTGATTTGGCCGCTGTGTTGAGCGGTGAAATGGAAAGAATCAACGTCCGAAATTTTTCCGATGACGCCTTCAATCGATTCGCCGCCAGTTAGAATGCCGGCGTTGGTCGAGGTTTCGCCCGTGTCACCATGACGGTCATGGATCACCGAGGCCAATGCGGCGTCGAGGTTGATTTTGTAGTAATATCCCCCAGTGACGGTGTCGTAAATTTGATCGGCGGAGTTACGGAATTGCTGGTACAGCATATCTTGGTTAACGTCGGTCACGCCCATGAACTCGTTGGCCTGACGCAGGACCGCACTGGCTCCCGCCACGTAGGGGGCGGCCATGCTGGTTCCAGTAGAACCCAAAAATCGATTGTTTTCGGTGCCGCCAAACAGGTGGTCGGGAACGGTGCTTCGAATCGACTCACCCGGCGCGACGAGAACGCTATCATCACGTTGTGAGAAATCGCTGATGTTTCCGTTGGCGTCATGGCTGGCAACGGGGACGACGAACTCGCTTACCGCAGGATAGCTCAAGCCCGCTTCGCCGAACGTCAAGAACGAGTTGCCGGCCGCCACGCTGATGAACAAACCATCAGCTTCTAGTTGGGCAAATTCGTCTTCGAGGGAAGCCCATTCTGGCATGGAATCGGCGTTCCAGGAGGTCCCCAACGAGAGGTTGACGGTCGTGATCGGATTGGCAAAATCATCTTTGTGGTCATGGACCCATTGCAACGCTTGCTCGACCCAGTCCAGGTTTCCTTCGCCTGAATCTGTGAAGACGCGTAGCCCGACCAGGTCGACGCCCGAGCTCACGCCTTGGTATTGATCGTCGGTGCTGCCGATGATTCCGGCAACGTGGGAGCCGTGGTATCCAGCGGGTCCGTCGTCGTAGGGATTCGCATCGTTTTCGGCAAAATCCCATCCGCCCACGACTTTATTGCCTTGTCCATAGCCGCCGCCCAGTGCGTAGTGATCCCAGGCGATCCCGGAATCGATCACGGCGACCGTTTGGCCGGATCCGTCGAGTCCGTACTGTGCGGCGATATCAGAAGCTTGGGTGGTAGCGGATTGGTCGGTTGAGATATCCAGTTGCGTGATGGCAGGGGCAGCGACATCCAGTTCCGGCAAAACGCTGGCGACGGCTTGGGCAGACATCACGAGTCGTTGTTCGAATTGTTCGAATCGTAGCCGGCGTTGTTCGCTGGCTTCGGTTGGTTTAAAGGACATCGGTTCGTTCTCACTACGCATTGACCATGCGACTCGGCGAAGCGTAACTCGCTCGAATCAAAACCATCATGGTTGTTGTGTGCACGCCAAATCCGTTGGGCGTAGGGAGTGAACATCCACTGGGGATGGTTTGCAATCAGAAGCAACCAAGGTTGCTCAAACGAACTCACCGTCTGGCGATTTTTGATTCCGAACGTCGGAGTCGTAATGAGCTGTGGGGCGTTTTTTGGGACCCGGAATGTCCATTTTCCGGTCTGGCTTGCCGGCAACTATACGTTTGCAAAACAGATCTGGTTTTGAATTATCTGGCTGTTTTCGAGACTGCCACGAGCTTGGCAAGTTGTGCCGGTTGTCCGGCCTGAGCTGAAGGCTTAATTAGCGCAAGCCTTTCAAAGAATAACGAAATCGGTGAGGATGAGGGAGGCAAGGAGTACAACACCTGTTTCGAATGGCGTAAGGTTTTACGGATTGTTCTGCCGATGACGAATAATAGTATTCTTCAGAGTTGTTGACGCTCATCATTAACGGGCAGGTGTCTATCGTGAAACCACTTTCTTCATTTGGATTTTTGCATCTTACGATGCTCGCGAAACCTGTTTGTGACCGGGCGGTTTACAAATTGATTCGGAAACACAAATTTCGGTCCTTTGTCGAAATTGGGATGAGCAACGGCACCCGTTGCCTGAACATGCTCCAAGTCGCCAAGAAGTACGGCGTGTCACCCAAGGTGCGCTACACAGGCGTGGATGAGTTCGACGCCCGAGGGCCTGAACGGACACCGTTGGCACTGATTGAGATGCACCGCGTGCTGAAGGCAACCGATGCCAAAACGCAGTTGGTGCCCGGCGATGTTCGGTCAGCGATCGGGCGGATCGCCAATTCGCATGTTCGCACCGACTTGGTTCTCATTTCAGCTGGTTTCGAACCGGCTATGTTAGAGGAAAGCTGGTTCTATTTCCCTCGGATGCTTCATTCGGGATCGCTGGTTTTGCTGCAACCGACTGAAGGCCAGGAATTCCAGGTTTTGAATCGGCTTGAAGTTGAAAAACTGGCCGACCAGCGGGCGCCTAAACGGATCGCTGCCTAGCTTTCGAGTCGGAGAGTCCGGTCTAGAGTCACCCGGCGGAGGGATTTGTGTTCGAGAGTTTGGATAGGACTTGCTTGACACGACCCGGTTTGGCCCAAGTCTTTGCCGATATGACTGTTCAAATGGGTAGAATGATAGCTGAAGTACCCGCCGGTAGTATTTGAACCGATGATTGGGTGGGATCGACGTCGAGGCTGAGTTCAGCTTATGTCGTGGGGCAGAATGGATGCCGAGCAGGAAAATCGGGTTGGCGTTTGTCGATCATAACGGCGGTTTTCGGCTTCTAGTCGGCTTCGCGGGGAAGGCTAAATTTGGTAGCTTGAGAAGTTCTGAAGACGAAAAATCACGACCAAACGAGTAAGGCTTGCGAGCCGAAACAAAGGTAAATCTGTGACGGATCTAGGGACATCTGCAAAGTACGCAGCGATCGGGCCGATCGCGGTTCACTTTCCTGAACGCATCGAGACCAACGAAGACTTGATGGCTGATAATCCGAAATGGGATATGGAGCTAATTTCTTCGAAGACCGGTATCTACAATCGGCACATTGCGGCGCCCGATGAATGTTCTTCAGATTTGGGTGTGAAGGCAGCCGAGAAGTTGTTCGATGAGTTTGATATCGATCGCTCGACGATAGACTTTTTGTTCTTTTGCACGCAAACGCCGGACTATCCGCTGCCCACCACGGCTTGCCTGATTCAAGACCGCTTGGGGTTGCAGACGAATTGTGGCGCCCTCGATTTTAATTTGGGGTGCAGTGGGTTCGTCTATGGCTTGTCGCTTTGTGATGGTTTGATTCGGTCGGGGGCAGCTAAACGAATCCTGTTTATCACTGCTGAAACCTATACCAAACTGATTGATAAGAAAGATCGAAGCCTGCGAACCATTTTTGGGGACGGAGCAGCGGCAACGTTGATCGAAACGCATGATCAGCCGTCGATGTGGGGATTCAAGTTCGGAACCGACGGCAAAGGAGCCAACACATTGTTGGCGACAAAGAACGGGTTCCGAGATCCAGCAAAAGCCATCGAGCCACGGCATCGCCGGCGCTGGCAAAGCGATCTGTATATGGACGGTCCCGCGTTGATCAATTTCACGGTCGGCGCGATCCCAAATATGCTTTTGGAAGTTCTCAAAGACTCGAAAATGACCCACGAAGACGTTGGATTTTATCTGTTCCATCAAGCGACTTATAAAATGCTCAGCGAGCTGCAGTCGGTGATGGAAGTCAGTCAAGACAAGGTTCCGATTCTATTGCGCGATATCGGTAACACCGTGTCGTCGACCTTGCCCATTTTGATCAATCAGATGCGAGCTCGTGGCGATATGACGCCAGAGATGAAAAACCTATTGGTCGGGTTTGGGGTCGGCTGGTCTTGGGCAGGCTGTAGCTGGCAAGACGTCGCTTGCCCATCTCAGTAAACTTGAGCGTCGATTGGGACGTGGTTGAGGCCGTCAGCCCTGCGAGAGCGTGTTGTGGGCGATCGCATGCATCGATTTTCGTTAGTCCGAATACGAAAGTGTAAGGACGTCGATTCCCAACTGTCCAAAGCGGATGGTCCTCAAATTTAGCTTTGACAAATCGACAGGCTAATCTATTAACGATTAGGCGAGATCGCTTGCTGTGGGAAGGCTTAATGTCGCTTAGCCCAACGCGACGCCTTTGATGACGCCATCAGCAACGAGCGTCTGCCCAACGTAGGCTTGAAATTCAGCACTAAACATTACGTTTCTTCGGACTTTGCCCTTTTTGAGCATTACGGTCAGCCGGTCCCCAGGTTTTACGGGGCCACGGAATCGAACGCTTTCAAGCCCACCGAGTCCCACGTAGCCACCTTCATCGACCATTTTATTGGTCAATGCGAAGTAACATGACAGCTGAGCTGCGGATTCGCACATCAGCACACCGGGCATCAGCGGGCGGTCCGGGAAATGACCCCGAATCCAAAACGCGTCTTCTTGTAAATCGATAAAGCCGACCGCAAAATCCTCATCGATGTACAAAATTCCATCGAGTAAAAGCATCTCAAAGCGATGCGGGTTGATTTTGCAAATCTCTTCGCGATTCACAAGGACGTTGTCATGATCAAACTTTGCGAAATCTACTATTGTCTCTTTTGCCACTTAACTTGCCTGATTCCAAACTTCAGATTTTCAATACCGACCTTCCATCGTCATCGACGTTTTGACAAACGGAAGCACGACATATTCACAGAAACCAAGCGATTTAGGAAGATGGCATCCGTAATCCCCTAGTCTTAGTCAGAATTTGACGGTCTCGAATTACAGGCAATACTGGGGAACGGGGAAGGCTATTCAAAATATGAGTGTAAAAACTTCCAAAGATTTCGATTAAGATACCTCAATATCATACACTACGGCCTACAATTCCACCTTCCACCAATTTGACTAGGTTTTGGTCAATTTGGTGGGGATAAACAGGATTTCGTCCTTTTAGATTTCCCAATTCCATTCGTCATTCGCCGAAAAGTGGTTTTGGGGTTTTTAAATTTTTAGCGAATGTTGCTCATCATGGAGAACTGAATGCGTCTGATTAATTTGAAAATACCGCTTCAGGACGGCGAATCTGCCGACACTCCCGCTTCCGCTCCCCAAGTCGATCTTGGCCCGATGCCATCGTCTGGCCAACAGGAGCCGTTTTCCGTCCCAGAATCGGCAACGGAAGTTTCTGATGAGGCCGTCGATGATGCGTCTCAACTTGGGCAATCAAGCGAATCCGAGACACAAGCCGTTGTCGGTACTCCCGACCAGCCAAGCTGGCTAAATTACGTCATGGACAACCCAATGACACTGGCTTGGCTTTCACCGCTATTGTTGATCCCAATCATTATGATGGCGATTCGGCCAGGCAAAGTAGACGACCCAGTTGAGAATAATCAAGAACCAGCACTCGAGCCGCCACGCGAGTTTAAAAAACCCGACAAATTAAGAATTACCAATAAACTTGTCAGTCGAGAAGAATTCGAAAAATCGCTTGACGAATTCGACGACGTGTTTCAGCCACGTGCGTCTTCGCGCCCTCCCAAGCCCGGCCAATCAAAGTTTGGGTTTGACGAAAAAAACGCGGATGATGAAGCACTGCCCCATTCGGTCGTTAATCAATACACGTTTACGCAGGAAGATGCATTTGATGATGACGATTCGTCCGAGGGCGAATTTCAAAAAATCGTGGATCGCAAGAGTAGCAGCGGTCCCAAAGTCGATTTAGATCTGGGTTCTCGTGACGAATTTGATTTCTCAGCTGAAATTGACGAGCAAAACGAAACGAACGCGAGCGTTGATCATGTTCAAGATTTCAATTCCGAAACGAAGCAAGAGAATACCTTCGCTGCCGATCATGTGGAGTCTTCACCAATCGCCTCCGAGATGGGGCAAGCAGTAGACGCTGCCCCGGCGAGTTTCCGAGCTCGTGATCAACGCGAATTTGAAAATGATGAAGACGATGGCACGAGACTCGAGTTGGAGTCAGTAGCCGCTGAATTTGACGAATCAACTGAGAATAACCCGGAGCTTGAAGAAGAAATCCGGGCCTCTGAGATTAACGAATCAACTCAAAACAACCTGGAGCTTGAGCAAGAAATCCGCGCAGCAGAATTGGCGGAAGAGCAGAGCAGTTCTCCTGTTTCCGCTCACGATGATCTCGACTCCCGCATCCTAGGTGATTCTGATTCGAATATGGATCTGGGGTCTGAGTTGATGATTGACGACAACAAAATTCACGACGCCGAGTTTGAGGTCATTGCCCCATTCACGGCTAGTTCAACCGATATTGACCACGACGAAATTCTGTGCGAATTGGAAATGACCAAGGCTCAATTGGTTGACTGGGAGTCGAACAAGCAGAGGGAATTGAATTCGCTCAACGAGGAATTTGAAAACGTAATCGAAGCCCAGCAATCTAAGCTAGAATTGGCCAAGCAGGCTGAGCTCGATACACTGGAAATCGAGTATGAGCGTCGGCTCGAATTACGATTGGAAGAGTTGGAAGCGGCAAAACAGGATGAGCTGGAATCACTCAAATCGCAATATGCTCGCCAAATAGCGGACCTGGACTTGGCGAAGCAAGTGGCTTTGGAGACGCAGCACGCCGAGTTTCAAAACGAAATGGAACGGCTTGCTTTAGAGTCGGATCTCTCCAAACAGGGCGAATTGGATTCCTTGGAATCT